>JAQYOA010000001.1 GCA_028727605.1 Lachnospiraceae bacterium
GGATAACGGATGCCAGATCGGATTCGGAAGCATGACACCGGGCTTTACTTATGCCGAGTTCAACAATCTGGAAGCTTTCAAGGAGGCGGTAACCGAGGATACCATCGCAATCATGATCGAGCCGGTTCAGGGCGAGGGCGGTGTTCATCCGGCAACGATGGAATTCATGACCGGACTTCGCAAATTCTGTGATGAGAAGGGTCTGCTGCTGCTTCTTGATGAGGTGCAGACCGGATGGTGCAGAACCGGTGCCGTGATGTCCTACATGAATTACGGCATCAAACCGGATATCGTTTCCATGGCAAAGGCAATGGGCGGCGGAATGCCGATCGGTGCGATCTGTGCAACCAGTGAAGTGGCAAAAGCCTTTACCCCGGGCTCCCATGGAACCACCTACGGCGGGCATCCGGTCAGCTGTGCGGCATCACTGGCTCAGATCACGGAACTTCTGGATCGTGACCTGGCGGGAAACGCAAAGAAAATGGGTGCTTACTTTATGGAAAAACTGGAAAGCCTTCCGCACCTCAAGGAAGTGCGTGGACAGGGTCTGCTGGTCGGTGTGGAATTCGATGATACAATTTCCGGCGTGGACGTAAAACATAAATGCTTTGACAAGAAACTTCTGATTACGGCAATCGGAGGACATACCATTCGTATGGTTCCGCCGCTGATTCTCACTGAGGAAGACTGCGACAAAGCTGTCGCCATCATCAAAGAAGCGGTAGAAGAACTGGCATAAGAGAGGCAGCACGATGAACGACTTTACATTTTCAGTACCGCAGAATATTATTGTCGGCAAAGGGAGCCTTCAAAAGCTCCCCGAGCTTGCAAAAAAAATGGGTGGAACCCATGCGTTTTTGATTTCCGGCCCGCATCTCAATAAGATGGGTGTGGTGCCAAGATGCGCAGACCAGTTAAGAAAAGAAGGAATCCCGTGTGATGCCTTTACCGAGACGGAGGGAAATCCGTCTGTGGAAACTGTCGAGAAAGCCACACAGGCATTTCTTGAGAGTAAGGCAGATTTTATTGTTGCGCTTGGCGGCGGCTCTCCCATGGATGTGGCAAAGGCAGTGGGCGTTGTGGCAAAATACGGCGGAAGCATCACAGAATATGAGGGCGGCGGCAAGGTGCCGGGAGCAATCGTTCCGCTGATTGCAGTCCCAACCACCGCCGGAACGGGTTCGGAAGTAACCGCATTTTCCGTCATCACGGATCACAGCAGAAATTATAAACTGACTGTTTTTTCCTATGAACTGCTGCCGTCCTATGCGATTCTGGACGCGGAGCTTCTGACATCGGCGCCCGCAGGCGTTGCAGCAGCCTGCGGCATTGATGCGCTGGTACATGCCCTGGAGGCTTACCTTTCAACGGCGGCTTCCCCCTTTACGGATGCGATGGCAGAGAAAGCGATGGAGCTGATCGGCGGAAATATCCGGAGATATACAGCGAACCGCGGGGATGAGGAGGCAGCGCAGGCGATGCTTGTCGGCTCGCTCTTTGCAGGGATCGCATTTTCCTTTGCGCGGCTTGGCAATGTGCACGCCATGAGCCATCCGGTGAGTGCTTATTTCAATGTACCTCACGGTGTGGCAAACGCAATTCTTCTGCCGACCGTAGTGGAATTCAATGCCCTGGCAGACAGCGGAAAATATCGAAAGATTTACAATTACATTGCGAAAATTCCGCTTTCGGAATCCGAATTCACACCGGATCTGCTTGTCGGGGAGCTAAAAGAATTAAATGCAGCTCTTGGCATCCCGTCCTGCTTAAGGGAGGTTGGGGTAACGGAAGAAAAATTCGATGCCATGGCAGAGGATGCCATGAAGAGCGGAAATATTGCGGTTAATCCGAGAACTACCACAAAAAAAGAGATTCTGGATCTCTATCGGAAGGCACTGTAGGAAGTGGAGATTTCTAAACGGCAGTTTTTCAGCTGTAGGCTGAAGAGCTGCCGTTTTTTCGTGAAAAGACAAAAAAGGATTGACAAAACCCTAATATTAACCTATATTTATATAAGGTTAACAATTAGAAAAAGGAGAACAATTATTATGAAAAATCAGAAACTCACAACGAAAAGTGTGGTACTGACCGGCATGCTGACAGCAGTTCTTTCAGTATTGTCAATCATACAGATCCCGATGCCCTCCGGAGTACCGATTACCCTGCAGACCTTTGCGGTTGCTTTCTGCGGCTATGTCCTTGGCTGGAAGCTTGGCGGAGCGGCAGCTGCGCTGTATCTGGTGCTTGGAGCGATCGGAGTGCCGGTGTATGCGGGCATGTCCAGCGGATTTGGCTCTCTGTTCGGAGCTGCAGGCGGATTTATCTTCGGATTCATTCCCATGGCGATTCTGTGCGGCCTTGGAATCCGCAAAGGCTTTAAGGGAAAAGCAATCGTTTTTGGAATCATCGGTCTGGCAATCTGCCATCTTTTCGGAATCATTCAGTTCTCAATCGTGACCGGAAACGGTCTTGTTTCGTCCCTTGTGATGGCATCCATGCCGTACTGGATCAAAGATATTATTTCTGTGATCGGTGCGGAGATCGTGGCAATTGCAGTGCGAAAAGCGCTGACCGCTTCTTCGGTGATGAGTTACGGGGAGACCGCCTGAGGCAAACATTGGAATCGAAAGACAGGACAGCAGCTTCTGTACCCGGCAATGGGACAGGAGCTGCTTTTGTGTTGTGTGTAAGGAGAACACAAAAGCAGCCGGATATCTGAAGGAAGAGGAGACGAAAGACCTGGTCTGGAACCCGCTGACCGATCCGGTTCGAAACTGATCTTTTTTTCAGAAAGGAATTTACATTGTGAAAAATGATGAAAATGAGAATCGTAAATATACAAATTTCACAAAAAGACTGCCGTCTGATAAAAAAATGGGGGATGGGTGTAGGTATTTGCTTTTCAACTGTGGTATAGTATAGAAAAACGCATTGGGCTGTCAAATGGGGGAGAGCCCGGAGAATCACAGAATGCAAAAACAGGAGGAAAAGAAATTGGAGAAGGTACGTTTAGGAATTGTCGGAATCGGAAATATGGGAAGCGCACATGCGATGACCGTTTTTGAAGGAAAAATTGAAGGAATGGAGCTGGCGGCTGTCTGCGATATCAATCCGGCCAGACTTGCCTGGGCCGAAGAGAAATTTCAGGATCAGGTAAAGCGGTATGAAGATTACCAGCAGATGCTGGAGAGCGGAGACATTGATGCGGTGGTAATCGCGACACCCCATAAACTGCACCCGGTTGTGGCAGAGGCAGGCTTTGCGGCAGGACTGCACGTATTGACGGAAAAGCCGGCCGGAATTGACACAGCCAGCGTCAAAAGGATGAATGAAGCCGCGAAAAAGAGCGGAAAAATATTCGGAATCATGTACAATCAGCGCACCAATCCGCTGTTTCAGGAACTGCGGAAAAGCGTACAGTCCGGAAAACTCGGTGAGTTGAAGAGAATGGTATGGATCATCAACAATTGGTACCGTACTCAGGCCTATTACGATTCCGGAGCATGGAGAGGCACCTGGATGGGCGAAGGCGGCGGTGTGCTTTTGAACCAGTGTCCGCATAATCTGGATATCTGGCAGTGGATCATGGGTGTGCCAAAGAGAGTGCGCGCCGTATGTCGTGTCGGCCAGTATCATGACATTCACGTGGAGGATGATGTGACGATCTATGCGGAGTATGAGGGCGGCGCAAATGCCATCTTCATTACTTCCACAGGAGAATATCCGGGAACCAACCGCATGGAAATCAGCGGAACGAAAGGAAAAGCCGTTCTGGAAAACGGAGAGCTGAAATTCTATCTGCTGGATACGGACGAGCGGGAAATCTGCCGGACTTCTCCGAAAGGAATGCCTCAGGAAGAGGTACATACCGAGGTGATCCGTCAGGAGAACCCGGGTGCTGGCCATGCTGGAATTCTTCAGAACTTTGCAGATGCGATCCGGAAAGGAACTCCGCTTCTGGCACCGGGTATTGAGGGAATCAACGGATTGTCCATTTCCAATGCCGCATATCTCTCAGACTGGACCGGAGAGTGGGTGGAACTTCCGTTTGGCGAGGAGGCAGAAAAAGCCTTTGCGGAAGGTCTTGCCAAGAGACAGGAAGGCGAAGAGATGAGAGAACGCCGTATGGCCGGAGAGACTTTGAGCGGCAAATACGTAGACCGCTGGTCGGTACAGTGGTAAAAGGAAGAAGATAATATGCCCGGCGCAGATCAAAGGGGTTTTGTATTTGCGCCGGGCTGTTTCATTTTCAAAACGGCCGTGTTATAATAACGGGAGAAAACCTGACCGGGAAAGAACACTTACCGGCAGGAAGAGCAGCAAGAGAAGTGAAAGACAGGAAGGAAACCAAGATGGAAAAGTATATTGATTATATTCTGGAACAGTTAAAGAAGATCATGGCGATTGACAGCCCGACCGGTTATACAAAGAACATGACGGACTATCTCCTCATGGAATATCGCCGCCTGGGTTATGAGCCGGAACTCACCGTCAAGGGAGGCATCCTTGTAAAGACCGGCGGAGAAGAGGAGGCAGATGCTGTTCTTCTGGAGGCGCACGGGGATACTCTCGGAGCGATGGTAAGTCAGATTAAGGGGAACGGAAGATTAAAGCTGACCCCGCTTGGAGGCATGAATCCCTGCAATGGGGAGACGGAAAACTGCCGTCTGGTTACCAGAGAGGGAAACATCTATGAGGGAACGTTCCAGCTTATGAATCCTTCCATCCATGTGAATGGGGAATTCAGTGAGACCAAGCGCAGCTATGACACTATGGAGCTGGTGCTGGATGAGAAGGCGGATTCCGCAGAGGAAGTAAAAAAACTCGGTATCCGAAACGGGGACATTGTATGCTTTGAACCGCGCACGATGATCACGAAATCCGGATACATCAAGAGCCGTTTTCTGGATGACAAGCTGAGTGTGGCGATTTTGCTGGGGTATGCGAAATATCTGAAAGAAGAAAAGGTCAATCCGAAACGCTGTCTGTATCAGCACATTACCGTTTATGAGGAGGTGGGCCACGGTGCGTCTGCCACAGTTCCCGCCGGTGTGACGGAAGTGCTCTCTGTGGATATGGGCTGTGTCGGAGACGGACTGGAGTGTACGGAACGGCAGGTATCCATCTGTGCAAAGGACAGCGGCGGTCCTTACAATTATGAGGTTGTGTCCGCGCTGATTGAGGCAGCCAAAAGAGCTCAGGCGGATTTTGCAGTGGATGTGTATCCCTATTACGGATCGGATGCGGAAGCGGCACTGCGGGGCGGCCATGATGTACGCCACGGACTGATCGGAGCAGGTGTATTTGCCTCTCATGGCTATGAGCGCAGCCATGTGGACGGAGTGAGAAATACATTTCTGCTGCTGAAATCCTATCTGGGATAATAAAACGATGGACATTTCCTATGAAATCATCTACTCTGCCAGAAAAACCATCGCTCTGCAGATCCGGCCGGACGGCAGTCTTGTGGTGCGGGCACCAAAAAGAACCGGAAAGAAGCGGATCGAGGCCTTGCTGGCGGAAAAGCAGGACTGGATTGTAAAAAGCAGAGAAACGATACTGCGGCAGAAGGAAGAAAAGAAAAAGCATGAACTGGATCCGAAGGAGCGAGCCCGGGCGATAGATCAGGCCCGGCAGGTTCTTGCACAAAAGACTGCTTTTTATGCCGCCAGGATGGGCGTCACCTACGGCCGCATTACCGTCCGGGAGCAGAAAACCCGCTGGGGAAGCTGCAGCAGTGCGGGAAATTTGAATTATAACTGGAAGCTGGTTCTGATGCCGGAGCCGGTGCTGGATTACGTTGTGGTCCATGAACTTGCCCACAGAAAAGAGATGAATCATTCCCCGGCATTTTACCGGGTGGTGGAGCAGGTTCTGCCGGATTACCGGATCCCGAAGAAATGGCTTGCGGAGCATGGAAGAGAGTATTAGTACAAAAGAGAAGGAGCCGACAGGAAAGAAAAATGTTACTGACAGAGCAAAAGACTTATACGATGACGGTGACGGAGGTCGATCAGAGCCCAAAAAGCGGTCTGAACAAGAAGGATGTCATCGTGGAATATACCAATCTGGAACTGCTGCATGCGGTGCTGACCTGCTCCATGCCTGCAGGGCGTATCAGTTCCGGATACCGGGGAAAACGAAAAAATGAGCTCCTTGGCAGAATTTCCATGGTGGAGAGTGCCCTGAAAGTGCGGGGAGATCAGCTGGTGAAATCAGAACAAACCATGTATCTGGACGTATCGGAGCGCGGTGCGATTTCCCATTACCTGGGGATGATTTACACGAAACTGATTGCAAAGAAGCTGTACGGCATGGACTGTATGGCCCATATCAATCTGCTGGAACAGCCGCAGGCGGAAAAATTTGTCAAATACAACGGTGCCTACCGTCAGGATCTGATCGGTTACCAGATGGAAAGCGGCACCTGGAGTATCTATGACCCCATCGGACGCAGTGAAAACAGCCAGGCCGCATTTGAAAACGGCTGCCGTCAGGCATCTATGATTACCTCCGTCAATGGTGGGACACCGAAAAGAAAAGCAGCCTGCATGACTTATTATGAGAGAGGGTATCTGACCGCTGTTCTGGGAGAATACCGGGGAGAAGATGGCTTTCCTCTTACCTTCCCTGAGAGCAGTTATTTCAAAGCCTGTTATCAGCCGCTCTACGAGCTGTTTGCGGATGAATGTCCGGAGCGTCTCTATGGAGAACCGAAAGCGTCGTACGAGCTGGATCTTGCCCTGCCCTGGTTTGATGAGAAACGGGAGGGATTCCGTCATCTGTATCTTGGGATCGAAAACGATGTGATGGAACAGATGAAAGCAGGGCACTACGAAGAGATTCCAAAGGTTCTGGAAAAGAAGGCCGCCGGGGAGACGAAACGGCAAAAAGAAGACGGCTTTTATTCGGGAAGCGACGGCATCACAGTCGGTACCGGTCTTTTAAGAAAAGCTTAAAAAAACAGGAATGCGCATCTTCACGCTTGACAAACCCGGAAAACGCGATTATGATAGATGCATCCGAAATAAGGAAAAGGTAATGACGAAGAGGAGTACATGAATAATCCCAAAAGAGAGGACGGTTCACCGGCTGAAAGGCTGTCCGGGGCAGTGTTCATGGAAGGTAGCTTCCAAACCGGGGGATTGAAATGCTGTAGCTGCATGGAGAAATGAGCGGCAGTGCAGAAGTAGGTTCCCACGATTAAGTCCCGTTACAGACTTGTAAAAGAGATACAAACCAAGGTGGTACCGCGGAGAAAATTCGCCCTTTGCACAAGAAGAAAAAAGCATGTGCAGAGGGCTTTTTTAGTTGCCATGTAAACACAAAGAGACCATCAAAGAACCCCAAATAAGCATAAGCCGTTTTCGAAGGACAGAGAGATAAAACGGCAAAAGAAGGAGGAAACCATGAGCAAGGAACTTGCCAAGACCTACGATCCGAAGGGACTCGAGGACAGACTGTATCAGAAATGGCTGGACAAAGGATATTTCCATGCCACAGTAAACCCGAATAAAAAACCATTTACCATTATGATGCCTCCGCCGAACGTAACCGGCCAGCTTCATATGGGACATGCGCTGGACAACACCATGCAGGATATTCTGGCCCGGTTCAAACGGATGCAGGGTTATGAAGTACTCTGGCAGCCGGGAACCGACCACGCAGCCATTGCTACGGAAGTTAAGGTTATCAACATGTTAAAGGAGCAGGGAATCGACAAGGACGAGATCGGCCGGGAAGAATTCCTGAAATACTGCTGGAAATGGAAAGAAGAGTACGGCGGACGGATCAACAGCCAGCTGAAGAAAATCGGTTCTTCCGCAGACTGGGAGAGAGAACGCTTTACCATGGATGAGGGATGCTCCAAAGCGGTAGAGGAAGTATTCTGCCGTCTCTATGAAAAGGGCTGGATCTACAAGGGCAGCCGTATCATCAACTGGTGTCCGGTATGCCAGACCTCGATCTCCGATGCCGAGGTCGTATATGAGGAGCAGGCAGGTCATTTCTGGCACATCAATTATCCGATCGTAGGGGAAGAGGGACGTTTCGTGGAGATCGCAACCACCCGTCCGGAGACGCTTCTGGGAGATACCGCAGTGGCAGTGAATCCGGAGGATGAGCGCTACAAAGACCTGATCGGAAAGATGCTGAAGCTTCCGCTGACCGACCGCGAAATTCCGGTTATCGCAGATGAATACGTTGACAAAGAATTCGGAACCGGCTGCGTAAAGATCACACCGGCACACGACCCCAACGACTTTGAAGTGGGAAAACGCCATAACCTGGAAGAAATCAATATCTTAAATGATGATGCTACCATGAACAGCAAGTGCGGCAAATATGCCGGCATGGACCGCTATGAGGCCAGAAAAGCCATGATTCAGGATCTGGAGGAGCTGGGACTTCTGGTAAAGGTAGAAGATCACGTACACAACGTAGGAACCCATGACCGCTGCAAGACTACTGTAGAGCCTATGGTAAAACCGCAGTGGTTTGTAAAGATGGAGGATATGGCAAAGGCTTCCATCAAGGTACTGGAGGACGGCGAACTGCACTTTGTTCCGGAACGCTTCAATAAAACGTATATCAACTGGATGGAGAATATTCATGACTGGTGTATCTCCCGTCAGCTCTGGTGGGGTCACAGAATTCCGGCATATACCTGCGATGACTGCGGTGAGATTACAGTACAGCGGGGCGGTGCACCGTCTGTCTGCCCGAAATGCGGCGGCACTCATTTCACCCAGGATCCGGATACACTGGACACCTGGTTCAGCTCCGCACTGTGGCCGTTCTCCACACTCGGATGGCCGGAAAAGACACCGGAACTCGATTATTTCTACCCCACAGATGTGCTGGTAACCGGTTACGATATCATCTTTTTCTGGGTTGCCCGAATGGTATTTTCTGCTCTGGAGCAGACTGGAAAAACACCGTTCCACCATGTATTAATGCACGGTCTGGTACGTGATTCCCAGGGCCGCAAGATGAGCAAATCCCTCGGAAACGGAATCGATCCGCTGGAAGTAATCGACAAATACGGCGCAGATGCCCTGCGTCTGACCCTGATCACAGGAAATGCACCCGGAAACGATATGCGTTTCTACTGGGAGAGAGTGGAAGCCAGCAGAAACTTTGCAAATAAGGTTTGGAACGCATCCAGATTTATCATGATGAACCTGGAAAAGGCAGAGGTTCCGTCCGAAATGCCGTCCGAAAAACTGACGATTGCCGATAAGTGGATTCTCTCAAAAGTAAACGTTCTGGCAAGAGAAGTAACCGAGAATATGGACCGTTATGAGCTGGGAATCGCCGTTCAGAAAGTTTACGATTTCATCTGGGAAGAGTTCTGTGACTGGTACATTGAAATGGTAAAACCGCGTCTCTACAGCGATACAGATGAGACAAAATCCGCAGCACTCTGGACATTAAAGACAGTGCTTGGAAATGCATTGAAGCTCCTTCATCCGTTCATGCCGTTCATCACAGAAGAGATCTTCTGTACGCTGAATCCGGAAGAGGAATCCATCATGATTTCCCCGTGGCCGACAGAGAGCGAGGCATTTGCGTTTACGGCAGAAGAGACGGCAGTTGAGACGATCAAAGAGGCGGTAAGAAGTATCCGTGCACTGCGCACTGGAATGAATGTACCGCCGTCAAAGAAGGCGAGTGTTTACGTCGTATCCGAGGACGACAAGGTAAGAGAAATCTTCGAGAGCGGAGCGGTATTCTTCGGAACACTTGCAGGTGCCAGCGAGGTACATGTACAGTCCGACCGCAGCGGTATCGCGGATGATGCAGTATCCGCAGTGATTCCGCAGGCAGCCATCTACATTCCTTTTGCAGAGCTGGTAGACATCGAGAAAGAGATTGCCCGTCTGGAAAAAGAGGAGGAGCGTCTCACAAAGGAAATTGCCCGTTCCAACGGTATGCTGGGCAACCCGAACTTTATCAATAAGGCTCCTGAGGCGAAGGTTCAGGCCGAGAAGGACAAGCTGGCCAACTATCAGCAGATGATGGAGCAGGTTCAGACAAGATTGGAGCAGCTGAAAAAATAAATGAAAAAAAGAAATGGTAAGAATTTTAACTGGGGGAGGGCGGCAAAGATCTGTAACTGGATCTCCCTGCCGCTGCAGGCACTGGGATGTTGTGTTTTGTATCTGGTGATTGAAGCGTTATCCAGGCATTCGTTTGCGGAAGCGTGGACGTATATGACAGAACGCCCGCTGGTATTTCTGTACAATGCCTTTCTGATTTTTACCACATTTACGATTGTATACCTGTTTCGCAGAAGATTCCTGATGCGCCTGATTATGACGAGCTTCTGGCTCATACTTGGAATTATCAACTGCGTGATTCTGGCGAACCGGGTGACACCTTTTACCGGTCCGGATCTCAGAAATTTAAGCGACGGAGCGAAGGTGGTGACCAAATATCTCTCCCCCGGGATGCTGGTTCTGGTTGTCATCGCACTGGTGCTCCTTGTGGGGGCACTTGCCTGGTTCTGGTTTCAGGGACCAAAGTTTCAGGGGAAAATCCGATATTATGTCAATATCCCGCTTGTGATACTGACGGCTGTGCTGTTTTCGGGAGCGACCAGTCTGGCGCTTGAGAAACGGGTTCTGTCCAGCTATTTTGTCAATATTGCATTCGCCTATGAAGATTACGGCTATCCCTACTGTCTGGCTGTTACGCTCTTTGACACCGGAATCTCCGAGCCGAACGGATACTCGGAGCAGCTGGTGGATCAGATCGAAAACAGCGAGGGAATCAAAGAGGAGAATACTTCAGAGTATCCGAATCTGATCTTTTTGCAGCTGGAATCGTTTTTCGATCCGCTGGAGGTGAACTTCCTCGACATTTCCGAGGATCCGATTCCCTATTTCCGCAAGCTGATGGAGGAGTATTCCTCCGGTTATTTCCGGGTTCCGGTGGTCGGCGCGGGAACCGCAAACACAGAATTTGAGACCATCACGGGTATGAGCCTTCACTATTTCGGACCGGGAGAGTATCCCTACAAATCCATCCTTACCGAGGAGACCTGTGAAAGCGTGCCCTACGTGCTCAAAGATCTGGGTTACGCTACGCATGCCATCCATAACAACGAGGCAAATTTCTATGCCAGAAGGACGGTATTTTCCAGACTTGGATTTGATACCTTTACTTCCGAGGAATATATGCCGGATATCTCCGATGTGACGGAAACCGGCTGGGTCAAGGACCACATTCTGACAGA
>JAQYOA010000002.1 GCA_028727605.1 Lachnospiraceae bacterium
GGCGGTCACCATCGAACCCTGGCTCGCCAGCAAAGGGGATGCCTACTGGCTCAGCATAGCGGAGGATGCCCGGTTGGGCAACCGGATCTTCAGTTGCTTCGGCATCCTTGGCAGCGAACACGGCAAAGCCATGGATACCCGGATCTACAACCAGTATCCCATTGCCGAGTACTATATGAACCAATCCAAAACCGGCATTCTGGACCGGCATTCCCGGGGCACCATGGGAATCCTGAAAGCACTGTCTGAAGCCATGTCCGCGGTGCTGACTGGAATTGTGTATGTGTTCGTGTGCCTGAAAGCCTGGGCCGGCGCCTTCGGCGTGGGCAGCGTAACCCAGTATGTGGGGGCTGTCACGGCTCTGACCGGGAATCTGGCCAGGCTGCTGCAAACCCTGGGGGACATGCGCAACAACGCGCCGTTCCTGAAAACGGTCTACGAGTATCTGGATATCCCCAATTCCATGTATCAGGGCAGCCTGACCACGGAAAAGCGCGCCGACCGGCAGTATGAGGTGGAGTTCAGAAACGTTTCTTTCAAGTATCCCGGTGCGTCAGTCTGGGCGCTGAAAAACGTGTCCATGAAATTCAGAGTCGGCTCCCGGCTTGCCATCGTGGGAGAAAACGGCTCCGGCAAGACCACTTTCATTAAGCTGCTTTGCCGGCTTTACGATCCCCAGGAGGGACAGATTCTCCTGAACGGCATCGACATCCGCAAATACAACTACCGGGACTACATGGAGATTTTCTCCGTGGTGTTTCAGGACTTCCAGCTTCTGTCTCAGCCTTTGGGGGCTAACGTGGCGGGCAGTGCCGTCTATGACCGGCAGCGGGTGACGGACGCCCTGACCGGCGCGGGCTTCGGGGAGCGGCTGGCGGCCATGCCGGACGGACTGGACACTCAGCTCTATAAAGAGTTTGGCGAAAACGGGGTGGAAGTCTCCGGCGGTGAGGCACAGAAGATCGCTATCGCCCGGGCGCTGTACAAGAACGCGCCGTTCATCATTCTTGATGAACCCACCGCGGCGCTGGATCCGGTCGCTGAGGCGGAAATTTACTCCAAATTCAACGAAATCTCCGGGGACAAAACCGCCATTTACATCAGCCATCGGCTGTCGAGCTGCAAGTTCTGCGACGAGATCGCGGTGTTTCATGAGGGCGCGGTCATCCAGCAAGGCACGCATGCCGAGCTGGTAGCAGATACAACCGGTAAGTACCACGAACTCTGGTACGCCCAGGCACAGTATTATAATGAGAAAACTGCATAAAAAAGAGAACCCGCAGATCACGATTTTACTCGTAATCTGCGGGTTCTCTTTTGTACCGTACCAGCATTATGCCCCAGAGGTCACAAAATGTACCTATGGGGCATCCGTCAGGGAAATCAGATACTACGGTCAAAAGAGTGCTTTTTCGGAATCTTCTGCGCTTGCAAACGGTCCCGGAATCACATGGATATCGCGATGGCCTCCGAAATAATCGGAATCGAACTGAATCGGTGTTCCGTCCGGATTCTCATATTTCTCTTCCGGCTCAAACGCTTTGCCGAGGAGATCGGTATTGATCATGCGGTCGCCAAATCCATCCAGGAATTCATAGAGGTTGGTATCCAGATAATAACGTCCGTCTTTCTCAACCAGTTCCACTTTGACTTCGTCTGTATTGGCTGCGGCAACCAGGCCGTTCACTTCGTTCTTGCATGGTTTTGCGCCGCCCAGGTAGACATTTCCTTCCGTCCATACCGGCAGGAGTCCTTCATGTACAGGTGCAAGAGCGGCCATATCAGCCGGTCTGGTAAAGTCAAACTGGGAAATCCATTCGTCATAGGTGGGATATTCGTCAAACATCCAGGTTCCTGCAGCCCGATTTTCTGTATCAAATCCTTCATCGGAATCGTGAAGGGTAATAATATCTTCAGCCGGCCATTTCTGAACAAAAATATTGTTGTAGAACCGGTCATCTCCGTGAAGAATGGTCATAAAGCCCATAACCTCTGTGCGGTGAGGAATGTGATAAGGAGTATATCTCGGTCCGGTTCCTCCGCCGACACAGGTGAGTGCTCCGCAGATCAGATTATGTACCATAGCTACGCCCTGGGTAGCGAAGCGGAGGCTGGCATCGGAAAGCAGAATGTTGTTATCAATCAGTGTCGGGCCGTGACCTACTTCCACAAAGAGATCCTGGGACATCATACCGCCTTTTAAGGGTTTGGCAAAGGCCGGGCGCTGATTGTCGTGGAGCAGATTCTGGGAAAGACGGGTTCCCTGTGCTTCCCAGTCACACCAGATTCCCATAGTACAGTGGTGGATGTGATTGCGCCTCATAACGACATCGATGGCTGCATGCATTTTGATTCCGGCAATTTCCGCACCGCCCAGTTCCATCATATTGTTGATGTGATGGATATGGTTGTCCTCAATGACAGAGAAGACACCGCCCATACGGCCGATGATACCGCCCTGCTCGCAGTGATGAATGTTGTTCCGGCGGATAATGTGGCTGCCTACCTTTTCTTTCAGCCAGCCGTGATACTGACCGCGGCATACGGCATCCCGCTCCATCTGGGTCGGGCTCTTCACATGTTTGTTGGTAAAGTAATGATCGTTGTCGGGATCCAGGTATTTTCCCAGGGAAATGCCGGCACATTTGCTGTTGGAAATTTCACAGTCCTCGATGATCCAGCCTTTGCTCCAGTGGGGTCCGATCATACCGTCCTGATAGGCAGCGGGCGGTGCCCAGGTGGTTGCTGCTTTATTGATGGAAAAACCGCTGACGGTGATATATCCGATGCCGGTTTCGGAGGGCATAAAGCACTCACGTCTGACATTGATTTCCACTGTTTCCTCATTGGGATTTTTCCCCTGGAAGTTCGCGTAGATGACGGTTTCATCGGTTTTCGGGTCCTGTTCTGTGTACCATTTATAAATGGATTCTTCCGGTGACCAGCTGCACTCGTATACTTCACCTTTGAGACACTCTTCCAGAGAAGCAGTCTCATACAGTGCACGGTCATTCAGATAAACACAGCCGGTATGTTTGTCTGCTTTTGCAAAATACCAGTCGCCGTAAACAAAGGTGGTGTAAGGATTGTATTTGCCAAAGATACTGTTGGGAATGCGGCATACCCAGACATTTCCTTCATAATGTTTCCATTCTTTTACCTGTTCCGCACCGGTAATTACAGCTCCAAGCGGTTCGATGCTGCGGTAGGAGATGCGGGCATCCTCACGACCTGCATGTACCGGATTGACATATTCCCGATAAATACCGGGTGCTACCAGAACCTCGTCACCGGGCATGGCAATTTTGGCCGCGTCATTGATGTGACGAAACGGCATTGCTGCGGATCCGTTTCCGTCCCGTCCTGCATTTGCGTTAACATAAATTTGCATAATGATCCTCCTTGTTGAAATGTTGCCTGTCTGGTTTTAAGTATAGCACAGACAGAAAACAAAGGGAACAAAAAGGTTTGTTTTAGGCGGTAACTGTGATATGATGGTACCAGGGGATTTCGGTAATTTGCAGCGCGAAGAAATCCGTTCGTATCCTAAATTAGGAAAGAGAGGGGGAATTTGTTCTATGAAAGAGCACAGAAAAAAGATGATTGCTCCCGTTGTGATCACAGGTATCTTTGTTTTGTATTTTCTGGGGCTGATCGCTTTATACCTTTGTATTGACGGTATTCCCGGATGGGTGAAAGTATT
This sequence comes from Lachnospiraceae bacterium, assembly GCA_028727605.1. Taxonomy (GTDB): domain Bacteria; phylum Bacillota; class Clostridia; order Lachnospirales; family Lachnospiraceae; genus Fusicatenibacter. The sequence goes on from JAQYOA010000002.1 coordinate 3,704, forward strand.
GCTTGTGGTGATTCCTCTGGCATTGGCGGGAGTCATGATCGGTGCGTTAGGCAGCAGAATAAAAGAGATAAGGAGCGGAGAAGAAGATGATCTTAGTAAATACTGATTATATCAGCGGAAAAGAACTGGAAATGCTGGGACTGGTAAAAGGAAGTACGATTCAATCCAAAAACCTCGGGCGTGATATCACGCAGGGATTCAAAACGCTTGTCGGCGGCGAACTCAAAGCCTATACCGAGATGATGAATGATGCCAGAGCACTGGCAACAAAGCGTATGGTGGAGGAAGCGGAAGCACTTGGTGCAGATGCGGTGGTCAATGTGCGTTATTCCTCAGCGGCTGTCATGCAGGGGGCCGCAGAAGTAATGGCTTACGGAACGGCAGTGAAGTTCCTTTAAAATGCCGCATTTTTGCTCATGTATCCATGGAGGGATCGGAATGCCTGAAAAAAAGAAACTGCCGATTGGCATCGAAGACTTTGGGGAAATTCTGAAAGAACGGTTTTATTATGTAGATAAAACAGAATTTATTGCGGAGTTATTGCGCAGCTGGGGAAAAGTGAACTTGATTACCCGTCCCAGAAGATTTGGAAAATCACTGAATATGAGTATGCTGAGGTATTTCTTTGAGATCGGGTGTGATCCCTCTGTGTTTGAAGGATTGCAGATCACCCGGGAAAAGGATCTCTGCGAAGAGTATATGGGACAGTTTCCGGTTATTTCCATCACCCTGAAAGAGGTGGAAGGAGCTGACTATGAGACAGCTTTCAGGCGTCTTATAGATGTCATCGGAACAGAAGCGGAACGGTTTTCTTTCCTTGCAGACAGTACACAGCTTTCCGAAAATGATAAACAGAAATATCAGGCTTTGACGGAATTGAAAAATGGCTGCTATACCATGGATGAGGTGATTGCGACCGCAAGTCTTCGAACTTTGTCTATGTTATTGTCAAAGCATTATAAAAAGCAGATCATTCTTTTGGTTGATGAGTATGATGTGCCTTTGGATAAAGCGTTTCAGTGCGGTTATTATGACGAAATGCTCCGGCTGGTTCGAAGTTTTCTCGGGAGTGTACTGAAAACGAATGAGTATCTGAAATTTGCTGTATTAACCGGATGCCTGCGCATCAGCAAGGAGAGTATTTTCACGGGCCTTAATAATTTTAATGTAATGTCGATCACGGATCGGTATTTTGAGACATCTTTCGGATTTACGGATGATGATGTGCGGGAACTGCTTGCATACTACGGACTGGAATTTTCCTATGAAACGATCCGACAATGGTATGACGGTTATTGTTTTGGACAGGCATTTCTTTACTGCCCGTGGGATGTATTAAAGTATGTGCAGGCATTGCTGGTCAATCGGGATGCTGAGCCGGAAAATTATTGGGCAAATACCAGCGGAAATACTATGGTGCGCCGGTTTATCGATAAAGCAAACCAGCAGACCAGGATGGAAATAGAACAGTTGATCGCAGGAGAAGCGATACAAAAGACACTGAATCTGGAAATGACGTACAATGAATTGGATACGTCCATAGAAAATCTGTGGAGTGTACTGTTTACCACCGGTTATTTGACAAAAAGGAGCCGTATCGGGAGCAGCACATTTTCTCTTGTGATTCCAAACCGGGAGATTCGTGAATTGTTTCTTATTCAGATTCGTGAATGGTTTCGCGATACCACCAGGAAGGATCCTACTAAAATCGGAGCATTCTGTGATGCATTTCCGGAAGGAAGAGCTTCACTCATTGAAGAGATGCTGAATGATTATCTGTGGAAATCTATTAGCATCCGGGAAACCTTTGTGCAAAAAAATCAGAAGGAAAATGTTTATCATGGAATGCTGCTGGGACTTTTGCAGTATGAAGATGGGTGGCTGATTAAGTCGAATGCGGAATCCGGAGAGGGGTTTTGTGATATTCTGCTGGAAACTCCGGAGCGTACAGGCGTTGTGATTGAAATAAAATATGCAGAGAAAGGTTTCATGGAAGAAGGATGCAGGAAAGCTTTGGAGCAGATCGAAAAGAAACAGTATGCATCGCGTCTCGAAGAGGACGGAATGACAAAGATACTCAAATATGGAATCGCATTTTATAAAAAACATTGTAAAGTAGTACTTGGCTAGTTGGCGGTCTGCTTTGAGAATACTTCACTGAAAGGGAATGACATGAGATATCAGATCAGACATGCTCTGGTGCAATATGCAGCAGACACGATTTTGGAAGATGTAAATTTTGAGATACATGACAGTGAAAAAATAGCAGTCGTTGGACGAAACGGCTGCGGAAAAACAACACTCCTCAAACTGATTGCCGGGGATATTCAGATGAGCAATCTGGACAGTGATGAGAGCTGCGGAATCACGATGGCAGGCAGACAGCGGATTGGCTTTCTGCGTCAGATCAGTTTCGAGGACGGAGAGGTTCTGATAGAGGACGAAATCAAGAAGACATTTGCCCCTGTGTTTGCCTGCGAAGCCCGTATGAAAGAGCTGGAAGAGGAGATGAAGCAGGGAGAAAACCCGCGGCTTCTCGGAGAGTACGCCGGTTTGCAGAATCAGATGGAAGCGCTCAGAGGTTATACCTGGCGTCAGGATATGGAAATTATGTTTCAGAAATTCGGCTTTCCGCTGGAAGATCTGAAACGGCCCATCGGAAGCTATTCCGGAGGACAGCAGACAAAAGTGGCATTTATTAAACTGCTGTTGAGCCGGCCGGATATCATGCTGCTGGATGAGCCCACCAACCATCTGGATCTTCCGACGATTGAATGGCTGGAAAATTATCTGAAAGAATACGACCGGGCGGTTGTCATTGTATCCCACGACCGGATGTTTCTGGATCGGGTAATCGATGTGACTTATGAGATTGAGTATCACAAAATCAAGAGATATCCGGGCAACTATACAGCATTTATGGCCCGCAAGGAAGAGGAACTGATCAAACAGGAAAAGGACTACGAGGAACAGCAAAAAGAAATCGAGCGTCTGACTGCCTGGATTGAAAAATGGAAAAATACACCGACCAAGGTAGCTGCCACCCGCTCAAAGCGTATGGCGATTGAGCATATGGTAAAGATAGAAAAGCCGCGGCGTTTTGATACAAAAACATTTCAGGCGCGTTTTACCCCGCGGATAGAAAGTTATACCGATGTGCTCACAGTCAAAAAACTGAAAATCGGTTATGACAGTGAATTAAGCGAAGTGTCTTTCCTGCTGCAAAAAGGAGAGCGGCTTGCCATTCTGGGAGAAAACGGCAAGGGAAAATCCACACTTCTGAAAACCCTGATCGGAGAAATCCCGGCCCTTGGAGGTTCCTTTACGATCGGTTCCAACGTGGAGTGGGGATACTTTGACCAGCAAAGAGCGGTTGTCAATGATGCCGATCCGGAACAGACGGTACTGGAAAATTTCTGGGAGGAGTATCCGGATCTGATGCGGGAAGATGTGCGAAGCGCACTGGGAAGTTTTCTTTTCTCCCAGGAAGAGGTGGAAAAGAAGATGGGACAGCTTTCCGGAGGAGAAAAGGTGCGTCTTGCTCTCTGCAAAATGTTCCAGACAAAACCGAATTTCCTGATTCTGGATGAGCCAACCAATCATATGGATATGATTGGCAAAGAGGCGTTGGAAAAAATGCTCTCCGAATTTCCGGGGACGGTTCTGTTTGTGTCCCATGACCGCTATTTTATTCAGCAGGTAGCGACGGAAATTCTGGAATTTGAGGGAGACCGTGTGATACAATATCATTGTAACTACAATGATTATCTTCAGGAGAAGAAAAAGCTCGCCCAGGCAAATGTCCGGAAAAATGCAGCGGGATCGGGAAAAAGCGATATGGCGTCACAGGCGGAAAAGTCGGGGAGCAGCGCAGAAAAAAGCGGTACGCAGGAACCGACACTGTCGGACGTCTTTGACAAGAAAACGTATTACAATCCCGGAAAAATCAAATCCCGTCTGGAACGACAGCTGGAAAAGTACGAACGACAGCTTCAGG
>JAQYOA010000003.1 GCA_028727605.1 Lachnospiraceae bacterium
CGGCAGGGCGTCAGCTGCAGACGGATCTGATTCCTCATCGGAAATTGAGGAGAAGGGTTTTGCCTGATCAAGTGCTTCCAGAACTCTGGCGGATTCTTCCTCCTCACTTAAGACTTCTTCCTCGTCGGAAGGCATATAGAATGGAAAAATCTTATTTACAAAGAACCAGGAGCAGGCTAATGCAACGGTGGCAAAACCGAGCATCAGCATACCAAGGATCAGAAAGCTTGCAATTTGCGCAGTGCCGAAAATGTACAAAAGCAGCGGAGCCAGATCAATGAGAAGAATCAGTACTGTCCAGGGCAGATGACGAATGGACATCAGCACAGAGTTCTTAATGGTCCGGCGTACGGTATTGTCAAATCTTGCGAGAACCGGAAATACATAGGAAAGAATCATTCCCTCAACCACAAGAAGTACAATAAAGACGTAACGCAGGTAAGAAATAGCTCCCCCGATATTGGATACCAGATAAAGATCGATAAACAGTATGAGCAGAATCGCAAACAGGATCAGCCAGATGGCTGTCGCCTGCTTGAAGTTCTGGCGGAAGGACTTCAGGTAGCTTCGAAAGGTGTAAGTATCCTCATTTTTTGCCATCTTCAGCGTTACATAATACATTGCAGTAAAGCTGGCACCGATTGTGAAAATCGGGAGTGAGGTGACGATGAACAGAATGTTCAGAACCATCAGATCGAACACACGGCCCATGACCTGGGAAAATTTGCTGTCCAGACTAAAGATATTCATGTTTGTTCCTCTTTTCTCTTTCAAAATATTAAATTAGCAGGGATAAAAATTTCAGTCCCCTTGTCATAAAACTGGCAGCCATTCGGTTATTCTTCCCGAATGGCTCGAACAGCGTTATAGAAAAGTATAGCGAATTTTACATAAAAATGCAAGAAAGAGAACATGAACTTTACGATTCGTCAAGTTGTACAGCTGCGAAAGGAATAATTGGTCAAAGTGACCATAAGAAATGAAAAAGCAAAAAACCGAATGCAGAATTGACAAGCGGCAGGATGAAAATTTGTGTAATTATGGCATGGTCGAAAGGAGCAATATTCGTTATACTAAATCCATAAGCAAAAGAGATGCAACTGCAGAACTCAAGTAATAAAACGCATGATATTTTAGGGAGGATATGACAAATGGCAAGCTTATCATTACAGCACATTACCAAGAGATATCCAAATGGTTTTGAAGCAGTTAAAGACTTCAACCTGGAGATCGCTGACAAAGAATTCATCATTTTCGTAGGACCATCTGGATGTGGTAAATCTACAACACTTCGTATGATCGCAGGTCTGGAAGAAATTTCTGACGGTACTTTAAAGATCGATGATAAGGTTGTTAACGATGTAGAGCCGAAGGATCGTGATATCGCCATGGTATTCCAGAACTACGCTCTGTATCCGCATATGACCGTATATGACAACATGGCATTCGGTCTGAAACTGAGAAAAGTTCCGAAAGATCAGATTGACAAACAGGTAAAAGAAGCAGCTAAGATCCTTGACCTGGAGAAACTGCTTGATCGTAAACCGAAAGCTCTGTCCGGTGGTCAGAGACAGCGTGTTGCTATGGGACGTGCAATCGTGCGTGATCCGAAGGTATTCCTTATGGACGAGCCTCTGTCAAACCTGGATGCAAAACTTCGTGTACAGATGCGTACTGAGATCTCCAAACTGCATGAGAGACTGGGCGCTACCATTATCTACGTAACACATGACCAGACTGAGGCTATGACCCTTGGTACCAGAATCGTTGTTATGAAGGATGGTGTTGTTCAGCAGGTAGATACTCCGCAGAACCTTTACAATGCACCTGGTAACCTGTTCGTAGCTGGATTCATCGGATCTCCGCAGATGAACTTCCTGGATGCAAAAGTAAAAGTAAAAGGCAATGATGTTACCTTACAGGTTGGAAAATACGAGATGAAACTGCCGGCTTCCAAAGCAAAAGCTGTTATCGACGGCGGATACGATGGAAAGACCGTTGTTATGGGTATTCGTCCTGAGAACGTACATGATTCTCAGATGTTCATCGAAACCTCCAAAGACAGTGTAGTAGAGTGCCAGATCAACGTATACGAGCTGCTCGGTGCAGAAGTTTATCTGTACTTCGATTGCGAAGGATTCCCGATGACTGCACGTGTTGATCCTCGTACAACAGCAAGAAGCGGCGATACCGTTAAATTCGCTCTGGATATGGAGAAAGTTCATCTGTTCGACAAAGAGACAGAGATCACCATTACCAACTAATTCCGAATTTTATAATTGCACGAAAGTGCGTGAATCAGAAAGCCAGGGAGCCAAGAGCGGCTCACCTGGCTTTCTGTGTATAGATCCGCCTGCTTCCCTGCCAAAAACAACATTCATTTGCAGCGCTTTTCTCGCGGCAAATGGAAAAAAAGATTGCCAATAGAAAAAAAATAAGCTATAGTTATACTATATGTATGGTGCTGATTCCGGATTGCAAATATCGTTTCTTCATTGAATTTGCAGTCTGAGAAGGCAAAAAAACCATGAGAGAAAGGAAGTGGCGTTTTGGTTTCAAGTCAGGTATTACAGAAAACTCTGGACGAACTTAGAAATATTACTAGAATTGATCTTTGTGTGACTAACACGGATGGTGTTCTGCTGGTGACCACGTTCCCGGAAACCGCGATTGATGCAGAAAGCATCCGTTCTTTTGTATTGTCTGCTGCTGACAGCCAGGTTGTGCAGGAATTTCACTATTTTAAGGTTTATGATAATCAGAATGTGGAGTATGTTCTGATTGCAAAAGGAAGCAGTGACGATGCCTATATGATTGGAAAAGTGGCGGTTTGTGAGATTCAGAATCTGATTATCGCATACAAAGAACGCCTGGATAAAAATAACTTTATTCAGAATCTTCTTTTGGACAACCTGCTTCTGGTAGATGTGTATAATCGTGCGAAAAAACTTCGCATTGAGACAGATGTGCGCCGTGTTGTTTACATGGTAGAAACCAAGACAGAGAAGGATATCAGTGCGCAGGAAACGATAAAGAGTCTTTTTGCCTCCCGGCCAAGAGATTTTATCACGGCGGTGGACGAGAGAAGTATTATCATTGTGAAAGAATTAAAAGAATCGGATACTTTCGAGGACATGAATCAGACTGCCCGTGTTCTGGTCGATATGCTGAATGCGGAAGCAATGTCACAGGTGCGGGTATCTTACGGAAATCCGGTGAACGAGATTAAAAATGTATCCCGCTCTTACAAAGAGGCAAAGATGGCTCTTGAGGTGGGGAAAATCTTTTATGCGGAAAAGAATGTTGTGCCTTACAACAATCTGGGCATCGGCCGTTTGATTTACCAGCTTCCGATTCCGCTTTGCGAAATGTTTATGACAGAGGTATTTGGTGAGAATTTGCCGGATACATTTGATGAAGAGACTTTGACTACCATCAATAAATTCTTTGAAAACAATCTGAATGTGTCAGAGACTTCCCGTCAGCTGTATGTGCATAGAAATACACTGGTATACAGACTTGAGAAACTGGAGAAGAGCACGGGACTGGACATTCGTAAGTTCGACGATGCACTTACCTTTAAGATTGCGATGATGGTAGTAAGTTATATGACTTATATGAATAACAACGACAACCTGTAAGGTATGGCGATAACATAACAGATTTCGCGGCTGTGCGCAGGGCAGAGTTTCGCCCCGGCAGGATGGAAAGTAGCGGACTTCTTTGTCGGTACAGCTGTAAGCTACGATAACCATGCATTAGAAGGAGATGAACGACATGATTGAATTACTGAACACGGGAGCCTATCTTGTCAATGGAACAGAGATCTTTCCGGATACCGAAGATGGCCGTGCGCAGCTGGCTGCAGCTACAGGATCTTGTCCGGAGAAAAGTGAAGCTGCCAAAGAAACCATCGCTTATGGCATTCTGAAGGATCACAATGTATCCGGAAATATGGAGAATCTGCAGATCAAATTTGACAAGCTGACCTCCCATGATATCACCTTTGTCGGAATTATCCAGACCGCACGTGCGTCAGGACTGACAAAGTTTCCGATCCCCTATGTGCTGACAAACTGCCACAATTCTCTGTGTGCAGTAGGCGGAACAATCAATGAAGATGACCATATGTTTGGTCTCACGTGTGCGAAAAAGTACGGCGGAGTCTATGTACCGCCTCATCAGGCAGTTATTCATCAGTTTGCCCGTGAAATGCTCGCAGGCGGCGGAAAGATGATTCTTGGATCAGATTCCCATACCCGCTACGGTGCACTTGGTACTATGGCAGTTGGCGAGGGTGGACCGGAGCTGGTAAAACAGCTTCTGAATAAGACTTATGATATTGCCATGCCGGGTGTGATCGGTATTTATATGACCGGAGAAGTACAGCCCGGAGTCGGCCCGCAGGATATTGCATTGGCGATTATCGGAGCAGTTTTTGCAAACGGATATGTGAAGAATAAAGTAATGGAGTTTGTAGGACCCGGTGTCTCCTCTCTGAGTGCAGATTATCGAATCGGCGTGGATGTTATGACGACAGAGACCACCTGTCTGTCTTCGATCTGGAAAACAGATGAGAAAATCAAAGAGTTCTATGAGATTCATGGAAGAAGCGGGGATTATAAAGAACTGAATCCGGGAAAGGTTGCCTATTACGATGGAATTGTGAAAGTGGAGCTGGATAAGATCAAACCGATGATTGCAATGCCGTTCCATCCAAGCAATGTTTATACAATCGAAGAGTTGAATGCAAACCTGATGGATATCCTGGAGGATGTGGAGAAGAAAGCGGCAGTCAGCCTGGATGGAAAAGTGCCGTTTACGCTGAAGAATAAGGTACATGACGGAAAACTTCTGGTAGATCAGGGAATTATCGCAGGATGTGCCGGCGGCGGATTTGAGAATATCTGCGATGCAGCGGACATTCTGAAAGGCCACAGCATCGGTTTTGATGCATTTACCTTAAGCGTATATCCTGCAAGTACACCGATCTATATGGAACTGGCAAGAAACGGTAAGCTGGCGGATTTGATGGAGACCGGAGCAATCGTTAAGACGGCATTCTGCGGACCGTGCTTTGGCGCAGGAGATACTCCGGCAAACAACGCGTTCTCGATCCGTCATTCTACGAGAAACTTCCCGAACCGCGAGGGATCCAAGATTCAGAACGGTCAGATTTCTTCAGTTGCATTGATGGATGCCCGTTCGATTGCAGCTACTGCAGCGAATAAAGGATATCTGACTTCTGCAACGGAATTTACCGGAACTTATTCCAAACCGGCATATCACTTTGATCAGAATATTTATGCAAATCGTGTCTTTGACAGTAAAGGTGTGGCAGATCCGTCTGTTGAGATTCAGTTCGGACCGAACATCAAGGACTGGCCGGAGATGCCGCAGCTGGCAGAAAATCTGATTCTCAAAGTGGTATCCGAGATTCATGATCCGGTAACCACCACTGACGAGCTGATTCCGTCCGGTGAAACTTCTTCCTTCCGCTCCAACCCGCTGGGACTTGCAGAGTTCGCTCTGTCCAGAAAAGATCCGGCTTATGTGGGACGCGCGAAAGAGGTACAGGTTGCAGAGAAGGCCATTCTGGCAGGCGAATGTCCGGCAGAGGCACTTCCGGAGCTGAAACCGGTATTCGAAGCGATTCACACCTCTTATCCGGAAATTGACAAAACCAATGTGGGTGTCGGTTCTACAATTTTTGCAGTTAAACCGGGCGATGGATCCGCACGTGAGCAGGCTGCATCCTGCCAGAAAGTACTGGGCGGCTGGGCAAATATTGCAAACGAGTATGCGACCAAACGTTATCGTTCGAATCTGATCAACTGGGGCATGCTTCCTTTCCTGATTCCGGAAGGGGATCTGCCGTTTACCAATGGGGATTACCTGTTTGTACCGGAAATCCGAAAAGCGGTGGAGGAAAAAGCAGATACGATTCGTGCCTTTGTTGTAAAAGGACAGGAGTTGGTACCGTTTGAGATGAAGCTTGGTGCATTGACAGATGATGAGCGTGAGATCATTTTGAAGGGATGTCTGATTAATTATTATAAAGGTTAAAGCGATCAGGTAATTTGAAAATGCAGTTATTCGGCAGAGTGTGTCGGGTAACTGCATTTTTTGTGTGTTTTTGTATCTGTATATACTGTGTGAAAAGTCTGAAAATAAATGAAAAATCAGAAAATATACAGTATTAAAAAGAGGAAGAATCGGAAATTTAAAAAATAATAAAAAATCTAAGAAAAAGTGTTGACAAATTAAGAAGCATCTGTTATGATACAGTTACAAACAAAAAAGAGAGAAAAACAAAAAAACAAGGTACAAAAGGAAGACTTGAAAAGCTCTTTCTAAACAATTCAAAGGAATTGTGACGAACCATTTTCCTTAAGAGAGACGAGAAATCTTTTATAGGAAGAATGGAAACGAAAGAGTTTTTAAAAAGGAAGATGTTCTTATATAAAAAAGGAACTTCTCGAAAAGAAAAGTAAGATTATGAAACGATCATTTTCTTAACAGAAGAAAAGCAAAGAGAGAAGAAACCAAAAGAGAGAACAGAAAAAGTACCGGAAGAATCTTAAAAAGCAGAAGAAAATAAGATTTCAGAAGAGAACGAAAAGCGAAACGAAGTAAGAATTCCAAAGGGAATTCAGAAAAGGAAGCGAAGTAAGACTCAGGAAGAAAAACCGAAAATCAAATGTTCAGTAAGAAGAGAAAATTTCAGAATCAGAAGAGAAAAACAAAATCTGAAAAATCAGATCAAAGAGATTCTAAAAAAAGAATCAAAAAGGTCGGGAAAGAGTAAGAAAAAAGTTTTTATCAAAAGAGAAAGAAATTCAAATCGGAAAGACAAAAAGAAGAGTAGGAATAAAATCTGAAGCTTAGAGTACGAGGAAGCAAGCTTAAGAAACAAAAAGTACAGGTTCTGTAAAATCTACGGAAGAAAATCAAATTGCAGAAATCTTAAATTAAGAAGAAAGAATCATAATCAGAAATTCCGGAGGTATTGATTTCAGGAGTAGGAATCAAAACCACAAAGAGAAAAGCCTTTTTAAAAAGAACATCTTCCCGCAAGTAGAAGGTATCTATTGAAACAGAAAGGAAGGGTGATACCAATGGGATGAAATAGGCAGCAGATTTCAATATAAGAGTGGTTTGGCTGATCAGGTTCCCTGCAGAAAAGCCTTTTTTAAAGATTACAAATAGAAGAAGAAAAAAGGTATCATATAAAGAGTCAGCACTTATATTGAATACTTACCACAAAAATAATAGAAAGGTTTCCAGGACAGTGTAAAGAAACTGAAAATGGAAAGAGTAGATTATCCAGATTCCCGTAAATCCGCAGAAATAGAAATTATAATTTGTTCGTTAATTCATCGGTAAATTTTTCGGAGGAGTTGTAAAAACGCAGATACGGTATATGTCAGATGGGAAAATCAGATGATCATTTGGTAGAAAAGAATAGAGGATAGATTCTTATTTCGAAACTTTCTGTTATCCATTCTATATAGAGTGTATGATAAATTTTCAAGTAAGATGAGAATCTTACAGACAGGGAAGAAAAAGAAACAGGAAGTCACTTGTTTAAATATCAAAGAAAGTTGAGATTAAAAAATTGAATAATGAAGAGTTTTAGAACGGCTGTTGTATCAGATAAGAGATGCTGATATGGCGGCCGTTCGAATTTGTCTTGACAATCGTTCCCGCGGCGTGCATATTGTTATTGAGCATTTCGACTTATGAGAAAATACCGGGAAAGGGAAGGAATGGATCTGAATGGGATTTGGATATGACGATATCTTGATGGAAGATAAAGAACTTCTGGTTGTTCGTAAACAGGCGGGTATGGCTGTTCAAAGTGCAAAGTTTGGTCAAATGGATTTGGAGCATGCGCTGCTCAATTATCTCTCGGAACAAAGAGAGCGGCAGAGTACAAAGCCAAAAGGGCAGGGTTCACGGTCGAACGGGACGTGGCAGATGCCTTATCTGGCAGTGATTCATCGGCTGGATCAGCCGGTGGAAGGACTTCTGGTATTTGCAAAAACACAGAAAGCGGCGGCCGCTTTAAATTCACAGCTGCAGAATGGAAAGATGAAAAAAGAGTATCTGGCCATCTGCAGAGGAAAAATGGAAAAGGAACAGGGAAAACTGGTTGATTACCTGGTAAAGGATGGAAGAACAAACACTTCCAGGGTAGCAGAGCGGGGGACTGCCGGTGCCAGGCGATCGGAACTGGAATACCGTCAGATTGCATGGAAGGAAGAAACAGGGGAATCTCTTCTGGAAATTCATCTTTTGAGCGGGCGTCATCACCAGATTCGTGTACAGCTGTCCCATGCGGGAAATCCTCTGAAAGGGGACAGGAAGTATGGCGGTATGGGAGGCGCTGGCAGACAGGAAAATGTTTCCGGAAGAGACTGCGGTCTGGCTCTCTGTGCGTTCCGTCTGAGCTTTTTCCATCCTTCTACAGGAGAAAAGCTTTGCTTCTGTACGGCGCCGAAAGGCGCTGCTTTTGCGGACTTTGCAGATGTTTTACCGGAAAAATAAGATTTTGGTTTTCTCTGATGTTATTGAAAATTTAATTTTTTTGTTCGCAAAAACTAAGAAAAGAACTCTGGACGAATCAATTGGTTTGTGTATAATATAAGATGCCATCGATGAAAAAGTTTCATGAGATGGAAATTCGTATTTTTCAGAGCGTCTGATGAATACGAAAATTTGATTGAGAAAAGGGAGAGAAGGATGAAACGCAGAATAACAGGATTATTGATGGCCGGATTACTGGTCTTCTCCGGTACCGGATGTGCAAAGGTGTCCACGTCCTCGGCATCTTCGACGGCTGTGACATCCCAGGAGTCCGAACAGGAAGAAGTGAAAGAGGATTCAGCGCAGGATGCTTCGGATGCATCATCGACAGGCGGAACGTCTTTCGATTCATCCGTCACAGAAACTCCGACACCCACAGAAGCAGAAAAGAAACGAATTGAAATTTCCATACCGTGGAAAGAAGGAATGCAGTCGACCTACGATACGATGGAAGGGCTGACGATGGAAAAGGGATCTTATATTGCGGTTGTTGCAAAAGATCTGTCTTCGGGATACTGGAAAGCGGTAAAACAGGGGGCAGAGCAGGCGATTGAGGATCTGAATACACAGCTTGGCTATACCGGAAGTGAGAAAGTCAGGATGACATTTGAAGGACCGGATAAAGAAAATGATATTGATACGCAGATCAATACAATTGATGCGGTTTTACAGGAAAATCCTACGGTGCTGTGTCTTGGAATTATTGATATGCAGTCTTGCCAGGCACAGCTGGAAAGTGCGGCAGAAAATGAAATCCCAACGATCATTGTCGATTCCGGTTTACAAAGTGATCTGATAACGGCAACCTGCGGGATTGATAACAGTGCTGCCGGAAGAGAGGCGGCTGTCAGACTTTGCCAGGCAATTGGGGATGCGGGTGAGGTGGTAATCGTAGCTCATCAATATAATACCCAGACCAGCATGGAACGGGTGGAAGGGTTCCAGAAAGAAATTGAGGAAAATCATCCCAACGTTTCCATTGCACAGATTAATTATGGAGATGGGGAAGACTCGGTTGCAGAGATGCTGCAGAACACCTTTGCGGCACACCCCGGTGTGACCGGTATTTTCTGTACAAATGAAGTCATGGGAGAGGAGACACTTGCGGCGCTCAAAGGGATCGAAAATACAGACCAGGTAAAGCTGGTTGGCTTTGATTCCGGTACAGATCAGGTGAAAGCAGTGCGGGAAGGAAAAGAATACGGATTGATTTCCCAGAATCCCTACAGTTTGGGATACGCTGCGATTGTTGCAGCGGTACGTGCGGCAACGGATCTTCCGGTGGACAGCTTCGTTGATACAGGATATCAGTGGCTGGATCAGGAGACGATTGATCTGGAAGAAAATCAGAAATATATTTACGAGTGATACAAAACGGCGCGATCATTGGAAGATGAAAGCGCCGTTTTTGTACAAAGCATATTTGCCGGATCACTTATTTTGTGTGATCGGAATTTTTTTCCTGATCTTCCCGGTAAATCTGCTGTATTTCTGCAGAGATTTGCTGACGGACATCGGAAAGATCCACATCCGGCATCGAACTGCGGGGTTGCTCCTTGGAAGGGAATGGGTCAGCTTCCTGGTAATCGGGTTGGGTATCTGTTTCCGGATCTTCTGAAAGAACCTCATCATTGTCCGGCTCTTCCGGAACAAAGCGAAAATCATACATAGTATTCTGGGAAACGCGGGTGCGGTTTCCAAAATTTCCGGAGGATGTTCTTTTTTTATGTTTGCGTTTTTTCTTTTTTGCGGATGAAGATCCGATTCCGTAAGAATTCTTTCTACGCTCTCTTGCGTGATGACGGCGCTGCGCTTCCAGCTCCTCCCTGCGCTCTTTGGAATCATCTTCCTTCCAGGGTTTTAGCTGAAACAGAATACCAAGCGCGGACAGGACTGCGATGACGATCCACATCATCTGGTTGGGTTCAATTCCTTTCAGATAATAAGCCATGCGAACTGCAAGGATGGAACCGCAGATGCCGGTTGAGAAAATGACGGCGATGCGTTCAAAAGGAACCGAGAGAAATCCAACTGCAAGAGATATGAGACACAGAATTCCGATTCCTGCGAGATCCGTTGGATGCAGAAGATTCCAAAGAGAGAAGGCAGCCAGTGTGATAATCAGAAAAAACATGCCGATCCGGTACAGGGCAAGTGCGATTGCCGCACAAAGAAGACCAAAACACAGGGAAAATACCATCTGCATCTGATAAGACAGATCGGTGCGCGTACAGAGAAACATACCAAAGACGGTACCGGAGCCAAGGCCGAAAAGTATACTCCAGAGCTTACGCAGGCCATAGCCGAAGAAACAGTTCATAAGGGCAAATAGAATAATGGCGGCGATCACGTATTTTTCGTGGCTCTGTAAAGCGATTTTCAGGGAATCATAATGATCCAGAAGCCGGTTTAAAGTCTCCATATTCAAATAATTCATAATAATTCTCCTCCAAAACGTACCAAAACTCGGATACACGTAGATTTTAGTACGGAAGCGGTCGTTTGGCAAGAGTGTTTCGAATAATTTCATGAATGGGACGAATCGAAGGATCCGGCATATGTTATAGGGAAAAGGAAAAATAAGAGGAATCAGGCTATGTTTTATGAAAAACCATTGCCGTTTTATTTGTCTTATCCCATGCCCCTTGGGATGATGGAAGAGCGGATCGAGGAACGGGAGAGAGAACTTTTGAAATCCTATTATTCTGCAACCGTGACAGGACTGCAGGAAATTGTGGAGCAGGAATGTGACCGGATGGATTATGAGGGAAGTATGATGTATGATGAGTATCCGGATCGATTTATGATGGAACGTCTATGCCGCCGAATCTGCGATCGGTACCGGGAAGACCATCCGATGGAAGAGGAACCAATGGAAACCATGGAAAACAGAGAACCGGGGCGTGATCATGGAAGACACAGGGGAAATCGTCTGGAGGATCTGGTGAGTGTGCTTTTGAGTCACGAAATTTATCGCAGAAGATGCAGAAGAAGACGCTGCCGCAGATTTTATTGATCTTTTGCGAGAGATTTTCTGAGATTGTATAATTCATAAATTTTTTTATTGAGCTTTTGAAACAAAACTATTACAATAGAGGCAGGTCTGGAATGAAAATGCAGCGGGGAGAGCAGGAAAGAACAACACACATGCCAGGCTGATACAGGGAGTTGGAGAGTATAAATGGAATTACAGAAATTATTGGATGAAGAAGTGAAAAGGGGACTGCACCGTATCATAATCAGCGGTGCCAGAAATTCTGCGGGTCCGTCAAAAATCAAGGTACGTCCCGTTGAGATCAAAGGAAAATTGTATTTCCAGTGCCAGGAAACGAGAGGCACGAAGGAATTTCATACGAATTATACGAAACAGGAGGTCATCGGTCAGCTGATGGACTGGATGACCTCTGATTTTAAACAGATGCAGTTGGAGGCAGATGATTGTACTGCCTCTGTTTTGGTGAGCAAAAAGGGTACGATGACGATAAAGAAAAAACCGAAAATGGGTGCACCGGTTCTGGCGGATCTGAGCCATAACAGGACAAAGCATTATATTTTGGAGGAAGGAACTCCGGTTCCGTTTCTCTGTGATCTGGGAGTTATGACAGAAGAGGGAAAGATCGTGCGGAGCAGGTATGACAAGTTTCGGCAGATCAACCGTTTTCTGGAATTTATTGATGATATTCTGCCGAAACTGCCGTCGGATCGAGAGATAACGATTCTTGATTTTGGATGCGGGAAATCCTATCTGACCTTTGCCATGTATTACTATTTCCACGAACTGAAAAAACGCGAGGTCAATATTGTAGGGCTTGATCTGAAGGAGGACGTGATTGCGATCTGCAACGGTCTTGCGGAAAAATACGGATATGAGAAACTTCGTTTCTGTCAGGGAGATATCGCTTCCTACACGGGAAGAAACGAAGTGGATATGGTAGTAACCCTTCATGCCTGCGATACGGCAACAGATTACGCACTGGAAAAGGCAGTTCGGTGGAATGCAAAGGTAATTCTTTCGGTGCCTTGCTGTCAGCACGAACTGAACGGACAGATTGCAAATGAACAGCTTTCTCCGGTGATGGATTACGGAATTCTGAAAGAACGCATGGCAGCGCTGCTCACAGACGGCATTCGGGCAAAACTTCTGGAAAATGCAGGCTATGAGACACAGATTCTGGAATTTATTGATATGGAGCATACGCCGAAAAATCTGCTGATCCGTGCGGTGAAGAAAAAAGAAGGATCAGGAAAGCTGCCTCCGGAATTGAAGGAAACGATGGAAACATATCATGTGAAGCCTTGCCTTGTCTCGCTTCTTATCGGGGAGGAGAGCCAATGAAAAAAGTGCTGATCAAAATCGGAGTTTTATTTCTGGTATTTGCAGTCTCGGTGGCGGTTTTTACCTGTATGATGAGCCGTGAGACGGCCGAGAATACAACCGATATGGAACAGGCAACAATGCCGGTTATGTATATGAAGGTGGCGGATACGATTGTAAATCGTATGTACGGATACCGGATGGAAATGGAAGGTGCAACCCTGCGAGAGACGGTGACACCGCTTCCGATGAATCGGGCACTGACCATAGCGGTGGATGCCAAGGAAACGAAAGTTAAGAATGTTACGTATACCGTGGCAAGCGCCGATGGCTCTGAGATTTTGGAGAACTCTGTGATAAAGAGTTTTCAGGAAGAGGGGACGTATCTTACGGCGGAATTTTCTCTGGAGACTCCGATTCTGATGAATCAGGAATATACGCTGATTCTGAAACTGAATTACGGGGACGGAGAAACTGCCTGGTATTACACGAGAATCGTGCAGAGAGCTTCCATCGATGTTTCCAAATATCTTGAGTTTGTAACGATGTTTTATGAAACCAGCCTGAACAAAGAGCAGGCCGATGGATTGGCTTCTTATATTGAGCCAAACAGCAGCGGGAACAATTCTTCCTTTCTGGATGTGGATATTCATTCCAGTCTGGATCAGATTTCCTGGGGATCACTTTCCCCGTCGATTGTACAAAGAGCTGTACCGCTGATCAAAGAGGTGAACGAGACGACCACCAGTATCGCGCAGGAGTATGTAATCAGTGCCAGTGACGGAGAAGGAGGAACGGAATACTATTCCGTGACAGAATTTTACCGGATGCGCCAGTCCTCCGACCGTGTGGTTCTGCTGGACTTTGAGCGAAGTGCTGTGCAGATCTTTGATGCAGATCTGGATGTGCTGACAAATTCCGGAATTAATCTGGGCGTCACCGGCAAAGATACTCTCTATGTGGCAAACGCGGCGTCTGATATTGTCGCATTTGTGGTAAACGGAGATTTATGGTGCTATAATCGCAGCGCCAGCAAATGTGTTCAGATTTTCAGCTTCCGGAATGGAAATCCGGATGTGAACGATGACCGGGAAGAACACCGGGAACATGATATCAATATTGTGCGTGTGGATGATACGGGAGACGTGACATTTGTCGTGTACGGTTATATGAACCGCGGAAACCATGAAGGGGAAGTGGGTGCAGCTGTCTATTATTACAGTGCGGAAAAGAATGTGGCGACAGAAGAAATCTTCGTTCCATGTGACAGTTCCTTTGCGGTGCTTGAGAAAAACTTTTCAAAACTTTCCTATGTGAGCACGGACAAACAGATGTATCTCTATCTGAACGAGGCACTGTATCAGATTGATACCCTGACCGGAACGTATGAGATTCTGTGGGAGAATGTACCGGAAGAATGTTTTGTGGTCTCGGAAAGTCAGTCCAGTATCGCCTGGATGGAGGCCGAGGATAACAGCAGCTCCGACAATATTACGGTAATGAGCCTTGAGAGTGGCCAGAAGCTGTATCTTACTGTTTCTTCGGGCCAGAAACTGCGTGCACTTGGCTTTATCAATGAGGATTTTGTCTATGGTGCAGCCTATGACGGGGATATTGTGAAGGATATTTCCGGCAACGAAACATTTGCAATGCATACCCTCTGGATTGAAAGTCTGGACGGCACGGTAAAGAAGGAATATCATCAGGAGGGCTGTTTTATCTCCGATGTTACGATTTCCGACGGACTTCTGGAGCTTGAGCGGGTAGTGCGCGATGGAAATGGCTTTGCGGAGACGACGGAAGACCATATTATGAACGGAGAGCAGCAGAGCCAGGAGACGGTCACCGGACGGCTGGCTACGATGGAGGAACGGAAAGGCCAGCAGTTTCTTCTGGAATTTGATGACAGCAGCAAAACAAAATCTCTGTTGTCTCTTGTCCCCAAATATGTATACTCTTCGAAAACCACGGAGCTTCTGCTCTCCTACAATGAAAGCCGGTCTGAGAGCTATTATGTCTATGGAAAAGGAAAACTTCTTTCGATTTTGAGTTCGCCTTCCGAGGCAATACTGCTGGCGGATGAAAATGTAGGTGTGGTGCTGAACAGTGCGCAGTCTTATGTATGGGAGAGAGGAAATCGACAGACGTCGGTTCGGCTGGATGAACAGTCCATGCCGGAGGCTTTCCGGAATGCTTCGCTGGATGAGAGTGTCCTGGCAGCATCTCTCGGGAAATCCTATACGCTGCTGAATCTGACCGGATGTACTCTGGATGAGGTGCTTTATCTGGTAAGCAGCGGATCCGGCGTCGTGGTGAAAGTGTCAGAGACGGAGAGCAGGCTGATGACCGGATACGATCAGTTCGGAAATACCTGGCTGTATGATCCGGCTACGGGAGAGACAACAGCTCTTGGTCCCAATGACAGTGAGGCCTTGTTCGCTGAGAATGGAAATGTATTTATCAGCTACATGAAAAATTATAATCAGTAAATTCAGAAATTGATTTTCTGCCGCAGATGGGTATCCGTCTGCGGCAGATTTCTTAAGAAAAGAAAATTGCAGAAAACAGGATTAAAATTTGAAAAAGCCATGCAACAAAGAAAGGTGGAAATGACACTTTATAAACAGAACGGTTCGGATAGACAGGATGTGAGGCTGTCTGGAGGGGAAATCCCGGGATGAGTGAGGTGAGGTTATGGAGGAACTGGAGCTGGTGAAAAAAGCCGGTATGGGAGATGTGGATGCTTTTACGGAATTATACCGGGGAATCTATAAGGATTTGTATCGTACGGCATTTTATATGCTGGGAAATCCGCATGATGCGGAGGATGTGGTGAGTGAAACGGTGATGGATGCCTTTGCCTCCATCGGACAATTGAGAGAGGCGGGAGCATTCCGTGCCTGGATTTTTCGGATTCTCGCGGTGAAGTGTTCCAGAAAGCGGCGGGAGTATCTGAAAAGAACAGAGGAGCTTCCGGAAGATCTGGCGGAGAAGAATTCTTTCGTGGAGGATGTGATGGTGCGGCAGGCATTTGCAAAGCTTCCAAAGGAGGATCGGATGATTCTCTCCCTTCATGTATTTGGCGGATATAAGAGTTCGGAGATTGCCGCGATGCTTTCACGAAATGAAAATACGGTACGATCCAAAAAAAGCAGGGCATTGACGAAACTCGCAGCAATGCTGAAAGCGTAAGGAGGATGGCAGAAAATGGATGAGAAGAAGTTATTGGATATGCTAAAAGCCTCCGGGGAGGATGTGCCGATTCCGGAGAACCTGGAGCCGGAACAGATCAGGAGAAAACTGATGGAATCTGACGTTAAGAAGAAAAAACAGAGAAAAATACGAAACCGTTTTGGAAAGCTGTCTTATGCGGCGATGGCAGCGGCAGCTGTTCTGGTTGTGGGGATTGGTTCCTGGCAGCTTCAAAGGGGAAGGGATGAGGCCGGTACCGCTGCGGCAGGGATCGATCAAGTATCAGCAGCAGATGCAGCGGAGAGGATCAACGAAGATGTGAATACAGAAACCTCTGTCGGAGAAGAGATACCGGTGGATCCTCAGGCAAAAGCGGCGTTTGATCAGGAATATGAAACGGCCGGAAGCTATGAAAAGTTAAAGGAACTTCTGGAGGAGTATGAGAGAAGAACACAGCCGGAGGAGAGGAACTGGTTCGAGCAGCTGTTCGGGGGAGTTTTTTATGAAAAAAGCAGCGATGCAGCAGTTACAGAAGAGTCAGCGGGAGATTACGATATCAATGAATCTGCATCTCCCATGGAACCGGGGGAGGACTATTCCGGGACAAATGTACAGACGGAAGGCGTTGATGAAGGCGATCTGGTAAAGACAGATGGAAACTATCTTTATCTTTTGAAAAACAGCCGGATTCTGATCTATGATATTCAAAACAAGCTTCCGGAACTGGTGGGGCAGACACCCTATATTTTGGATTCCGCGGCAGCACAGGCGATTGAAATGTATGTGGATGGAAATCGGCTGGTGGTTCTTATGCAGGATAACAGCCCGGTTGTCTCTGCTGATGCGGCGAATGACAATTATTATTGGGTTGAAAACCAAGAGCGGACCCGGGTTTTTGTCTATGATATTTCGGACCGTACCAACCCGAAAGAGACAGGATCGATGGATGTGGACGGGAGTTATCAGACTTCCCGCAGAAAAGGAGATTATCTGTATCTGTTTACGAATTATTTCGTATACACCGATGACAGTGAGACGGGAGTTCGTCTTCCGAAAGCCGGAAATCAGACGGCAGAAGCATCGGACGTTTATCTGCCGCAGATGCTTCAGAGTGAACAATGTCTTGTCATTGCGGCAATTGATCTTGGGAAGACGGAAGATGTGACAGATATGAAACTGATTTTCACCTACGGAGATGATCCATATGTCAGCAATTCCCGCATTTACCTGAAAAAAGAGGAATATGGAAGCGTTGGCACCACGACACTGATTCAGTTTTGTTTTGAAAACGGGAAAATCACTCCCGGGGGTGCAGCATCTGTAATT
>JAQYOA010000004.1 GCA_028727605.1 Lachnospiraceae bacterium
CCTCCCTGGGTTTTCCGCTTCTCGTTATGGCAACCACGCTGATCGGTGCCATCCTTAATATTCTTCTGGATCATATTTTTATTTTTGTGTTCAATATGGGATTCGGCGGCGCAGCCGCAGCAACCGTTCTTGCCCAGCTGGCCTCCTGTATTTTTGTCCTGGCTGTTCTCTTTGGCAAATCCATGCCCATCCGTCTCCAGCTTATGGCACCAGACCATCGTCTGGTGAAGCGAATTATCCTGCTCGGTCTTTCGCCTTTCCTGATTCTTGCCAGCGACAGTCTGATCCTGATTGCCATGAATACCGCACTTCAGCACTACGGCGGCCACGCCCTGGGAGATCAGCTGATTACAAGCTCTACGATTATGCAGAGCTATCTGATGCTGATCACCTCTCCGATGCTCGGAATCACCGGCGGCAGTCAGCCGATTATCAGCTATAATTACGGTGCCAACAAACCGGAAAGAATCCGCAGAATCATCCTGTGCGTATTGCTGCTCTGTCTTTCCTTTACCTCCCTGATGTTTCTGATTTCCAGAATTCTTCCGGGGACTTTTGTAAAAATCTTTACCTCTGACCCGGATCTCACGGAAATGGCAATCCACGGCATCCAAATCTTTACCATGATGATTATTCCCCTGTCTTTCCAGTACGTGTTTGTGGACTCACTGACTGCCCTGGGACTTACAAAGCTTGCTCTTTTTCTGTCCCTTTTCCGCAAATCCATCTACTTTGCTTCTGTCTGCCTTCTCCCTTCTGTTTTCGGTGCTTTTGGCGCCTTTTATGCAGAACCTCTGGCAGACGGAATCAGTGCGTTTGTATCTACCTCGGCATACCTGTATGTCTACCATCATTATCTGAAAAAGCCCGGCTGGCTGATGAAGATCGGACCCCGGTAAAATCACAGGAAAAGCAAAAAAATCTCCCGGCTCATACCGCTCTGGTATGATTGCCGGGAGATTTTTCAATTTTATGCCAGATTCAGAATTTTTCTCACACAGTCTGCAATCTTTTCGTCTTTGCAGTTCGCAAAGAAATACTCCTGGAAATGTTCCCCTGCAAGGGCTCCCTTTACCAGTTCCTGATCCAGACGCGGAAGAATCTCACAGAGATCCGCATAGGTTACTTTTTTCACTTCGTCAAGAATTCTCTTGTTTCTCTGCTCCGGTACGGCACGCTCCCTTGGATATCCCTGTCCGCTTTCCTCACAGTAGAGTTTCTCAAAGATATATTCCAGATTCAGATCGCCGCCCCATCCGAAACCTTTTGCAAACGGAATCGCAATGGCATTTCCATCATTGATCTGCGCAAAGGTATAAGCGTCCAGCGGATCCTCCACATGGCCACAGATGACTCCCGGGAATGAATTCAGCGCAAGCATGGCACCTTCACCGGTTCCGCAGCCGGTGATGACATAGTCTGCCGCACCGGAGTTTAAAAGGACTGCAGCCAGAATTCCATTCTGCACGTAGGTCAGCTGTGCTTCATCATCCGCTGCATACATTCCATAGTTAAATACGGTATGGCCCATCGGCTCCACCACTTTGCGCAGTGCCTTCTCGATCACCGCATTTTTTGCTGCCTGGCTGTTTTCATTAATCAATGCAATTTTCATTCTTTTTCTCCTTGTTCTGTTTTCATTTACACGAATCTGCTTCCGCTGGATTCTTACGGCTGTTTACCGATATAGGCGAGAATTCCGCCATCCACATACAGGATATGTCCATTCACAAAATTGGAAGCATCGGAAGCCAAAAAGACTGCCGGTCCCATCAGATCTTCCGGTGTGCCCCAGCGCGCCTGAGGTGTCTTTGAAATGATAAACTGATCGAAGGGATGGCGGGATCCGTCCGGCTGGATCTCCCGAAGCGGTGCTGTCTGCGGTGTTGCAATATATCCGGGTCCGATTCCGTTGCACTGAATATTGTAAGCACCATACTCCGAAGCAATATTCTTTGTCAGCATCTTCAGTCCGCCCTTGGCTGCTGCATAGGCAGACACGGTCTCACGTCCCAGCTCACTCATCATAGAGCAGATGTTGATGATTTTTCCATGACCTTTTTCGATCATTCCGGGAATGACTGCCTTTGATACCAGGAATGGAGCATTCAGGTCAATATCAATGACCTGACGGAATTCCTCCGCTTTCATCTCAGTCATCGGAATCCGTTTGATAATTCCTGCATTGTTCACCAGAATATCTACGGTTCCCAATGTCTTTTCAATCTCGGCAACCATCTGCTGCACTTCATCCTCTTTTGTCACATCGCAGATAAATCCGCGGGCATCAATTCCTTTCTCCTGATAGGCTGCCATCGCCTTGTCCATATGCTCCTGACTTCTGCAGTTAAAAGCGATCTTTGCTCCGCATGCAGCATAAGCCTCTGCAATGGCAAAGCCGATGCCGTAAGCAGCTCCTGTGACAAGTGCCACTTTTCCCTCCAGTGAAAAACTACCCAAAACATCCATGTTTTTGTTTCCTCCTTTCACACTTTGAATTCCGGATCCTTCTTTTCCGGAATTGTTGCTATTGATAGTATAACATCCTTCCCTCTGTTTTTCCTATTGCTTTTTTACAGAAATCTTGCATTTTTTGAACCATTCTTTATCACTTTCTTCTTGCTTTCCTTCCAAAACATGGTACACTTAACTTGTGACCATAATCATCTCTTACAAAACAGATGAATTGGAAACGATTCAAAATCTTAACGAAGAGGACCTTTAAAACAATGGGAGAAATAATCATTCCGCAGGGGTATCATTCTGCACTGAGCCTGCATGATACGCAGGTAGCAATCAAAACTGTAAAAGACTTTTTTCAGCAGGAGCTGACGCACCGCCTCCATCTTTTGCGTGTAACCGCTCCGCTGTTTGTACAGCCCGAAACCGGACTGAATGACAACTTAAACGGCGTAGAGCGTCCTGTATCTTTTGAACTCAAAGATCCGGATCATAAGACCGCTGAAATCGTTCACTCACTGGCCAAGTGGAAACGATTTGCATTGAAGAAATACGGTTTTGGCGAAGGCGAGGGTATTTACACCGATATGAACGCTATTCGCCGCGATGAAGAGACAGACAATATCCATTCCATTTATGTGGATCAGTGGGACTGGGAAAAAATCATCTCCCCGGCTGACCGCACACTGGAATTTTTGCAGGACACCGTCAAGGACATTTACCGGGCACTGAAAAACACGGAAAAATATATGTCCATTCAATACGACTACATCGACGAAATTCTCCCGAGAGATATCTACTTCATCACCTCTCAGGAGCTGGAAGATCTTTATCCGGATCTGACTCCAAAGGAAAGAGAATATAAAATCACCAAAGAAAAAGGAGCTGTCTTTATCATGCAGATTGGCGGCACCCTTGCTTCCGGTCAGCGCCAGGATGGCCGTGCACCGGATTATGATGACTGGTCTTTAAATGGTGATATCATCGTTTACTATCCGGTACTGGATATCGCCCTGGAGCTTTCCTCCATGGGAATTCGTGTGGACTCCGCATCTCTTGCAAGCCAGCTGAAAATCAGCGGCTGTGAAGACCGGGCAGAGCTTCCGTTCCAGAAAGCCGTATTGAACGGAGAGCTTCCCTTAACAATCGGCGGAGGAATCGGTCAGTCCCGTATCTGCATGTTCTTCCTGCGCAAGGTACATATCGGAGAAGTACAGTGTTCCGTATGGCCGATGGAGACCAGAGAAGTGATGGATGCAATGGGAATTCATCTGCTGTAAAAAGATTGATCCGACATTGAGACAAAAGCTGTGAATAAAACGGCCTGGCATATCTGTCAAACAAGACAAATGTGCCAGGCTTTTCCTGTAACATTCTTTTGAGCATTTCATAAGCAGGCGTCGAAACCGCTTCACCGTTCCTCATACCGGATCAATTTCTGCGCCTCGCGGACACTCTTGCATTCACCAACAGAAATCAGTCCGAAAAGGGCTGCTCCAAATGCCGCTTCCTCCACGTAAGACGGCACTTTCACTTTTCCGCCAAAGATTTTTTCTGCTGTCTCAATCATTTTTTGATTTTTGCGGATTCCGTTGCCGGAGCCGACGATGCCCGTTTTTTTGATTCCCATTTCCAGATACAGACTGTGAAGTTCCCCGAGAATTCCTTCCAGAAAGCCCAGGCAGAAATCTTCCGGTGTCAGATTGTCTGTCCCGATGCCGGAAATACACCCTCTGGCACTTTGATCCCATCTTGTTCCGTCAAACCGGGTATCGACCTGAAGCGTGGTATCCCGCTTTTTTGACAGCATCCGGTTCATAATTTCATAGACGTCTGCATCACAGACACCGGCATAGCTGTATACTTTTTCAAAAAAGTTTTTCAGCATGGAATAAGCTCTTCCTCCGCAAAGAGCAGCTCCCACCACAAGGAATTTTCCGTCAATGTAAGGCCTTGATTCAATATTTTTCCCGAAAACCGGCTTTTCTGAGATCATCGAAATCTGGCTTCCCGTACCGATGTTGAGGAGAAGATCCGTTTCCTCCGCCAGAGTGGAAAACACACTTGCCTGATTATCACCGATGGCAGCCGATACCGGGACTCCCCGGTAACTGCCGATCAGCCGAAATTCATCGGTAATTTCTCCCGAATATTCACAGCAAAACTTTTTTTCCGTAAGATCGTAAAGTCCAAAACTGGCCGCATCGCTGGTATGAATCACCGGCTTTGGATTCTGACACAAAACCATGCCGAGATAATCCTGAATCGTACAGTACGTTACGGCTGATGCAGGTCTTATCCCGTTGACTCTGTTGTAAAAGTCAGTGACATTGCCGTAACCGGAACAGCTGCCGAGATACTCTGCATACGTGGTATCCCGATAGGGCAGATTGCCACGGCCATCCTGCCAGGTATAAAGAGGGCTCACTGCCTGCCCTGCATCATCCACGTAGACGATTCCGTGCATCTGACCGGTAAGTCCGATCACACCGGCATCGTATTCCTCCAGAAACTCATCACAGATGGTCCGGGCAATCTCAATGATTTTCTTCACATCCTGTATCTTTTCCCAGGCATTTCCTGTTATCAGAAATGCATTGGAGGGGATCGTTTTCGACTTTCGCACAATACCGTTTTCCCCATCTATCACTGCCCCGCAGATACTCGTTGTCCCGATATCAATTCCAATCGCATTCATCGCTTTCCATCTCCTTTCTACTTAAGAAGCTCCAACAGTTCTTCCCTGCTAAAAGATGCGCTTTGGATCCGTTCTCCGGAGAGCACATTATCCGCAAGTTCTTTCTTTTTATTTTGAAGATCGATAATTTTCTCCTCGATCGTTCCCTGCACAATCAGCTTATACACGGTAACTACATTTTTCTGTCCGATGCGATGGGCACGATCCGTCGCCTGATTTTCCACTGCCACATTCCACCAGGGATCGTAGTGAATGACAATATCTGCACCGGTCAGATTCAGTCCTGTTCCGCCGGCTTTCAAAGAAATGCAGAAAACGGAAGTATCATCCCGATTAAACTTCTCCACCATCTGCGCACGCCGCTCTTTTGAGGTGCTGCCGTTTAAGACAAAGAAACTGATCTTCTCCGCATCCAGACGCGCCGTGAGAATCTCCAGCATGGATGTGAACTGGGAGAACAGAAGGATTTTATGACCGCTCTCCACCGCATTTTTCACCAGCTCTATGCACAGTTCCAGTTTTGCAGAGCCTTCCCTGTAGTTCTCATAAGTCAGGGAAGGATCGCAGCACAGCTGACGCAGCCGCGTCAGTTCTGAGAGAATCTGGAAGCGGGAATCTGCAAATTCTTCCTCTGTCTGTTTGGAAAGCTGAAGCGAAAGCCTCTGAACATGGGCTTCATACAGCTCTTTCTGCTCCCTTTCCATATGTGCATACATATTTTTCTCGATCTTATCCGGAAGATCTTTTAATACATCCTTTTTCAGACGGCGCAGAATAAAAGGCTGTATCATTTTCTGCAGCCGCAGCAGCGTCTCCTCATCCCTGTTTTTTACAATCGGCGTTTCAAACTGCTCCCTGAACCGCTGATAGCTGAACAAAAAGCCGCTCATCAGATAATCAAAAATACTCCAGAGCTCACTGAGCTGATTTTCCACCGGCGTACCGGTAAGCGCCATGCGAAATCCCGCGTGGATCATTTTCACAGCCTTCGCACCCTGTGTCGCATGGTTTTTGATAAACTGCGCTTCATCAATAATCTCACAGAAAAAAGGCATTTCCCCATACACTGCAATGTCTCTCCGCAGCAAATCGTAGGAAGTAA
>JAQYOA010000005.1 GCA_028727605.1 Lachnospiraceae bacterium
CCATAACAACGAGGCAAATTTCTATGCCAGAAGGACGGTATTTTCCAGACTTGGATTTGATACCTTTACTTCCGAGGAATATATGCCGGATATCTCCGATGTGACGGAAACCGGCTGGGTCAAGGACCACATTCTGACAGATGAGATCATCAAGGCGTTGGATTCCACAAAGGAACGGGACTATATCTATACCATCTCTGTGCAGGGGCATGGCGATTATCCCACAGAACCGGTACTGGACAATCCGCAGATTACGGTAACAGGCGCTGAGGATAAAGAGAAAAACAATAATTCCTGGGAATACTATGTTCAGCAGATTCACGAGATGGATGAGTTTATCCGGGAGCTGACCAGCACATTGTCCCGCTATCCCGAGCCGGTTGTGCTTGTGATGTACGGAGACCATCTGCCGACCATGGGTCTTAAAATGGAGGATCTGAACAACCGTTATCTGTACCAGACGCAGTATGTGATCTGGGATAATATGGGTCTGGAAAAGAAAGATGAAAATCTCGCTTCCTACCAGATTGCAGCAGAAGTCCTGAACCGGGTCGGAATTCATGAGGGAACCATTTTGCGCTATCATCAGACCCGCCGAAACACAAAAAATTATCAGGTTGACCTGGAAGTGCTCCAGTACGATATGCTTTACGGCAAACGATATGTCTACGGTCTGGACGGTCAGACACCTTACGAGAGAGTCGATCTGACGCTTGGCGTGGTGCCGATTACACTGGATGACATCAAGGAGACCGGAAACGGAGATATCTACTTCTATGGACAGAACTTCACGGAGTCCAGCAGAGCGGAAATCAACGAAGAGATGCAGGAAACCATCTTCCTTGGAAGTGATACGCTTCTGGTAAGAAATCTGGAATTAAAGGACGGCGATTCCATCACGGTGGCACAGCAGAGCAACAGTTCCACAAAGAAAGTGCTGACAAGAACGGAGCCCTTCCTTTACCGCAAAGTTGTTGAGGTTACGCCAACGCCGACCCCGAATCCGGATCCGACGGCAGTGGATGTGAGCCCGGAGAGTGCTGAGACGAAGACGGAGCCGACAGAGGAATAGCGAAAACAGCCAAAAAAAAGGGAAACCTGCGGACAAAAAAACAAAAAATACTATGGACATATTCCACCACTCGATTATAATTAAGTGTATAGCGATTTGGAATGCCAAAACGCTGTTTCAAAACACGAAAAGATAAGAGTGGTGGAATATTTTGAATTATACAGAAGCTGTAGACTATATTGAAAGCATACCGAAATTCACGACAAAAAATCCTCCGGAACATACAAGGGAACTGCTTCGAAGGCTGGGAGATCCCCAGAGGGGCATGAAGGTCATCCATGTGGCGGGAACCAACGGAAAGGGCAGTGTCTGTTCCTATCTGAATTCCATGCTGATCGAGGGAGGATATGTGACCGGACTGTTCACATCTCCGCATCTTGTGAAGATTAACGAGAGATATCAGGTGAACAGCCGTGTGATTGATGATGACACTTTTCTTTGGGCTTTTGAAGAAGTGGAGAAGGCTGCAAAAGAATACTGCCGGGAGGG
Organism: Lachnospiraceae bacterium; assembly: GCA_028727605.1. GTDB lineage: Bacteria > Bacillota > Clostridia > Lachnospirales > Lachnospiraceae > Fusicatenibacter. The sequence goes on from JAQYOA010000005.1 coordinate 1,562, forward strand.
ACACGGTCATCCCAGTTATTTTGAGACACTGTTTCTCATGGGAATGCTGATCTTTCAAAAGGCAAAAACGGAGTATCTGATTCTGGAAACCGGACTTGGCGGACGGCTGGATGCAACCAATGTGATTGAGCGTCCTTTTGCCTGCATCATTACTTCCATCAGCCGTGATCATACCGAGTATCTGGGAGAGACAATCGAGGAGATTGCCGGTGAGAAGGCGGGAATTATCAAGAAGGGCGTACCGGTGATTTACGATGCACATGATCCCCGCTCGGTTGCGGTGATTGCCGCAGCGGCAGACAGACTTGGCAGCCCGGCCTATCCACTGGAGCCGGAGATGTACCGCATGATCAGCCATACAAAAGAGGGAATTGATTTTACCTTTCTGCCGGAAGAGGGATCGGAAGTTACACTTTCCATTCCCTATGTCGCAGAGTACCAGATGATGAATGCAAGTCTGGCGTACTTTACCATGGATACATTGAAAAACACGCATAACATTCCAAAGGAAACGCTGATCTCGGGGATCCGGAATGCAAGCTGGCCCTGCAGGATGGAGACGGTGATGCCGGGAGTGGTTATTGACGGCGCACACAATGAGGACGGTGTGGCACAGTTTGTCCGTACAGCAGCTTTTTTTGCAGAAGAGAATGAGATTACCATTCTGTTTTCGGCGGTGTCGGATAAACGGTATCGCGATATGATCCGGGAAATCAGTCAGGGAATTCATCCGGATCATGTGGTGACGACACAGATTCACGGGAGCCGCCAGGTGCCCTGCCGGGAACTTGCAGAGGATTTTCGTCTGGAAGGCTGCAGGGACGTGCAGGCTGTGGAAGATGTGGGGAAAGCTTTCGAAAAAGCATTGGAGACAAAGGGCAGCGGAATGCTGTTCTGTGTAGGATCGCTGTATCTGGCCGGGGAGATTAAAGAACATATCAGCAGAAGGAACCAGACGGAGGAGGAGTTGCATGCTCAATTATGAAGAGGAACTGAAAAAATTTAAACCGTGTCTGGATGTGGATGAGGTGGAGGACGCCATCTACAGCCGGGATCTGACGGACGTGATCGATATTCTGAAAGAAATGATGAAAACAGACAATAAACCGCAAATGGAAGAAGAGCAGGGTGACGAATGAACTGTATGAATTGTAAGGCAGTTGTGGATAACGGCATGGAAATCTGTCCCAACTGTGGATTTAATCTGGGAGTACAGCGCAAGTGTTTCTCCCTGTCAAATATGTACTACAATCTGGGTCTGGATAAAGCGCAGATCCGGGATCTTTCCGGTGCCATTGACATGCTGCGGAGAAGTCTGAAATTCAATAAATACAATATCCAGGCGAGAAATCTGCTGGGACTGATCTATTTTGAGACCGGAGAGGCGGTTGCTGCGCTCAGCGAATGGATCATCAGCAAGAATATTATGCCGGAAAACAACATTGCCACCGAATATATCGCAAAAGTTCAGGCTGAGCCGGCAAGGCTGGATATGATCAACCAGACGATTAAGAAATACAACAGTGCACTTCGCTGCTGCCGAGAAAACAATGAGGATGTGGCTGTGATTCAGCTGAAAAAGATCCTCAGCCAGAATCCGAAACTGATCAAGGGCTACCATCTGCTTGCGCTGATTTATATTCAAAAAGAAGAGTATGAAAAGGCAAGAAAGATCTTAAAGAAGGCAGCTCGGATTGACAAGACCAACTCTACGACGCTGCGTTTTTTGAAAGAAGTGGATCTTCAGACGGGTACCCAGACCTCACTGGAACCGCGCCGTTTCGGGCGAAAGGAAAAGGAAGAGAAAATACCGGATGAGGCGGAGAGAATGGCTGCGTACGATACCGTGATTCAGCCGCCCACCTTCCGGGAGAGTTCGGTGGCGGCGACTATGCTGAACATCGGCCTTGGTCTGATCCTTGGCGCGCTGGTGGTGTGGTTTCTGATCGGACCGGCTTCTTCTCAGAGAATCAACCGGCAGGCGGATGAGAAAATTGTGGAATACAGCGGCAGAATGGCCAGTCAGGAAGTTGAGATCCGGGAACTGGAGTCCCAGATAGAGGCGTTAAATGAGACGACAGCCTCTGCACAGCAGCAGATTCAGGATGCAGCCACGACAGCCCAGTCCTATGAAAATCTGGTCAAAGCAGTGGGAGCCTACGAGAAGGGAAATACTGCAAATGCAATCAATGCGCTTTCCGAGGTGAATTCGGAACTCCTTTCCGTGGATGCCAAGGCTGTCTATGACCGGATCTACAGCAATCTTCAGGATGCCATGTTCCGGGAACTTTCCGAGGCCGGACAGGAAGCCTTTGATAACGCCAACTATACGGAGGCGATTGATAAGCTGACCAAAGCCCGCGAGATCAATGACAATGACTACACAGTGCTGAATGTACTGGCACATTCCTACCGTTTAAGCGGTGATACGGATAAGGCCATCGAAGTGTTCCGGGAGATTATTGAGAAGTTCCCCGGAACGAAGAAAGCAACCCGTGCAGTCCAGTCCATTGAAGATCTGGGCGGAAATGTGGATGAGTACACCGATCTTCCGGAGGATGATACCACCGGCGGGGATGAGGACACCGGAGAGGGAGATACCGGAGAGGATACCGGTGCCGGAAACGGGGAGGATGACCCGACACAGGATGATACGACGACCGGAGAAGGCGATGAGCCTTTGGAGGGCGGAGACGAAGAGTAAACAACAATAACACAGGGATACAAAAGAGCACTTCGAAAGAAGCAGGTTCTCTTTTGTATCCTTTTTTATTTCAGGAGGTATCGCGGTTATGGAGGATATTTGCAAGAGAAAAGGAACGGTTCTGATTATCCGTCTGCCTGCGGAGCTGGACCATCCTGTTTCCGAACAGATCCGGCTGGAGTCGGATGAAATCATGGAAGAGCACAACATCCTGCAGATCGATTTTGATTTCCGAAAAACGACGTTTATGGACAGCTCCGGTATCGGACTGATTATGGGAAGATTTCGCAGGATCGCGCCGATTGGGGGAAAGGTACGGATTATTCACGCCGGCGAAAGAATGCAAAAGATCCTTGCAATGTCCGGAGTGACCCGTGTAATTGAAGTGGAACCCGAACGTGGCTGGGTATAAGAAGAGGAGAAGGGGAGGAAGGAAAAATGGAACAGAGACTGGAACCAAACGCAGACCGGAAGAACAAAATGAGCCTGGAATTTGAGAGCCGCGCCTGCAATGAGAGTTTTGCAAGGGTGGCTGTGGCAGCATTTCTCACACAGCTGAATCCCACCATGGAAGAGGTGGCGGATGTTAAGACTGCCGTCTCCGAGGCCATTACCAATGCGATTATACACGGATATGACAATACCGTGCAGATGATCCGGATCTCCTGTGAACTGGAGGGAAGGGTGATCCGGGTGAGCGTAATTGATAGCGGCAAAGGCATCGAGGATGTGGAGAAGGCGATGGAACCGATGTACACCACACGGCCGGATCTGGAACGGTCCGGCATGGGATTTTCCTTTATGGAAGCCTTTATGGACCGCCTGGAAGTGGAGTCAAAGCCGGGATGCGGGACGACTGTCCGCATGGAAAAAATCATCGGCAGGACATCTGCGCCGGAATCCGAGTGACAGCCGCTTAAGGGAGAACATCGCATGGATCATACGCTTACTCTGTTACAAAAGGCACATGCCGGGGAGAAAGCGGCAAGGGATACACTGGTGGAAGAAAATACCGGACTTGTCTGGAGCATTGTACGCAGATTTCTGAATCGGGGAGTGGATGCGGAGGATCTTTTTCAGATTGGAAGCATCGGACTGTTAAAAGCCATTGACAAGTTTGATCTGAACTATGAAGTACAGTTTTCAACCTACGCAGTTCCCATGATTTCCGGGGAAATCCGCCGGTTCCTTCGGGACGACGGAATGGTAAAGGTAAGCCGCCCGTTAAAAGAGCTTGCCGTAAAGGCACGGGCAGCCAGATGGAGAATGGAGCAGGAAAAGGGAAGGGAGGTGACACTTTCTGAAGTGGCAGGTGAGATCAACAGTACGACAGAAGAACTGGTGATGGCGCTGGAATCATCTGTTGAGGTGGAATCCCTGCAGAAAACGATTTATCAGGGGGAAAACAGCGAGATTTCCCTGATGGACCGTCTGGAAGAGAAAACATCCGGTGAGGAAAGGGTACTGAATCGGATTTTGCTTGAACAGCTGCTGGAAAAACTTCCGAAGGAAGAACGTCGTCTGATTTACCTTCGGTATTTTGAGGACAAAACCCAGATGGAAATTGCGCAGGAGCTGGGCATCTCTCAGGTGCAGGTCTCCCGCATGGAAAAGAAAATCCTGGCGGCATTGAGACAGGAAGCGGCAGATAAAGTGTGACAATTTTATGATATGTTTGTGAAGAAACGACTCTTTGGCAAATTATTGAAAAAAAACAGGAAAGTTTGGGGAATTTGATGAAATACGTGAACTTGCAATTTTAGAGTGAATACGATAAACTAGAGACAATTGTTATTCGCCCTGTAAGGGTGTGAGCAGGAAAGGAATTGAGAAGCTGCCAGGCGTCAGAGCATTTTTGCGGCAGTGGATAAGCAGTATTAGGAGAAAAGAAATGGCAAGTATCAGGGATGTTGCATTAAAAGCCGGTGTGGGAATCGGAACCGTATCGAGAGCACTGAATGGGACCGGTTATATATCGGAGGAAACAAAGAAGAAGATCATGGACGCGGTTGAGGAGCTGGATTACAGGCCGAATGAGCTTGCTCAGCATCTGTCACGGAATCGTTCCGGCGTGGTGGGATTCATGGTTCCGGATCTGGAACATCCTTTTTTTGCATCACTTACAAAAGCAATCGAGATGGAATTGTACAAGCATGGGTATAAATGTATGATCTGTGATGTGGACCGAAAGCAGAGCCGTGAGGAGGAATTTCTGGAGATGCTTCAGAGAAATGTCATGGACGGTCTGATCGCAGGGGTGGATCTGATGTCGGATGTGGACTTAGCTTCCATTCACCGTCCGATCGTCAGCTTTGACAGAGATTGGGGTCCTATGGTACCTAACATCCATTCCGATCACAAGCGCGGCGGAGAGCTGGCAGCACAGGCACTTTTGAATGCCGGCTGCAAAAGAGTGCTTCAGTTTCGTCCGGAAGGCAATTCGGATTTGAGCTATATGGAACGCTACCATACACTGGAGCAGATCCTGCGGGAGCATGGAGTGGAAGTCATCAATGTGTATACCGGAAAGAATCAGATGGGATTTGACGATGATATCCGTACGGCGGAGATCAATGCGGGTTATCTGCGGGAAGTGGACGGTATTTTTGCCTGTGATATTACGGCGGCGACCTGCCTTCGGCTGGCTCACCAGTCGGGAATCCGGGTTCCGCAGCAGCTGCATATCATCAGCTGCGACGGACTTCCGTTTTCCAGGCTGCTCTATCCGGTTCTGACCTCAATCTGGCAGAACGTTCCGGAGATCGCAAGAGCCTGTGTGAATGCTGTGGCAAAACAGATGGACGGAGCCAGAAAAGTTCCGATGGAACAGATTATTGATATTACATTCCAAAAAGGAGGAACCGTGTGAAACGGTTCCTCCTTTTTTAGGAGTGTCCGGAAACATTTTGTCGGAGTGTTCCCGGACTGTATGAAACGTTCCATAATATGAAAACTGGTTCCAATATGTGGAACGAATCGGGAAAAACATGGAACAAACAAGAAAAATCAGACCAAAAATGTGGAAAAACAGAAGAAAATCATAGGAAACAGGAAAATCAGGTGGAACAAAAACCGAAACATTTCCCTGTTTCCACAGAATATGGAACGTGTAAAATGGCTTCCCTCGATGCGGAAGCAGGCAGAATCAACAGAGAAAACGAAAAAAAGATGTGAGTAGTGCACAAAATGCCAGATAATAATTTATAAAATTTACACTAATTTCATTTTTTGGACACAAAATGATTGACTTTTGTATATGCGAGGGGTATATTACAGATATGGAACGGTTTCCACACAGCAAATTGACCAAAATGGAACAAAGATGGAAATTTCCGGTGTGGTGCCAATGAAACAAAATGCCTGCTAAGTGAGCCGTATCAAGTGAGCAATATCACGAAACAAGCTGCTTCCGGGCATGAAAGAAGGAGGATGAGTAATGAAAAAAGGAGAGGTTGCAAAAAAACCTGCCAACAAAGTATCTTTCCTGGAACGCATCAAACCCGCACTGAAGTGCTGGCAGCTGTATATCCTGCTGATTCCTGCACTGATCTGGCTGATTGTATTCGCCTATTATCCGATGTACGGTTTGCTGATCGCGTTCAAAGACTTTAAGGGCCGTATGGGTATTATGGGAAGCCCCTGGGCATCTCCACTGCTGAAACATTTCCAGACATTTTTCAGTACCAGTATCGCGGTAAACGCAATCAAGAATACGGTTGTTGTTTCCCTTGAGTCTCTGCTCTTCGGATTCCCGATCCCGGTTATCTTCGCACTGCTTCTGAATCAGATTCAGAAGAGCGGTCCGAGACGTGTGATTCAGACGATTTCCTATGCACCGTACTTCATGTCAAACGTAGTTGTTGTATCTTTGATTACGGTTCTGTTCTCCGCAAACGGTCTGGTAAACCATGTGGTTACTTCCACCGGCGGAAAAGAGATCATGTTCACCAGTTTGCCGCAGTACTTCCGTCCATTGTTTATCGGAACCAATATCTGGCAGACGATGGGCTTCAACGCAATCATCTACATCGCAGCTCTGACGGCCATCAGCCCGGAGTACTACGAAGCAGCTACCATGGACGGAGCTTCCCGTTTCCAGAAGATCCTGTACATCGATGTTCCGCTGATCATGCCGACGGTTATCCTGATGCTGATCCTGCAGGTCGGAAATATCATGAATGTCGGATATGAGAAAGCATACCTGATGCAGAACGGAAGCAACACCACAGTCAGCGAGCTGATCTCCACCTACGTGTACAAGGTAGGTCTCCAGAGTGCTCAGTACAGTTTCGCTACTGCAGTAGGTCTGTTTAACTCCGTTGTTAACTTTATCATTCTGGTAATCACAAACTTCATTGCAAAGAAGACCAGTGATATCAGTATTTTCTAAACAGAGCCGGAGGTGAAAAAAATGGCAAAGAAAGATAAAATTCCGCAGCCCAAATCAACGGTTAAGTTGAGTACAGGCGATAAGATCTTCAATGTAGTCAACTTTATTATCATGGCTCTGGTCTGCATCGTAATTGTATATCCGCTGTACTACGTACTGCTGGCTTCTGTGACAGATCCGGTTGTCGTAAACTCAGGAAAGCTTCTGCTGTATCCGGAGAGCTGGTATGTCAATGGTTATGTTACAACATTAAAATACGGTCCTCTGTGGACAGGTTATGCAAATACCATCAAGTATACGGTAGTGGGAACACTGATTTCCCTTTTCTGTACGATTCCTGCAGGTTATGCACTGTCCAGAAAGGATCTGGTCGGAAGAAAACCGATTATGTTCCTGTTTACCTTTACTATGTTCTTCAGCGGCGGTATTGTTCCGCTGTACTTAACCATCAAAACCCTTGGTATCTACAATACCACCTGGGCAATGGTACTTCCGGTAGCGGTTTCCGCCTACAACCTGATTGTATGCCGTTCTTTCTTTGAGAGCGGTCTGCCGGATGAACTTCTGGAGGCAGCAAAGATCGACGGATGTTCCGATTTCGGATTCTTCTTCAAGATCGCCATTCCGCTGTCCACCACCATCATCGCAGTTATGACTCTGTTCTATGCGACTGCAATGTGGAACCAGTTCTTCAACGCACTGATGTTCCTGCAGGATGATGACAAGATGCCTCTGCAGGTTATTCTGCGAAACCTGGTACTTATGAATCAGGCCAACCAGATGGGCAGCAGTGCTTCTGAAATGGTAACAAAACAGAAACTTGCCGAGCAGTTAAAATACTGCGTAGTCGTTGTATCAGCATTCCCACTGCTGTGTGTATATCCTTTCCTGCAGAAATACTTTGCAAAAGGTGTTACCATCGGTGCAGTCAAAGGCTGAGAAATTATGTGGAAACGTATGGCGCGGAATATCACGTGCCTGCGATATAGAGTAAAAAAAGGAGGATATGCTCGTGAAGAGAAAAATTGTTTCATTATTACTGGTTAGCACCATGGCAGTCGGAATGCTTGCCGGCTGTGGAAGCAGCAGCTCAGATGAGGGATCTACTCAGGGAGCTACCGAACTTACCCCGGAAGAGCAGGAGGCAGTTGATGAAGGCCTGATCGCTCTGGACGGATCACTTCCGATTATCAAGGATCCTGAGAAATTTGAGGAGAAATACGGAAAAATCTCCATGCTGATCGTAAACAATGCAGACCGTACCGTTCCGGTAGAGGATCTGTTAATGTGCCAGAAATGGTTCGAGGATACCGGCGTGGAATTTGACTGGCAGGCAATCCCGCAGGAGAGCGCAACAGAGAAGATCAACCTGATGCTTTCCAGCGGTGATGATCTTCCGGATGCATTCTGGAACTTCGGCGATGGAAAATCCGGCAACACTGTTGTACAGTATTCCGATCAGGATGTATTCCTTCCGACCGAGACACTGATTGAGGATTATATGCCGAACCTGAAAGCATTCCTGGACGAGAACGATCAGTACCGCATGGAGATCACTGCTCCGGACGGACATACCTACGGCTTCCCGTATGTAGAGGAAATGTACGGTCTGGTTCTGACACCTGGACCATTCGTAATCAACAAGACCTGGCTGGATGAACTGGGACTGGAAGTTCCGACCACCGTTGATGAGTGGGTTGAGTGTCTGAAAGCATTCCGTGACGGCGGAGACCTGAACGGAAACGGTGTGGATGATGAGATCCCGATGGCTACCTGGTTCGGTGCAACCGATACCTTTGGTTCCTATAACCTGTTCTATCGTTTTACAGGCGCATTCGGATGTGCAGACTCTTACTGCGGTGGTAACGAATACGCTGACCACATGAGACTGATTGATGGTAAAGTAACCTTTACCGCTATGGACGAAGCATTTAAGAAAACTGCAGAGTTCTTCCACATGCTGTATGAAGAAGGTCTGATCTGGAACGGATCCTTCGAGGCTGATGCAAGTGCTGCATTCCAGAGCTCTCTGATCAAAGAGAACGTTGCAAGAATCGGTTCCTTCGGTGTATGGGGCGATCAGGAAATCACAGACCTTTCCGTACATGATCAGTACGTTCCGGTTCCGAGACTGACAGGCGAAAGCGGCATGACTGGTTTTGCATGCAACTACTCTGAACTTCAGGATTCTTCCAACACTGCAATTACCACAACCTGTAAATTCCCGCACGTTATCGCAAGATTCGTTGACTACATTGTAGGCGATCCGGTTATCTCCATTACTTCCAACTGGGGAGCAGAAGGATACAACTATGTAGCAGATGAGAACGGAATCCTTCGTACACCGCTTGATGAGAACGGCAACTATGTAGCAAACAATCCGGAGTGGACAAACTTTGGTGCTGCACGTGTTAACACAACTACCTGCCGTGGTTCTATGATTGTTAAGAACGAGTACTATGAGAAATACTGTGGATATACCTATGATGCTGTAACACTGCTCGAGTGGCAGAAAGTCAATGGTAAAGAGGACATTCTGAATGAGTATGATACCATTCCGCGTGTACTTATGACCACCGAGGAACTGCAGAGACTGGCTCAGATCCAGCCGCCGATCTCCGATATCGTTGACCGTTACATCAATACCTGGGTAATCGATGGTATCGATGATGCAAGCTGGGAAGCATACAAAACTGAACTGGAAAATGCAGGTGTCAATGATCTTGTAAAGATCTATCAGGACGCTGTAGATCGTTCTTCTTCAGCTGAATAAGGAATTTTATAAATGAGTGGATATGGCCGTGTTCATCATGGCCATATCTTATAGAAAGAGAAAAACAACAACAAGTCTGAAAACAAACGAGGGAGGACAGAACTATGAGCACCAAAGGAAAACGTGATTTCAGACCGAAAGTGCATTTTACACCGCAAAAGAACTGGAATAACGATCCCAATGGTCTGGTGTATATTGACGGTGTATGGCACCTTTATTATCAGTATTATCCGGAAGATGCCATTTGGGGTCCCATGCATTGGGGACATGCGGTGAGCAGGGATCTGCTGCACTGGGAGCATCTGCCGATTGCCCTGTATCCGGATGAACTGGGCTTTATGTATTCCGGAAGCATGGCTTACGATGTCAATAATACTTCGGGCTTCGGACGGGATGGAAAGATCCCGATGGTAGCGATGTATACAAGCCATGGCTATGATCACGAGGAGACTCAGAGTATTGCTTACAGTCTGGATGGCGGAATGCATTTTGAGAAATATTACGGCAATCCGGTCATCAAGAATCCGGGACTGAAAGATTTCCGCGATCCAAAAGTATTCTGGAATGAGAAAAAAGAATGCTGGAGCATGGTAATGGCAGCTACTGACAGATGCCATATCTATGCATCGGATAACCTGAAAGAGTGGAGAAAGACCGGTGAGTTCGGTAAGAAAGAAAATCATGTTCCGACTGTCTGGGAGTGTACAGACTTGTTCCCGGTGAAAACCGCTGAGGGTGAAAAATGGGTCCTTATGGTGAGCATGATTCATCCGGGTACTCAGGGAAGAGCAAACACTCAGTACTTTGTCGGTGACTTCGACGGAGATACTTTCCACTGCACAGAGAAGAGCGATGAGCCTCTCTGGATCGATTTTGGATTCGATAACTACGCAGGTGTTACGTATAATAATTACGACCGTCCGATTTTCTTTGGATGGGGTGTGAACCCGATCTATGCAAATCAGGCACCGACCGGCGAGTATGCCGGCCTGATGACCATTGCGAGAGAACTTTCCCTTGCAAAGATTGACGGTAAAGGATACCGTCTGAAAACACAGCCGTTCGGCATTGATGCACTCCGCACCGCAGCTTATCCGGTATATGACGGCAGCCCGCTTCTTACAGAGAGCTTCGGCCTGAAAGTAAAGGGTAATTTCGGAAAGATCATTCTGGAAAACCAGAAGGGTCAGGAAGTGACAATTGAAGTGAAATATGATTCTGTAGTCATCGACCGCAGCAAAGCAGGCGCGCGTGACTTTTCAGAATATTTCCAGACAGAAACCTTCAGCGTGACCAAGGCAGAGCGTCTTGGAAAAGGCGACATTGATATGGAGATTCTCTTTGATGTCTCCTATCTGGAAGTGTTTGCTGACGGCGGTCTGGAAACCGCATCCATGGTAGTTTACCCGGATGCACCGTATCAGAGAATCCGTATTGACGGAGATTTACAAGTTGATATCTACCCCCTAAAATAAGCGTCTTGTAAATCGCGGATCAGATCCGCGGCGAAGAGCCCGCGCATCGTATGATGGCGGGCTCTTTTGCAGTTTTGAGACGGACGCCCGGGTACACATTCGCTCCTTTATAACGGACGCCCGGGCGCAAATAGCTCCCCCCAGACACGCTCTCGCTCCTTCAAAGTGAACGCCCGACCGCAAATAGCTCCCCCCAGACACGCTCTCGCTCCTTCAAAACGCAGCGGACACTAACCTCACAGGGCTCGGTGCGCCCTGTTCGCTAAGTGCCGGCGTTTTTCAAGGGTCTGGGATGGAATGCTATTTGCGGTCGGGCTGTGTGAGTGGCGATGATGAAACAAATGCGGGTTCGGCATCTTCTGGAATACTATTTGCGGCCGGGCTGTGGGAGTGGCGATGATGAAGCAAATGTAGGTTCGGCATCTTCTGGGATGTTATTTGCGGTCGGGCTGTGGGAGTGGCGACGGCGGATGGGCTAATTGTGTGTAAGGCTATTTCTCCATGCTTTCATAATCAAGAAATTGTGCGGCTGTCATACATTTTGGGTGTTCCATATTGAGAGTTAAAAAGTCTTTATCTCCGGTTAGAATTACATCTACATTAGAGATAATGGCAGCATTCAGTATTGGCTGGTCTTTTGCATCGCGTATCAATTTTTCTGCATGATCGACAGCAGGGATTAGTTCGTACGACATTTCTGCAAGGAGTACTTCAGCGTCTGGCAGATATTTAGGAGCTTTGCGAATTAAGATATTTCGCAATTCTGATATGTTGCGGTCACAGAGTACCATTTCGTGTTTCTGAACAACAGAGAGAAGAGCTCTTGCGGGTTTTGAATTGGGAAAGAGCAATGCAGAAAAAAGAATATTGGTATCAATCAGAATCCGCATAATTATTTGTCCTTTTCATAACGGATTTCATTAACAAGTGTCTGTACGTCGTCTTCGTTGTAAATGCCCATTTCTTCTGCAACACCGGAAAAAGCAGCCTGTGCTTTGTAGATCGCCTGAGAAGATGCATTTCTAATTACAATTTCACCATTTTGTTTCTGTAAAAATAGTATTTTATCACCGGATTTCAAACCAAGCAGGCGTCGGATTTCAGCCGGAACGGTGATTTGACCATTTGAAGAAATTTTTGCTAGGTTCATAGAATCATCCTTTCTTGAAAACTAAAGAAAACTTGAGGTTAAATTTATTATATCGATTTTAGGGTAAAAAGTAAACGGAAACAGAAGAAAATGATAAAAACTCAATCGGCCGGCTTTTTGTGATGAGGTGAAGGGCTGAGGGAAAGAATAACACGAATTATATTTTACGCTTTTTTTGCACGATGATGATAGCGGATATTGGGGTGAAATGATAAAATAGTGAGAAAAGGGGGATGGCTTATGTTTTTTATGATATACCTGTTTCTGCTGGGGATTCTGTTTTGTTCCTTTGGGATCTATCAGTTTTTGAGTGGTAAGCCAACGGTTTTGTCGAAAAAGCTCCTGCAGAAATATAATCTGGACGATCAGTTTATCCGGATGCATGGAATACTATATGTAATTGCGGGATGTATTCTTTGGGGAATTTTGCTGTTTTATCGTGGGTCATCAGGGAATATCTCTGCGATCTATGCTGGATTGATTCTTCTTGGAATCCTGTATTGTGTTGAACTGTTTTTCATTTTCAAAAAGCAAAGAAATATAGAGAAATTTCCGGTCGGAGAAGCGGGAAAAGGGTGTTTGCTGATTTTATTCACGGCTCTTATTGCGATCTGGTTCAGACCGTTTCCGCTGATTGATCTGCTGGAAGATGCTGAAAAAATTCAGATATCGATCCAGGAGTTCGGTGTGGATGCAGGCGGTGATGCTTATATCGATGAATCTGCCAGCGTTGAGTTATCTTCCGAAGAAAAAGAGAACCTGATTTCTGTGTCAAGCCAGTATCATTATTACAGAAATTTATCTTCATTCAAAGAGGATGGAACTTTTCAGGGGTTTCCGAATGAAATTATTGTGATCTATGCGGAAGAAAATGCGGATACAAAGGTGATAATCATCACTTCCATGCAGGAAATCGTCATAGAGAATCATTCCTATACCATGCCAAATTCCTGGGAGCTTGTGGATGATATCAAATCCGGTCTGCTGAGCTGAAAACAGAAGAAAGAGTGAAACATGTTGAGTGTATGGACTGATGAGCCGTACACTCTATTTTTGACTTTGCTCGTGAAATCAGTGGAAATTTTCTTGTCTTTGTGCCATAATTTTTATGAGTTTTTAGATCGAAAACAAGTTTATTACCGCATTGAGGAGCGGGTATGCAAGCTTTGTGGAAATAGGATATCGATGGCGGTAAATCGATTTGCCAAGAGAATTTGGTACAGGAGAAAAATAATGTCAAGAGTCGAAGAAGTGGAACTTACAAATATGTGCATGATCTGCGATGGCGAAGGGAAGGTACTCGTACAGAATAAGGTGAATCATCCCGACTGGTGCGGGTGGAATTTTCCGGGCGGTCATGTGGAAAAAGGAGAATATGTTACCCCTTCCGTGATCCGTGAAATACAGGAAGAAACCGGGCTGATCATTGAAGAACCGAGGCTCTGCGGGATTAAAGAGTTTCATAAATTACAGGATGGAAAGCGCTATATTGTTTTTCTCTATATCACAGATAAATATACAGGGGAACTGAAAGCGTCAAATGAGGGAGAGATATTTTGGTATCCTCTTTCGGAGCTTGTAAAGTCGGACAAGCTGATTGACGGGTTTGATGAAATGCTTCCTGTGTTCCTGAACGGTAAGATCAGTGAAGTTTTCTATGAAAGAACAGAGGATGACTATAAGGCGATTTATTGTTAAAAATGAATCGGAAGTGCTTCTGCAGGATGATGGAGGGCGTATTATGCTGGAAACGGTAGATCTTGTACTTGATAAGGCGAAATTTTCTGACTGGAAAGGGATGTATGATCATGTCTGGTCTCATCCGGAGAGCGCGAAGTATATGCTTTGGAGAGTGACAGAAAGTGAAGAAGATGCGAAGAACAGAATTCAAAAGACGATGGAATTCCAGAAAACGCATGACACTTATCTTGTTTATGAGAGGGCAAGCGGGGAACCGATCGGAATTGCCGGTGTTGAGAAAATTGCTCCGTTTATTTACCAGGAGGCCGGAATTTGCTTGGGATCGGATTATGTAGGCCGGGGATATGGAAAACAGATCCTGCAATGCCTGATTCGATACTGCCGGGAAGAGCATCAGGCGAAAGAGTTCTATTATTCAACGAGGGAAGAAAATGTGGCATCGAACAAACTGGCGCTGTCGTTTGGATTTGAAAAGGTCTCAGAAGAGATGCGGACGGATGGCAGAACCGGGCAGGAGTATTGTCTGGTGAAATATAAAAAGATATTGTGAGTAAAGCAACAGAGCGGAATTGACTTTTTGACGACTTTTTGTATATTAGTGACAGAAATAGTTTGCATTATGACGAAAGAACATGTAAAATTAGAAACAGAGTAATCATTCGGCGGGAGACCGGATGATTCGTGGAAGAAGAATCTTGCTAATGGAGGAAGGCAGAATGAGTACAACAGGAAAGAGAGATTTTCGACCGAAGATTCACTTCACGCCGGAAACGGGCTGGATGAATGATCCGAACGGTATGGTTTATGAAAACGGAGTATATCATCTTTATTATCAGTATTATCCATATGGCACTTCCTGGGGTCCCATGCATTGGGGCAGTGCGGTTTCCAGAGATCTTCTGCATTGGGAACATCGTCCGATCGCTCTGTATCCGGATGAACTGGGAATGATCTTTTCCGGAAGTGCGGTGTATGATCAGCACAATGATTCCGGCTACGGGTTGAGAGATGTCCCTCCGATTGTTGCGATGTATACCAATCATGAGGTTGTTGATAATGGTGTAGAGATGCAGAGCATTGCCTACAGTGTGGACGGAGGTGTCCATTTTGAGAAATCCTATCTGAATCCGGTCATTCCGAATCCGGGTATCTCAGACTTCCGTGACCCGAAGCTTTTCTGGAATCCGGTGGATGGATGCTGGGGCGTTGTGGTAGCTGCGCAGGATCGGGTGCATTTTTACGCATCAACCGATTTAAAGACCTGGGAGAAGACCGGTGAGTTCGGTCCGAAAGGAAATCATGCGCCGGGTGTCTGGGAATGTCCGGACCTCTTCCCGCTGAAATTCCGGGATGAGACCATCTGGGTACTTTCTGTGAGTATGACGAGAGTGCGCGAAGAAGACTGGTGCAGAACACAGTACTTCCTGGGTGATTTTGACGGAAAACGTTTTGTCTGTACCCATCCGTCCGATGAACCTCTGTGGCTGGATGCGGGATTTGACTGTTATGCAGGCGTAACGATCCAAAATAGTCCGGAGCCGCTTTTTATGGCCTGGGCTATGAACTGGGAATATGCAGATGCATCACCGACCGGAGAATACTGCGGTTCTACTACCTTACCGCGAAAACTCAGAATTGTTGAGACGGAATACGGTCTGCGGATCGCCTCGTCACCTGCAGGGCTGAAAAAGTATCAGCACAATGCATATCCATTGGAGAACGGAAACGGGATCTTCAAGGAAACCTTTGGATTGAAAATCAAAGGCAATGGAAATGGAAAGATCTCTCTGGCAAATGGTTCCGGACAGAAACTGACGCTGAAAGTAGAAGACGGGGAAGTGATTGTAAGCCGTCGGCTTGGCGGATATCGGGAATTCTCAGATGCCTATATGGAAGAGCGGCTTTCCGTCTCCCGCGTCATGCGTCTGCGCCGTGATGCCTGGAGCATGGAAGTTGTATTTGATGTATCTGTTCTGGAAGTGTTTGTGGACGATGGTGTGGAGACAATCACGCAGGCAGTTTATCCGGATACGCCTTACGATCGGATCACCTGGGAGGGAGACGTATCGGTGGAACTGTATGAAATCGATGCATAATTGAAAAAAGAGGGGCGGCTATGACAGGTGTTATGGTCGCTCTTTGCTTTTTTGGGGCAGATGTGTGCGGATGAGAGCTTTCAAAGTAGATTCGGCGGCGCTGGGAAGATGATTAAGAGAGCAGCCGCATTTGCAGGGGGGCTAAACATCTTAAGGCGTGGTCTTTTTCGTTGGAAAGACATGTTGCCTCCTAAGCTGTACGCGCATAGGCAACATGCCTTTCCGATCTTAGAAAAAGGACACACCGTTAGATGTTCTTGCCCTCCGAAACTGCGGCAGCTCCTTATCATCTTCCTTGCCGCCGTTCTCTTGAAAGCTCCGTGTTTATAGTTCTGGAGAAGCTTGCCTGCTAGTCTTAGATTAGTGTGAGATATGGAATATAATATAAGAAAGGATTGGTGTGTTTTTATATGGAAGGTACTGTTTTGGAGAACCTGAAGAGGAATATCGGGAAAGTGATGATCGGCAATGAGCGGACCGTGGATCTGGTCCTGACGGCGGTGCTGGCCAAGGGACACGTGCTGTTGGAGGATGTGCCGGGAACCGGCAAGACGGTGATGGCAAAATCTCTGGCGAAATC
>JAQYOA010000006.1 GCA_028727605.1 Lachnospiraceae bacterium
TGCGCGACTGCAACATCTGTTTTTCTTTTCCTTGTAAATCCGGCTTTTCTATAGTATAATAATATCCATAACCGGGGTGCTCACGGATAAGTGGGCTGAGAGTAAGCTGTATCGCTTTAACCCATAACCTGATTTGGATAATGCCAACGTAGGGACATATACAGAAGAGATGGGACTGCTGTAATGCGCTTTTGGCATTACAGCTTTTTTATGTCTGGAGAAAAATTTATGAAAACTGTACTTACCATCGCCGGAAGCGATTCCGGAGGAGGTGCCGGAATTCAGGCTGATTTAAAAACAATCATGGCTTTCGGAGTCTACGGCACGTGTGCCGTCACTGCACTGACAGCCCAGAATACACTTGGAATCCAGGGGATCCACCCTGTGCCTTCGGATTTTCTTGCCGCACAGATCGACAGCGTTTTTTCAGACCTGTCTCCGGATGCCGTCAAAATCGGCATGGTTCCCTCACCGGAAAGCATGCGCATCGTGATTGACAGGATTCGTTTTTACAAAGCCTCTTCCGTCGTCATAGACCCCGTCATGATTTCAAGCAGCGGGACACCGCTTATTTCCCTCGAAGCAATTCGCCTTGCAAAGGAAGAGCTCTTCCCGCTCGCCAGTGTGATTACACCGAATCTTCCGGAGATGGAATTTCTTTCCGGCATCCGGATAGACAGTGATTCCGCCAGGGAAAAGGCTGCCCGTTTGATCAGTAAAGACTGCGGCTGCGCAGTTCTGGCCAAAGGAGGGCACAGCACCGGTGCCGACGATCTGCTTTGTCTTGGTGACACCATGCTCTGGTATCGCCAGGAGCGAATTGACAATCCAAACACCCATGGAACCGGCTGCACCTGCAGTTCCGCTCTTGCCTGCGGTCTTGCTCTCGGGAAATCCCTTCCCGAAGCCGTACAGGGTGCAAAAGCCTATATGACCGGCGCAATCCAATCCGGTCTGAACCTCGGCAGCGGAAGCGGTCCCTTGAATCACAGCTGGTGCCTTGCACCATTTTCTCCCTGGACCTCAAAAACAGGAGAACAGTAAACTTAAGTTTTACCCTGCCTTAACAAACAGGACACATTAATATAGGAAAGGATCTTTTATTTATGGAAGCTTATGCAACACAGATGGACGCTGCCCGCAGAGGCATCGTCACCAGAGAAATGGAAATTGTAGCAAAAAAGGAACGCATGACCGTTGAGGAGCTGATGCCCCTTGTCGCTTCCGGCAAAGTGGTCATCTGCGCCAACAAACATCACACCTGCATCGATCCGGAAGGCGTCGGCTCAATGCTCCGCACAAAAATCAATGTAAATCTTGGTGTTTCCCGCGACTGCAAGGATTACAATATTGAGATGGAGAAAGTAATGGAAGCCGTCAACATGGGAGCCCATGCCATCATGGATCTCTCCTCTCACGGAAATACCATTCCCTTCCGCCGCAAATTAACCAGTGAATGTCCAGCCATGATCGGTACCGTTCCCGTATACGATTCCGTGATCCATTATCAGAGAGATCTGGATACACTGACCGCCAAAGATTTTATTGATGTCGTACGCCTTCATGCTGAGGACGGCGTTGATTTTGTCACCCTCCACTGCGGCATCACCCGCAAAACCATTGATCAGATCAGAAATCACAAACGAAAAATGAACATCGTATCCCGCGGCGGTTCCCTTGTATTTGCCTGGATGTGCATGACCGGAAACGAAAACCCCTTCTACGAATACTTTGATGAGATTCTCGATATCTGCCGTGAGCACGATGTCACAATCTCTCTCGGAGATGCATGCCGCCCCGGCTGTCTTGCAGATGCTTCCGACGTATGCCAGATTGAAGAGCTGGTACGCCTTGGAGAGCTGACCAAACGCGCCTGGGCAAAAGATGTACAGGTAATGGTGGAAGGTCCCGGACATATGCCGATGGATCAGATCGCCGCAAATATGAAAATTCAGCAGACGATCTGCAGCGGAGCACCGTTCTACGTACTCGGCCCCCTGGTAACGGATATTGCTCCCGGATACGATCATATTACCTCTGCTATCGGAGGCGCAATCGCTGCTGCTTCCGGTGCCGCTTTCCTGTGCTATGTTACCCCGGCGGAGCACCTGGCTCTTCCGAATGTTGACGACGTAAAGCAGGGCATTATGGCCTCCAAGATTGCGGCCCATGCTGCCGATATCGCGAAAGGAGTCCGCGGTGCCAGAGAAATGGACGACAAGATGGCCGATGCCAGAAGAGCTCTTGACTGGGAGGCACAGTGGGCCTGCGCAATGGATCCTGAAACAGCGAAAGCAATCCGTGATGAGCGCAAACCCGAGCATGATGACACCTGCTCCATGTGCGGCAAATTCTGTGCAGTCCGCAGCATGAACAAAGCGCTTGCAGGAGAGCATATCGATATTCTTTAATCGGCACACCGCCTGATCAATTTATAGAACACGCTCAAAACAGGGGACAGTTTCGGATTTTCCGGCACTGTCTCCTTCTTTATTATCTGATTTTTCTGGTCACAGACGTTTTTTTGTGGTATACTCGTTATCGTGCATTTATCTAATCGGTGTTCCAAAATACACCGGACTGGTTCGTAAACTTCCCAGGATAAAAAACCAAGTATCTCAACTGCTGACCGGTTTTCCGTCAGCACAAAAAAAATGTAAAGGAGATTGGAGAATGAATGCAAAAAAAGTCATCATCGACTGTGATCCGGGAATTGATGACGCTCTGGCTCTGATGCTGGCGCTCTCTTCACCGGAACTGGAAATTCTAGGTATCACAATTGTCTGCGGAAATGTTCCCGCTTCTCAGGGTGCAAAAAATGCCCTGAAAATTCTGGAATGGATGGGGCGAACAGACATCCCTGTCTATCTCGGCGAGGAATCTCCTCTGGTCCGCAATTATGTAGATGCCTCCGACACCCACGGAATGGACGGTCTGGGTGAATCCGGCTATCCGGATGTTCTTTTCCCCTGCCCCCGACCGGATGCTGTGTCCTTCCTGATTGAAACTCTCAAAACAACCCCCAATGTATCGATCATTGCAATCGGGCCTCTGACAAATATTGCCAGAGTGATTCTGCGTGACCCGGACTGCCTTTCCAATTTGCAGGAATTTGTCTCCATGGGCGGCAGCTACAAAAGTCACGGCAACTGTTCGCCGGTTGCCGAGTATAATTACTGGTGTGATCCGGATGCGGCAAAGATTGTCTATGACGCATTTTCATCCTGCCCTCAGTTAAAAGGCAGACTGATTCAGATGATCGGTCTGGATGTCACCCGGAAAATCGTCCTGACACCAAATCTGCTGGAATATATGAAAGCAGTTAACCCCGAAATGGGAACGCGCATCGAACGCATCACCCGCTTCTACTTTGATTTTCACTGGAAGCAGGAAGGCGTGATCGGCTGCGTCATCAATGATCCTCTGGCAGTTGCCTATTTTCTGAATCACGCTCTCTGCACAGGCTTTGATTCTTTCACCCAGATCGAGACAGACGGTCTTTGCATCGGTCAGAGTGTGGCAGACGCCATGAATTTCTACCAGAAGGACCCGAACAGCCGTATTTTAACCGGAGTCAATGTGTCCGGCTTTTTTGAGCTTTTCCTGTCCCGTGTAATCGGCGCAAAAAAAGAACAGCTCAAAGCTGTTCTGCCCCAAATTCTGTCTCCCGCACCCCGCTTTTTGCATGAAACCAGCTTTTCCCCGGAACTTGAACAGGAAAGGGGGCAGTTCTCATGAAACGACCTGTGACTTTCAGGCTTTGCTTTCTCGCCTTTTGTGCCGCCTTAAATCTTGTGGGAGGTACAATTGCCCTGATGCTCCGGCTGCCCATCTATCTGGATACCCTTGGCACCATGCTTTCCGCTGCGCTTTTCGGCCCCGTCCTTGGCATGCTGCCCGGACTTGCCAGCGGCCTGATCAGTGGATTTACCAGTGATATCTATGCCCTGTATTACCTTCCGGTACAGCTCATCATCGGTTTTCTTACGGGATGCCTCTTTTCCAGATGGAACCCGAAGGGATGGCGCATATTCCCTGCTGCCTGCATGATTTCTCTGCCCGGAACCGTGGTAAGTTCGGCAATCACTGCCTTTGTCTTTGGCGGAATTACCTCCTCAGGTTCTACCTTCCTGGTTCAGCTGCTGCACGGCCTGGGAATGAATCTGACGCTTTCCGTATGTATTGTACAAGCTGCAACCGACCTGACCGACCGGCTCATTGTCCTCGCCCTTACGCTTGCCGTTCTTTCCCTTATACCGCGCACCATGCGCTATGAGCTGCAGAAAGGAAATTCCCGTCATGGATCGTTATAACCGCATCACAAATAAAAATCAGAGAGAAATCGTTCTTTTGAAGGCCTGGCCCTGCGCCTGGGGAAAATGCCGTTTCTGTGACTACACCGAAGACAATTCCACAGACAAAGAAGAAATGATTGCCCTGAACGCTGAAGTTCTCTCCCATGTCACAGGGGAATTCGGAGTACTCGAAGTGATCAATTCCGGAAGCTGCTTTGAGCTTCCGAAAGAAACACTGTCGGCCATCCGCAGTATCATCCGGGAAAAGAAAATTTCGCGCCTCTTTTTTGAGGCGCATTGGATGTACCGGGAACATCTGCAGAAAATGAGGGATTATATGGGCATTCCCATCACATTCAAAATCGGTGTGGAGACCTTTGATTATGATTTTCGCGAACATTACCTCAACAAGCATGCCGATTTTCATTCCGCCGAGGAGGTCAGCCGCTATTTCGACTCCCCCTGCCTGATGGTGGGAATCAAAGGGCAGACCCGCGAGATGATTGCCTATGATATGGAAATGCTGAAAAAACATTTCGCCCTTGGAACCGTCAATGTATTCACCAATAATTCCACAGACGTAAAGCGTGATCCGGAGCTCGTGGACTGGTTCATGGAAACCTATGCCGATCTTCTTGATGATCCTGCTGTTGAGGTTCTCTATGAAAAAACCGATTTCGGCGTCGGAGACTGAGAATTCTCTTTTGCCAATTGACTTTCTTCGACAAAAAGACTATAATTCCTAACAATATTAGTTATTTTATAAAGAAAGAGACGATATTGTATGGAAAGTTTTCAGATTATCAGCGACGGCTCCTGTGATCTCGGAGCTGAGCTTGCAAAAAAGCACCGCATTCACGTGGTGCCCTTTTATGTATCTTTTGATGATACGACCTATCAAAAAGAAATCGAAGAAATTCCTGTCCGGGAATTCTATCAGGAAATGGTAGACCACCCGGACATATTTCCAAAATCTTCTCTGCCGAATGTGCGGGACTATACCGATGCATTTCTGCCCTATGTGCGTTCCGGCATTCCGGTTTTATGTATCTGTATTACCTCAAAATTCAGCGGTTCCTACAGTGCTGCCCTAAACGCAAAGGATCTGCTCCTTGACGAATATCCGGATGCCCGGATTACCGTCATCGACAGCACTATCAACACCGTTCTGCAAGGCCTCTTTGTTCAGGAAGCCGCACGGCTGAGAGACCAGGGTTATTCTCTGGAATCGGCCGTTTCACGGCTCGAAGAAATCAAATCCTCCGGAAGAATTTTCTTTACCATCGGAAATATGGATTATCTGATCCACGGCGGCCGTGTGGGAAAGGTCATGGGCGTCGCCGGAAAAGCGCTCGGCATTCGTCCTGTCATCACTCTGAAAGAGGGGGAGATTTTCCCCTCCGGCATCAGCCGCAGCCGAATCAAATCCAAGCACAAAGTCATTGATCTGCTGCTTGCCTATTTTAACGAGAGCGGCGAACGCGCGGAGGATTACCGCATGGTCATCGGCTATGGATATGACTATTCCGAGGCGGTTTCCTTCCGCAACGACGTATCCGCCGCTCTGGATGGGATTTCCGGTGATCACGAGCTGCCCATCTGGCAGATTGGAGCTACCATCGGCGTTCACACCGGTCCTTACCCCATCGGGATCGGTATCTTAAAGAAGGCGCTTTGAATTAATTTTTCGCTTCCTGATAAGCTCTTACCCAAACCTGCAGCTCTCCTTCTCCCCGATTGTTCCACATATAATACGGAAGGAAGGAGAGCTGCTTCTTTTCATAGATCTCTTCCCGGAATACATGGTAAAGGGACTCATTCTCTTCCATGTCCGACGTCAGCTTACGGCCTTCCATGCAGATCCGCACAAAATGTTCTCCCATTTCATCCGTTTCAAACGTCTTTGCTTCCCCGCAGACGTTTACTTCCGTCAGATGCAGATTCTTTCCGTTGTCCGC
>JAQYOA010000007.1 GCA_028727605.1 Lachnospiraceae bacterium
TTTAATTTGTGGCTTCCGCTGGTGTTATTTCCTTCAAATTTGTAATAGATCTTTGCCGGAGTTCCAAGGGCTTTTTCCAGATGGTATGCACGCATGGTCGGGGATGGGCGGTAGGTTTGATAAGATTCCTGGATTTCTTCCGGAATATCGATATATGCTGTATCATTATCCAGTTCCTGTTTAATCAGCTCTTCACAGAAGATCGGAGCCAGTTCTTCTGCCTTTAAAGGCTCAAGCGTTCCAGGATTGAGAAGCGGAGCCGGTTTGATCTTCATATCGGAGCGAACATTATACCATTGTTTCGGAATCTCATTTTCTTCCAGATAAATTTTGTAGGGAATGTTTTTTTCAGTCATATCAGTGTCTCTCTTTCTTTATGATAAGGTAATTATATTTCGTGATGACCGATATCTCATATCATCAACTTTTCGGAATTTTCTTTATTATATCCTTGAAATTCCCATACGTAAAATGATAATATGCAAATAGGCAATAAGTTTTTCTTATGGCAAAGATCTGGAGGAATAGAATGAATCTGAATCAACTGGAATATTTTGTTACTGCTGCAGAAACACTGAATTTCACCCGGGCAGCAGCCAAATGCTATATTTCTCAGACAGCTATGACACAGCAGATCCGGGCGTTGGAAAAAACAGTCGGGACTGCATTATTTCTTCGGGATAATCACCATGTGGAGCTGACTGCAGCTGGTAAGGTCTTACTAAATGAAGCACATCTGATACTGGAGCGAAGCAATGAGGCGCTGCGCATGGCCAGGCTGGCTTCCGAAGGCATAGCTGGCGAAATTACCATCGGTTTTATCAGAGGCTATGGACAAAGTGATCTGTTCGATACCATCCGAAGTTTCCACCGCACCTATCCTAATATAAAAATACGGCTGATGAAGGAAAACAGCAGTATACTCATGAATGCCCTGGAAAAGAAAGAATGTGATGTGGTATTTTCCATTGCCTCAAAAAATGTAAACCCTTTGATATTTGAACATCGTTATCTGAAAAGCTATCCGGTGATGGGGGTACTATACGCCGATCATCCACTCTCTTTCCGTTCCTTTCTGACCTATGGAGATCTTGAAAAGGAATGCTTCATCATGATGCAGCCGTCTGACCGCTCCAGAGATCAGATGGAAGAATCTATGCTCATCTATGAACGGGGCGGCTATTTACCTAATGTAGCCGCAGTGGAAGGAGATCAGGAAAAGCTTCTGCTGATGATCTCAGCCGGCATGGGTATCAGTCTGCTCCCGGAATATATCACACGCATTTATCAGAAGAACCCTCATATCACGATTCTGCCTGTACAAAAGCAGGATGGTACCGCAGAAACCATAGATTTTGAGGTATACTGGTTAAAGGGAAATGGAAATCCTGCAGTGAATCAGCTGCTGGGGCTCCTGTAAAAGTGCATTCTATCTATATAAGATACATCTCTATGTATTTTCTCAATACAATTGTACTGAGTGGATCTCCGGATGTTTCATGAAGAAGAATCAGATTTTCCCCGATTAACAGATCATTCTTTTCATATATATCCAATTTGTGCATTGCATTTTCTGAATAAGACAGACGATCCATCATTCCTAAATGCTCAATCAGCCAGAGTTTTCCGGTTCGCCTGTTCAATGCGGTAAAATCCGGATATATTTTTATCTTTCTGTTCCTGTCCCTAAGCTCTATCGGCATTTCATACTTATAGGGGACATCATATCGGAACAACTCATCTGCAATTATTTTCTCTGATTTTGATCGGACGCGTTCTCCTTTCATCGTAAAATATGCGGTGATATCGTCCTCTGCAAAGGATTTACCCTGGTATTTTTTGTTTTCAAATTCTTCCACAATCTCTTCTCTCGGTTTTATGAATGGTTTGATCAGACATTTTCTTGCTGGATGAAGCGTCCGGTAGATTTCTTCCAGGGAATTATTTTCATACAGTTCCTGCAGTTCTCTTAATTTCTGTAAATATCTTTCTATTTGCCTGTTTAGCTTCAAACAGTATTCTTTCTGTGCAATCTGCTTAATATACTCTTTTTTCTCATTTCCGAGATACTTTTTGCCGCAATAATACTGATAACAGCCTTTATTTATCGCACATCGAAGGTTTCCTTCCGGAGCCTCTTCTATAACTTTCCTGCTGCATTTCTGAATTTCCTTTAAAGACTGTATTTCTTTCTCAATTATACTTAACACGAAATCACCCTTACCGACTATTTCGTTTATTAGAACCAGGAGTTGGTAACATGATAATCTCGCAAAAGCATTTTACCTATTAAAGGAGAATTTACAGATAGAATAGGTAATATTGACTTCAGCATTTCTTTTTTTACCTATTCTTTAACTGGAAATCATATATAGCAGGTAACGCAAATTATCAACATTATCAACTCTGCTGTTTTTTCATTGAATCTGGAGAATTTTATCCTGAAATGGATGCTTAGAATACTTCAGCCCTCTGGGATCCAGAGGGCTGAAAAGAAATATAAAGATTATTCAATAACGGTAGCTACACGGCCTGATCCAACAGTACGTCCACCTTCACGGATAGCGAAAGTAAGACCCTGCTCCATAGCGATCGGATGGATCAGCTCGATGGTCATCTCTACGTTATCACCAGGCATGCACATCTCGGTGCCTTCCGGTAAATTGATAACGCCTGTAACGTCAGTTGTTCTGAAGTAGAACTGAGGTCTGTAGTTGTTGAAGAAAGGAGTATGACGTCCACCCTCATCCTTGGTCAGAACGTAAACCTGAGCGGTAAATTTCTTATGGCACTTAACGCTGCCGGGTTTTGCAAGAACCTGTCCTCTTTCGATTTCAGTTCTCTGAACACCACGAAGCAGTGCACCGATGTTATCACCAGCCTGTGCCTCATCCAGCAGCTTACGGAACATTTCGATACCAGTTACAACAGTTTTCTTCTTCTCTTCTTTCAGACCTGCGATTTCAACTTCCTCATTCAGATGAAGAGTACCAGCCTCAACACGGCCTGTTGCTACAGTACCACGTCCGGTGATGGTGAATACATCCTCTACAGGCATGATGAACGGTTTGTCAGTAGCACGCTGCGGATCCGGAATCCACTCATCAACAGCGTCCATGAGCTCCATGATCTTGTCGCCCCATTCTCCGTCCGGATCTTCCAGTGCTTTCAGAGCAGAACCCTGAATGATCGGAGTGTCATCGCCCGGGAAGTCATACTCGCTCAGCAGCTCACGGATCTCCATGTCTACCAGCTCAAGCAGCTCCTCATCGTCAACCATATCACATTTGTTCATGAATACAACGATGTAAGGAACACCTACCTGACGGGACAGAAGGATGTGCTCTTTTGTCTGAGCCATAACACCGTCAGTTGCAGCAACAACCAGGATAGCGCCGTCCATCTGAGCAGCACCAGTGATCATGTTCTTTACATAGTCAGCATGGCCTGGGCAGTCAACGTGTGCATAGTGTCTCTTCTCTGTCTCATACTCAACGTGTGCAGTAGAAATTGTGATTCCACGCTCTCTCTCTTCCGGAGCTTTATCGATGTTCTCGAAATCTACAGCTGCGTTACCAGCAACTCTGGCAGCCAGAGTCTTGGTGATTGCTGCAGTTAAAGTTGTTTTACCATGGTCAACGTGTCCAATGGTACCAATGTTACAATGCGGTTTTGTTCTTTCAAATTTAGCTTTAGCCATTTTAAAATGTCCTCCTTAAAATCTGTGCCCATCGGGCTTTTTTGAGACTAAATCGGTGAAAAATCACCTGAATCGTAAACCTGCTAAGTTTGATTATATTGCATTTTCTCTGCATTTGCAAGGGAAATCTGATAAATAATCCATCTCTTTGGCCATGGATTCATGGCCAAAGAGGATGTATTTTCTTTATTTACCTTTTTATTTACCTTTTGCAGAGAGAACTTTTTCCTGAACGTTCTTCGGAACCTGCTCATATCTCTCAAAGAACATGGAGTAGTTACCACGACCCTGAGTTCTGGAACGCAGGTCAGTTGCGTATCCGAACATCTCAGCCAGCGGAACGAATCCACGGATCATCTTTCCGCCGCCGATATCATCCATACCTTCGATTCGTCCACGACGGGAGTTGATATCACCGATAACATCACCCATGTAGTCTTCCGGAGTGGATACTTCAACTTTCATGATCGGCTCAAGAAGTACCGGAGATGCTTTCTGCATTGCTTCCTTGAATGCAAGGGATCCGGCAATATGGAATGCCATCTCGGAGGAGTCGACCTCATGGTAGGAACCATCGTATACATTTGCATGAACGCCAACTACCGGGAAGCCTCCCAGAATACCGGCTTTCATAGCCTCTTCGATACCTTCGCCTACAGCCGGGATATACTCTTTCGGAATTGCACCGCCGACAACGGTACTCTCGAACTTGTATGTCTCTTCTGCATTGGCATCCATCGGCTCGAATTTAACTTTACAGTGACCATACTGTCCACGACCACCGGACTGTTTTGCATACTTGCTGTCTACATCAGCCGGTTTGGTAATGGTTTCTTTATATGCAACCTGCGGAGCACCTACGTTAGCCTCTACCTTGAACTCACGAA
>JAQYOA010000008.1 GCA_028727605.1 Lachnospiraceae bacterium
GATCGGACAGAGGAAGCCTTTGAGGTGTGCGGATACCTGGCACTTTCGGAAAAGTATCAGGTTCCTCTGATTGATGCACAGAAGGAACCGGGTATCGCCTGTGACTGTGCCGGATTAGAGCTTTCCATCTGTGCCTGTGCAAAGCAGGTAGACTTTTTGATCAACGTGCCGGTGATGAAGGGACATTGTCAGACGAAAATCACCTGTGCACTGAAAAATATGAAGGGGCTGCTGCCGAACCGGGAAAAACGCCATTTTCATGCAATGGGACTTCATCGTCCCATTGCGCATCTGGCACTTGGAATCCATCAGGATTTCATTGTGGTGGACAATATCTGCGGGGACCTGGATTTTGAGGACGGCGGAAATCCGGTGGTCATGAACCGGATTTTTGCGGCTTTGGACCCGGTGCTCGTGGATGCCTTTGTCTGTCAGCAGCTGCACTATACAAAAGAAGATGTACCGTATGTGGCGATGGCAGAAGCGTTAGGTGCGGGAAGCGCAGATCTTTCCCGATTGACGCTGCGGTTTCTGAATGAGGGCAGTGCCATGGAAATTCCGAAAAAGCGGAAAATCGTGGAGCTTCGCGATGCAGTGGAGGAAGTGGAGTCCTGCAGCGCCTGCTATGGGTATCTGATCCCGGCTTTGGACCGGCTGAAGCAGGAAGGCTTGTTTGGAAACCTGAAAGAGAAAATCTGTATCGGACAGGGGTTCCGGGGGAAAACAGGAAAACTGGGGATTGGAAGCTGTACGGCCGGTTTTGACCATTGCCTGAAAGGATGTCCGCCCACGGAAGAGCAGATTTATGAATTTTTGAAAACGTATCTGGAAGGGAATGTCTGAATCCGAAGAAAGAAAATGAAAAAGGAACGAAAGTCATCGTGAAAACAGAAATTATTGAAGAATTATCCAGAATCACGGAGGAAGAGCAGGCGTTTCTTTTGGGAAGAACGGAAATTGAAAAGGAGCGTTATGTGACGGGTCAGAAGCTTGTCATGGATTCCGGAAAGCTTCTGGAGCGGGGAAAACTGATTTCCATCCGGCCGCACACGCGCTTTGTCCATTTTCCGGCTCACCGGCACAATTATGTGGAAATGATTTATATGTGTCAGGGAGTGACCAGGCACATTGTGGATGAAGATGAAATTACGCTGCAGCAGGGAGAACTGCTGATTTTGAATCAAAATGCAGTACAGGAAATCTTCCCTGCGGATAAAGGGGATATTGCAGTGAATTTTATTATCCTGCCGGAATTCTTTGATCAGACGCTGGAGATGATGGGGGAAGAGGAGAATCAGCTGAGAGAGTTTATTATCGGATGTCTGAAAAGCCACAAGACACCGCTTTCTTATCTTCATTTTCAGGTGGCGGACATTCTGCCGATTCAGAATCTGCTGGAAAATCTGGTATGGACTCTGTTGAACCGCCAGCCAAATAAACGGAGCATCAATCAGATTACGATGGGTCTTTTGTTTTTACAGCTTATGAATTATACGGATCGTGTAAAAGTTGGAGAACAGCATTTTGAACAGGAAGTACTGATCAGAGTATACCGTTACATTGAGGAACACTATCGTGATGGGAGTCTGTCGGAATTGGCAGAGGAACTGCATTATGACATTTACAATCTCAGCAGGATGATCCGGCGTCTCACAGGAAAAAATTATACGGAACTGCTGCAGAAGAAACGTCTTTCCCAGGCAGTATTTCTTCTGGAACATACAAAACTTTCGGTGGCAGATATCGGGGAGAGAGTGGGGTACGAAAATTTAAGTTATTTTCATCGGATATTTAAAGAACGGTTCGGGATATCACCGAAGCAATATAGAAAGGGAGAAGGAATATGATAAGAACATTTTGTACGAATCGGATCAGAAAAACAGAAGAGTTAAGTGACAGTCTGTGGAAATTTTCGCCGTGTGCCGGGGAACATTCCGGACAAGTCTATCAGGTGTCGGTTCCAACGTGCTGGGAATCCATTCCGGATTTTGCCGCATATCGGGGAGAAGGTGTTTTCACCAGAGAATTTCAGGCCGGCGGGACGATTCGCCTGGTCTTTCAGGGAGTGAGCCATACAGCCCGAATCTGCGTGGATGGCAGAGAAGCAGGCCGTCATTATAATGCCTATACGCCTTTTTCCTGTGTTGTGAAAGGATTACAGGAGGGAATTCATACGCTGGAAGTGTATGCGGATAATTCTTTCAGTGAAAAAAGTGCGCTTCATGTACCGAATGATTATATGAGTTATGGCGGAATTTCCAGGGGCGTTGTCCTGGAACAATTAAAGGGTGCGTATATTGAGTATGTACATGCGGTTCCCTTACGGGAGGATTCCGTGTGGAAGGCGGATTTGAAAGTCAAAGTCAATTCTGTATCGGAAGAGGACTGCTGCTATCGGCTGAATATACGTCTGGAAACCGGGGAAGAGGTAGTGGAAGAATTCTCATTAAAGGCAGGGGAAGAGAAAATTCTGTCGCACAGGATTTTGGCAGGACAGGTGGAACCCTGGTGCATCGAGAATCCAAAACTGTATACGGTTAACGCAGTGCTTTTGGATGAAACGGGTGCTGTGGACGATCTGACAGAACGAATGGGATTCCGGGAAATTAAAACGGAGGGGAAGGATCTTCTCCTGAATGGAAAAAAGCTGAGAATCAAAGGATTTTGCAGACATGAAGATCATCCGATGTTCGGATGTGCCCTGCCGTATTCCGCAATATGTCAGGATCTTATGATTATGCGGGATTTGGGGGCGAATGCGGTTCGTACCTCGCATTACCCCAACGATCAGCTGTTTCTGGACTTGTGTGATGAGATGGGAATTCTGGTTTGGGAGGAAAATCACGCCCGTGGACTTTCTCTGGAACAGATGCAGAATCCGTATTTTGAGGAGCAGGCGGAAACGTGTATTGTGGAAATGATCACAGCACATATCAATCATCCCTGTATTCTGATCTGGGGAATTCTGAATGAATGTGCCAGCGATACCCCCTATGGTTATGAGTGTTATAAAAAACAGTATGAACTGATAAAGGAGATGGACACCTCCAGACCGAGGTCTTCTGCCAGCTGTAAATTTAAGACAGATCTTTGCTTTGGACTGCCCGAGATCGTCTCTTACAATCTCTATCCGGAGTGGTATCACGACGAGAGCGCAAAAGATTATGTAAAAGAAATTTATGAGTGGGTGCAGAACGAAAGTGAAGGCAGGAATAAGCCGTTTCTGGTTACAGAGATCGGAGCGGGTGCAATCTATGGATATCGCACGCCGACCATGTGTAAATGGTCTGAAGAGTATCAGGCCAAAGCGTTGGAAGATCAGATGATGGCTGTATTGGAACAGGAAGGATGCAGCGGCGTTTTTCTGTGGCAGTTCTGCGATGTGAGAATCAGCCCCGAGTGGTTTTCCAACCGTCCTCGTACGATGAATAATAAGGGAATTGTGGATGAATACCGCAGAAGAAAACTGTCTTATGATGTGGTAAAGAGAATCTTTCATTCTTACCCCGATTATCGCTAAATACAGGTGAAAATGCAAATAAGGACACTTTTTTTGAACAAAAAGTGTCCTTATTTTTTCTTTTGTTTTCCGTTATAATACGCTTAAAGGAAAAAGAAACAGCTTGAACGGATACGGAACAAAAAAGAAAAAGGAGTGGTAAAACATTGTACGATTATTATCTTGCCGTTGACATTGGAGCTTCCAGCGGACGCCATATTCTCGGACATATGGAGGGAGACCGGATGTGCCTGGAGGAAATTTATCGTTTCCCCAACGGTCTGGTGAAAAAGAACGGCAGAAGCTGCTGGGACGTGGAAGCGCTGTTTGGTCATATCATAGCGGGTATGAAAAAATGCGGCGAACTTGGAAAAATACCGAAAACCATGGGAATTGATACCTGGGGAGTGGATTTTGTGCTTTTGGATCAGGAAGATCAGATGCTGGGAGATGCCGTCGGTTATCGGGATGACCGGACAGAGGGGATGGACAGGGAAGTCTACCGTTTGATTTCGGAAGAGGAACTGTATACTCGGACCGGTATTCAAAAGCAGATTTTTAATACCGTCTATCAGTTGATGGCGGTAGAGAAGCAGGAGCCGGAGCTTTTGTCAAAGGCGAAAACACTGCTGATGATCCCGGATTATTTTCATTTCCTGCTGACCGGAATCAAAAAGCAGGAGTATACGAATGCGACAACGACGCAGCTTCTCAATCCGGAAACAAAGACCTGGGATCTGGAATTGATCGAACAGCTGGGATATCCGGCGCAGATATTTCTGCCGGTGGAGAAACCGGGTACTGAAGTCGGAATGCTGAAAAGGGAAGTGGCAGAGAAAGTCGGATATACCTGCAGCGTAGTGCTTCCGGCTACTCATGATACCGGTTCCGCTGTATTGGCCGTTCCAACTGCGGAAGAACATCCGCTTTATATCAGCTCCGGCACCTGGTCTCTTATGGGAACCGAGCTGCAAAAGGCAGACTGCAGTTTACAGAGCCGTGAGCATAATCTGACAAATGAGGGAGGCTATGCGGATCGTTTCCGTTACCTGAAAAATATCATGGGACTGTGGATGATTCAGTCGGTAAAAAAAGAATTGCCGGAGGAGTACTCCTTCGCACAGCTTTGTGAGATGGCGTCCCGGGAGCAGATCTCCTCTGTTGTGGACTGTAATGACCCGAGCTTTTTGGCACCGGAATCTATGATTGCGGCAGTCAGGGAGTACTGCCAAAAGAGCAGCCAGCAGGTACCGGAAAGTGCCGGAGAACTTGCCTGCGTCATTTATCAGAGCCTGGCAAAATGCTATGGTGAGACAATTGAGGAGCTGGAGACTCTGACGGGAAACAGGTACCCTTGTGTCCATGTGGTCGGAGGCGGTGCAAATGCCGGATATCTGAATGAACTTACCGCAAAGAAGACCGGACGAACTGTCTATGCGGGACCGACAGAGGCAACTGCGATCGGAAATCTGGCAGCTCAGATGCTGAAGGATCATGTCTGGAAGAATCTGAAAGAAGCAAGAGAATGCATTTTCCGGTCCTTTTCCATTGAAACATATCAGCCAAAAGAAAATGGCGAAAGAAACAGATGAAAGAAACAGGAGGTAATGAAAAGTGACAACAGAAGAGAGATATCAGTCCGCGAAGGAGATTTATGCGAAGATCGGTGTGGATACAGACAAAGCAATTGAAACCCTGAAAAAGATCCCGATTTCCATGCATTGCTGGCAGGGGGACGATGTTGTGGGGTTTGATCAGGACGGTCCTCTCACCGGAGGAATTCAGGCGACCGGAAATTATCCGGGGAAAGCTACCACACCGGAAGAACTGATGCAGGATATTGATAAAGCATTCAGTCTGATTCCAGGGAAACACAAATTGAATCTGCATGCCTGCTATGCTGTTTTTGAGCCGGGTGAATGGGCTGACCGTGATCAGTTAGAGCCAAAGCATTTTCAGGCGTGGGTAGATTTTGCAAAGGAAAGAGGAATCGGATTGGATTTCAATCCTACCTTTTTTTCTCATCCGAAAGTAAAAGACAACCTGACTCTTTCCAGTCCGGATCCGGAAATCCGGAAATTCTGGATCAATCACGGGAAAGCATGTATTCGTATTTCCCAGTATTTCGCAGAACAGACCGGTTTTCCCTGTGCGATGAATATCTGGATTCCGGATGGCTATAAGGATATTCCTGCGGATCGTCTGGGACCGAGAGCCCGGTTTAAAGATTCTCTGGATCAGATTCTTTCTGTGGATTACGACCGGAGCAAGGTGTTTGTATGCCTGGAATCCAAGGTTTTTGGTATCGGGATGGAGTCCTATACCGTTGGTTCTTCCGAATTCACCGTAAACTATGCGGCGAAAAACGGCATTTACAGTCTCATGGATAACGGACATTATCACCCGACAGAGGTTGTATCGGACAAAATCTCTTCCATGCTCCTGTTCAATGACCGTATTGCCCTTCATGTGACCCGCCCGGTGCGTTGGGACAGCGATCATGTGGTACTCTTTGACGATGAAACAAAAGAGATCGCAAAGGAAATCGTGCGCAATGATGCAGTGGATCGTGTTCTTCTGGCACTGGACTATTTCGATGCCAGCATTAACCGCGTGAGTGCCTGGGTAGTTGGAATGCGGAATATGCAGAAAGCATTTCTCTATGCGCTGCTTTCCCCAAATGAGCAGTTAAGAGAAATGCAGGACACCAATCAGTTCACGAAACTGATGATGCTGCAGGAAGAACTCAAGCTCTATCCGTTCGGTGATGTGTGGAATTATTTCTGCAAGATAAACGGTGTTCCGGAAAAAGAGGACTGGTTCCCGGAGATTGAGCAGTATGAGAAGGAAGTACTCGGCAAACGCTAATAAGAGAAGAGAGGAAGATAGAATGAAAGTATTGGAAGCACCTTTTGTACAGGGATTCATCCGTATGGGATACGATGGATTTTTACAGAATTATCACGAGAGAAACGGCGGAAATTTAAGCTACCGGATCAAACCGGAGGAGGTGGATTCTGTCCGGGAGAATTTCCGGGAGGATGCCAAATGGCAGCCGATCGGTACATCCGTACCGGGTCTGGCCGGAGAATACTTTATGGTGACCGGAAGCGGCAAATATTTCCGCAATCTTCCGCTGGATCCGGAAGCAAATGCAGCAATTATTGAACTGGACGAGACTGGAGAAAATTATCGGATTGTCTGGGGACTTTGCAATGGAGGGCGTCCTACCAGTGAGCTTCCCTCCCACCTTATGAACCATGAGGTAAAGAAGAGAGTTTCCGGCGGCAGACATCGTGTTATTTATCATGCACATCCCACGAATATCATCGCATTGACCTTCGTGCTGCCCCTTTCCGATGAGGTATTCACAAGAGAACTGTGGGAGATGGCTACCGAATGTCCGGTGGTCTTTCCGGATGGCGTCGGTGTTGTACCCTGGATGGTACCTGGCGGACGTGAAATTGCAGTGGCAACCAGCCGCCTGATGGAACAGTATGATGTGGCAATCTGGGCGCATCACGGAATGTTCTGCTCAGGAGAGGATTTTGATCTGACCTTCGGGCTGATGCATACCGTGGAAAAAGCGGCAGAGATTCTGGTCAAAGTGCTGTCGATTCGTCCGGACAAACTTCAGACCATCACTCCGGATAATTTCCGGGATCTGTCAAAGGACTTTAAGGTGACTCTGCCGGAGAAATTCCTGTATGAGAAATAAATAATAAAATTGCAGCAAAAAAGAACCGTACATGTTCTTTGCAAAAATGCGTTATGTAGGAAAAGGCATTTTGTAAAGGTATGTACGGTTCTTAATATTATTCCTGCGTATCCGTTTCCGGAGGGAGTTTCTGGATTCGTACCTTCTCAATTCGGCGGTCTGCCATTTTCAGTACAGTAACTTCCAGATGATCACAGCTGAAATGATCGCCTTCTTTCGGAACCCGTTCCAGGACTCCCATGACCCAGCCGCTGACTGTGAAGACATCAAATTCTTTGTCGATTTCCAGTTCTTCGTAAAGTTTATCAATGCTCGCAGTTCCGGTGGCAATATATTCTGTGTCGGAAATTTTCTGGATTTCCTCAACGACAGAGTCATGTTCATCCCAGATTTCACCTACCAGTTCCTCCAGAATATCTTCCATAGTGATAATACCGTCGGTTCCGCCAAACTCATCAATGATAATGGCAATATGAGATTTTTTGGCCTGCAGCATTTTCAGAAGCGGTCCGATTTTCGTATTTTCTGTGACAAAGAGAGCCGGACGGATAATGCTGCTCAAAGGTTTGTTTGTGTGGAATACATGATTGTGGAAATCCTTTTGATAAACGATGCCGACAATATGGTCAATATCCTCGTCATAAACCGGCAGACGGGAGTAGCCTGTATCCGAAAACGTTCTGGCGATTTCTGCTTTGGTTGCGTCGAGAGAGATTCCGACCACATCGACACGCGGGGTAAAGATCTCTGCCGCTTCCATCTCCATGAAGCCTATGGCGTTCTGAATCAGATCTCCTTCCTGATCGTCAATGCCGCCTTCCTGCGTTGCTTCTTCCACAATTGTCATTAACTCTTCGTCCGTGATTCCGTGATCGTCCGTGGAAGTGATCAGCTTTGACAGCAGCTTTTTCCAGAGTGAAAAAAGGTAATTGAACGGGGTCAGGACAACCTGAAAGCAGTGCAGCAGCGGTGCGGTGAACATAGCCACCGTTTCCGGCGATTCTTTGGCGATGCTTTTTGGGGAAACCTCACCGAAGATCAGGACAACAATCGTTGTAACCAGGGTTGATACGCTGGCACCGGATTCATTTCCAAGAAGCTTGACAAACATCACAGTTGTCAGCGAGGTCAGACCAATGTTCACGATATTGTTGCCGATCAGAATCGTGGACAGCAGATTGTCAAAATTGTCGGAGAGCTTCAGCACAAGAGCAGCTTTTGAATTGCCTTTCTCTGCCATATTTTTGATCCGCACTTTGTTGAGCGCGGAAAATGCGGTTTCCGTGGCAGAAAAATAAGCCGAGAGTATTATACAGATTACAATTAGTACCAATGACACCGTGTCACTATTCATAAATTCCTTCCTTTCTTTCTGATACAGACCTAAAACAGCACAAAAAGACATAACCTGTTTTCTGCCATTGAAAACAGATTATGCCTGAACTTTCTTGTTATTAAGTATCGCCCGGGCCCGGCGCCTGAATCGTCCATGTCTTAAGTGAATCCTTTCTGTAACAAAACCGATTCGCAAACAGATCGGTGATGCTTGAATGCTTTCGGAGTTGAAATAATCTCTTGTATTGTATTCCTGCGATACCGAAATGTCAAGCGATAATAAAAATAATGGTAGCATTTTGCATGCAGCTATGACATAATATACGAGAGAAAAGAAGCTGCTGGAGGATAAAAGATGCAAAGAGAGAAATTTTCATCCCGGTTGGGATTTATTCTGATCTCGGCGGGATGCGCGATCGGACTGGGCAATGTCTGGAGATTTCCATATATTGTAGGGAAATATGGAGGTGCCGCCTTTGTTCTGCTCTATCTGTTTTTCCTGCTGGTTTTGGGTTTGCCTATCGTGATTGCAGAGTTTGCGGTGGGCCGCGCCAGTCAGAGGAGTGTTGCCAAATCTTTTGACGTGCTGGAACCAAAGGGGACAAAATGGCACTGGTACAAATGGGGAGCTATCGCCGGAAATTATCTGCTGATGATGTTTTACACGACGATCGCCGGATGGATGATTCTGTACTGTGTAAAAATGGCAAAAGGTGATTTCGCCGGATTGAATGCGGAGGCTGTGCAGGGCGAGTTCGTTTCTCTGACTCAGGCCCCTGTGCTGATGACCGTTTGTATGGTGATCATCGTTGCTCTGTGTTTTACGATTTGTGCCTGCGGTCTGCAAAATGGTGTGGAGCGCATTACCAAGGTCATGATGCTTTGCCTTCTGGGGCTGATGATTGTGCTGGCAGTGCATTCTGTATTTCTGGAAGGCGGCCAGGAGGGAATTGCCTTCTATCTGAAACCGGATTTTCACCGGTTGACGGAAGCTGGCCTTGGAGAGGCTGTCTTTGCAGCTATGGGACAGGCGTTCTTTACGTTAAGTATCGGTATCGGCGCTCTGGCCATTTTTGGCAGCTATATCGGCAAGGAGAGGAGATTGGCAGGAGAGGCAATCAGTGTTACACTTCTGGATACGTTTGTGGCGCTGATGGCAGGGTTTATCATTTTTCCTGCGTGTTTTGCCTATGGAGTGGAAGCAGGCAGCGGTCCGAGCTTGATCTTTATTACACTGCCGAATGTGTTTAATGCTATGGAAAGAGGCCGTTTATGGGGCTTTTGTTTCTTCTTGTTTATGAGCTTTGCGGCGATTTCTACGGTAGTGGCAGTATTTGAAAACATTCTGTCTTTTACTATGGAGATGACGGGCTGCAGCAGGAAAAAAGCGGCGATCTGTAACGGCATTGCCATTGGAATCCTGTCCATGCCCTGTATTCTGGGCTTTAATGTATGGAGTGGTTTTGCACCGCTGGGAGCAGGGACGAATATTCTGGATTTGGAGGATTTTATCGTAAGCAACAATCTCCTGCCTCTGGGCAGTCTGGTGTATCTGTTGTTTTGCACGACAAAGTATGGCTGGGGGTATGAGAAATTCTTTGAAGAAGCGAATACCGGTGAAGGAATTCGGCTTCCTGGGGCTGTCAGAGGGTATATGACCTGGATCCTGCCGATGATTGTACTTTTGATCTTTGTGCAGGGATACATTTCCAAGTTTTTCTGATTGTGATGAGATTCCCCTGGAGTTTTTTTTCGGGAGTGTGAAGAGAAAAGCAAAATATCCCGTGGAAGAGTGGATGCGAAATAAGCACCCTATTCCACGGGATATTTTTTGTGAATCTTTATTTCAGGAAGTAATTTACTGCATTGTTAAAGCTGATGTTTTCAATCATTCCCTTCAGATAATCCATATGAGCCGGATATTCACCGTTTTCTACCCAGTTTCCTACCAGGTTGCAGAGGATTCTTCTGAAATATTCATGACGCGGGAAGGACAGGAAGCTTCTGGAGTCTGTCAGCATTCCGACGAAAGTAGATAAAAGTCCCATGCTGGAGAGGGTAATCATCTG
Source organism: Lachnospiraceae bacterium (assembly GCA_028727605.1). Lineage (GTDB taxonomy): Bacteria > Bacillota > Clostridia > Lachnospirales > Lachnospiraceae > Fusicatenibacter. The sequence continues at coordinate 10,622 of JAQYOA010000008.1, forward strand.
CTCTTCCATACCCGGTTTGTGATCATTGAACCACCATGCAGTTCCGAACTGTACTTTGGCTTTTACTCCTTCCGCCTGGAAGTTTCCTGCCATTGCAGCAAGCATCGGATTGTCATTCGGGTTCAGAGAATAGAGTACGGTTTTTGGAAGATGATCATCCAGATCCATCGCGTTCAGAAGAGCGCTGAGCATCGGAGCATAAGCAAAATCATTCATGCTGTCGAAGCCGGTGTCAACTCCGAGAGCCAGGAATCTTCTGGTGGAGTTGTTGCGGAGTGCCTTAATGTGAATCTGCATTGCGATATTGCGCTCGCTGTACAAACGTCCCAGACCAACCAGGAGATAGCCTTTATACATACCCAGCTCCTGTTCGGTTAAGGTACCGCCGTTCATGCGTTTGGAAAATACAGCGTTGACTTCTGCGGATGTTGCCGGAACATAGAAACATCCTTCGATGCTGTGATCACTTACTACACAGCCTGCAGCGATGAAATAATCCAGGCGTTTTGCAAGAGCTGCCAGCATATCGTCAGCGGAAGCAATGTCCATATCTGCTGCTGCTGAGAGTTTCTGAACGTAATCGGCAAAATCATCTTTTTCCAGGTTGATGGCTTTGTCCGGACGGAAAGAAGGCATTACACGGCAGGCAAAATTCTCCTCCCGAAGTGCGATGTGACAGTGAAGATCGTCCACCGGATCATCTGTAGTACACATATAGGAAACATTCTGTCCGAGAATCAGATTGCGGACAGAGAATTCTTTTGTACGGAGCTTTGCATTGGCTTCATCCCAGATTTCTTTTGCAGTAGCTTCTGAAAGCGGAGTGGTAATGCCAAAATATCTCTGCAGTTCCAGGTGGGTCCAGTGGTAAAGGGGGTTTCCGATGGAATTTTCAATGGTTTTTGCAAAGGCGAGATACTTTTCATAGTCATCGCCTTTTCCTGTAATGAGTTCTTCGGAAAATCCCATGGCACGCATAGCACGCCATTTGTAATGATCGCCGCCCAGCCAGACCTGAGTCAGATTATCCATCTGTACATCGTCCAGAATCTGCTGCGGGCTTAAATGGTTATGATAGTCGAAAATCGGTGTATGTTCTGCTGCTTCATGATACAGTGTTTTTGCAGTTTCGGTCTGCAGCAGAAAATCAGCATCCATAAAATTTTTCATGGGTCAGTTTCCTCCCTGTTTGTGTGCTTGTAAACCGAAAAAGCGACACAGCCCGCTTAACATACATGAGCAGACGCGCCGCTTTTTGGTTTTGATTATAAAAGTGTGATTACGAAAAAATATGTGTAAAGTGGAGTAACTCTTAAGCGACAACAGCAGCCAGAGTATCAGCTACAGCGCCTGGTCCTTTCAGCATGGAAGCAAATGCATCAATTACTTTGCAGCACATACCGATTTCGCAGAGATTTACACCGAAAATGCTCTCGTTGGAGAGAAGCGGAGCAAGCTGTTTTGCGAGGTCTTCTTTGGAGATTTCTTCGCCGAGCTTGAGATCCTGTACATAAGGACGAACAGTATCCAGAAGCGGATCCGGGCTTAAGGTAAACTCTTCACCTTTATCGTTGATACCCATCAGATAACGCAGCCAGCCGGCAAATACAACCGGGATACATTTCAGATCTTCTACGTTGAGTTCCGGAGAAGCCAGATAAGCTTTGATGGTTTCGCCGAAACGGATTGACAGTTT
>JAQYOA010000009.1 GCA_028727605.1 Lachnospiraceae bacterium
TTCCTTCATCTGTTTCACCAGCAGCTGACTGGACTCAAACCAGAAATCATAGTTTCCTGCATAAAGCTGAATCTTTCCATAATCAATATCCGCGATCTGTGTGCAGACTTTATTCAGGAAATAACGGTCGTGGGAAACCACAATAACCGTGTTCTCAAAATTGATCAGAAACTCCTCCAGCCAGTCAATTGCATCCAGATCCAAATGGTTGGTAGGCTCATCCAGCAGAAGAATATCCGGATTTCCAAACAGGGCTCTCGCAAGAAGCACCTTCACCTTCTGGCTTCCGGTTAGCTCTGACATTTGGGTATAATGGAATTCCGGATCAATGCCGAGACCGTTCAAAAGCTGCTCTGCATCACTTTCCGCTTCCCAGCCATTCATCTCAGCAAATTCACCTTCCAGTTCACTGGCACGGATTCCGTCATCCTCGCTGAAATCTTCTTTTGCGTAAAGAGCTTCTTTTTCCTTCATGATCTCATAAAGACGGGCATTTCCCATGATAACGGTATCCAGAACCGGATAAGCATCATACTTGAAATGATCCTGTTCCAGAAAGGAAAGTCTCTGTCCCGGCGTGATGGTCACATCACCGTTTGTAGGCTCCAGCTGTCCGGAAAGAATTTTCAGGAATGTGGATTTTCCGGCTCCGTTGGCTCCAATCAGACCATAACAGTTTCCTTCAATAAATTTAATATTTACATCCTCAAACAACGCTTTTTTGCCGACACGCAGTGTCACATTATTTGCTGCTATCATATTTTACCTCATTTTTTCTATAATCTTCGATGAATTCCTGCACCAAATTTAATTCTACCATACCCTGTATCTCAATGGCAAGAGATTTACTGCACAAGGCTGAAGAAATCATCAATCCTGTCATTTTTATCCATCAACTCATTATACTGAAGACATTCATACTGACGCTCCAGTTCCAAATCCTCTTTGGGAGCTTCATCCCAGCTGTACCAGGTCCCGTCATCGGAAAGATAACCCAGATGATTCAGTGCCGGTATCTCCTGCCGCAGACCGAGAAGATATTCGTTATAGTAGGTAAGCTCCAGGCCGGTCAGACTGAGCATGTAACTGGACAGATAATTTGTGCTGATCCATACATTTTCTTCCGATTCCATCTCATAATTTGTCCAGATAAAAAACGGAGTTCCGTAAAACTTCTCCTGTTCCTCAAGAGAAAGATTCTTATACTCATCTCCCGCAATCCAGGTTTCAAACTCATCCGGCAGTTTCGGTGAATGATCACCGAACATCACAATCATGGTAGGCTCCTCTACATTTTCGAAATATTCGATCAAATACTCGATTGCCTGATCCGAGAGCTTCAAAAGGGAAAAATACTGATCTGCCTCATCCGAATCGTATCCGTCACAATTGACATCTGCCTGGAAATATGCATTGGTATACCCACTGTGGTTCTGCATCGTGACATCAAAGAGAAACAGCGGTGTACCCTCTTCCTTCTCCTCATACACTTCAATGATTTTCTCATAATTTGCCTGATCGCTGATCATATTCCGATACCGCTTTGCGCTGCTGTCAAACTGATCAATGGCTATAAAATCATCAAAATTCAGGAAACGATATGCGGTAGTTCTTTTCCAGTTTGTCGCTTTATTTGGGTGCATGGCGATTGCCTGATACCCCTGATCCTGAAGCGTCGTCACAATGGAATACTGATCATGGGTAAAGTAACTGACATAAGGCACCATTCCCGGAAATCGTTTGCAGGAATTTCCCGTCAGAAATTCATATTCTGTCTTGGCTGTTCCGCCTCCTTTGGTACAGGTCAGGGTGTATCCTTTAATGATATTCTCATTCAGTGAATCCAGAAACGGCATATAGCTTTCACTCGTCATCGGATCCCCTATACTGCGATAGTCGAACCAGGATTCATTCATGATTGCAATAATATTGGTCGGCGTAACATTCCCGGCATTCTTCTTTTTGAGGTTCTCCCCGTCCTGTTCTTCACGGGACTGCTCCACAATCTCTTCCACTTCCTCCGCAGAGTATCCGTCCGGAGGTGTCAGCCTCATGTATTTTGCCACAGCCAGAAAACCTACTGTTGTGCCATATTCCCGATAGGTTTTTGCAGGATTCCAAAGATCACTGATAATGCCAAATTCTGCATTCCAGTTCAGATTTATGTATGCCAGATATCCGCCGACACTAAGCGCAGCAGCCAGAATTCGGAGCAGGATCTTATATTTTATCTGTTTTCGCACAAAACAATAATCTCTGCCCGACATCCACAGCTGCACAATCAGCAGCATTCCAACCGCAGCTGCTGTAATCTGCGCTGTGAGCTGAAACTGATATCCTCCAACCACTTCCGCAGCAGTTTGAATACTGTATAAATCGATCAGCTGAAAAGCCTCACCCCGAAACAGATATACATAATAAAATACAAGGCTCATGCAGAAATAGAAAATATTCATAAAAATCATTGCACGGCGTATGGAATTGAAAATCAGAGAAAGCAGAATACAAAACGCGCATATCACTCCGATATTCAAAAGTCCGTAATACCATACCATGTCCGCAAATTCCTTATTGGTCACAAATTCCATGGAAGCAAATAGATAAACAGAATTCATCAGCATCCAGACTGCCTGCTGCCATCCCATCACCCCTGCACGCCTTTTTTCTGTCGGCTCTTTTGCAAAACGGTAAAAGCAAACTGCAAAAACGAGCACAAAAGCCAGACAATAACCGGGAAAAAGATAGGAATAACTCCATTCCTTTTCTGCTGCAAATTCATCCAGAAGCGGCCTGTTCCATAACAGGAAGCCAAAAGTCAATCCAAAGTAGAGAATCATAAAAATACATTTTCGCTTCTGCCTTTTATCCTGTCTCAATTTTTCATACAACCAACGCATCAAATCCAACTCCTCTTTTTGACCATTTTCTCAAATGTATAGCAACTAAAGATAAAGTATATTACAAATCCATTTTTGTTGCAACGCCATAACCCGAAAGAAATTATTAAGAATCAAGGCATTGCATTTTATCAGCAGCAAGACAGTTACCTTTGACAAACACTCAGATTACGTGTATGCTATTTTTCAGAATCATTATTTTCAAGGAGGTCTCTCATGAAAGAATCGATACATACCATTCCTCTTATGGACGCTTTCGCTGCCAAGGACGAATGCCCTTTTTGTTATCTTGAACGTGAAGCAGAACAGCATGCCATCTCCTTCGTACTCGGACCGGGCGCTTCCTATATGGAAGACGATGTACGCGGAGAAACAGATCAGGTAGGCTTCTGCCGCCATCATTACAAGATGATGTACGATTACGGCAATCGACTGGGAAGCGGCTTGATTTTATCAACACACCTGAAAAAGCTGAACAGCGAGCTGAACGCTCAGCTTGACTCCTTTTCCCCCGGCAAATCTTCTCTGATAAAAAGAATGCAGAAATCTTCTGTCGGAAAAAAAGCTCCCGAAACTTCTCTTGGACAATGGGTTGAGCAAAAGACCACTTCCTGTTACGTCTGTGATCATTTTCGTGCAAATTACAATCGCTATCTGGATACTTTTTTTGATCTCTATAAAAGCAATCCGGAGTTTGTTGCGCTCTTTAAGCAGAGCAAAGCATTTTGTCTTCCTCATTTCGGTGACCTTGTGGAAACTGCCGAAAAGAAACTTACCGACAAGCAAAAGGCGGAATTTTACCCGGTCCTGTTTGACTTAATGAAGACGAATTATCAGCGCCTTCAGGAAGAAGTTACCTGGTTCACCGATAAATTCGATTATCGAAATAAAGACAAGAGCTGGGGAAATTCCAAAGACTCCATCCAGCGCTGTATGCAGAAACTGGCCAGCGGTTACCCTGCTGATGAGCCGTTTACCGAAGGCTGATACTTTGACCGAAAAGATTTATAGTAAGAAACCGCCAAAACATTGATAAAATCAATGCTTTGACGGTTTTTTACAAAAAATAGAAAAGCAGATAGCGGGAATGAGCATAAGTGCTGTACTGAATCAAATGATAACATTACAGCCATTTATGAGCCTTTTTCACATCAAGAACTATATAATAATGTAGATTGTAATAAAAGTTTGCCCCTTTTATGCCCCTCTACAAAGCACCGCATTATGAAGATCTCCGAAGATGAT
>JAQYOA010000010.1 GCA_028727605.1 Lachnospiraceae bacterium
GTCAAGCGGTTAAGACATCGCCCTTTCACGGCGGTAACACGGGTTCGATTCCCGTCGGAGTCATATGGCGTCGTAGCCAAGTGGTAAGGCAATGGTCTGCAACACCAGTATCCACCGGTTCAAATCCGGTCGACGCCTCTAAAAACCAGAAATCAATGATTTCTGGTTTTTTTATTGCCATAAAAGAAAATCCGTTGCAGCAAAGTCACAACGAATTCTCTCTTCCGTGTTATCGGCAAGTCTATTCCTCATCCTCAAAATAGTCCCCGTATGCGTAGCCGATTCCGCCCTGATATTCGATTTTGTACCAGTTATTTTCGATTTCGAGAACGGTTACCACCTCTCCTGTTTCCAGATATCCGAGAATCTGACTATTGCTGGCATTTGGTGCCGTCCTCACATTCACAGGAGAAGTACACCTTGCCATCTGTGTTCCTGCAGGATTCTCATTCTCTGTTTCTTCTCCGGACAGATTTTCCGTTTCTCCCTCAAGTCCTTCAGCAAATACTTCTGTCAGCCTCTCCTCATCCAGAAATTGCAGGCTCTGCAGAATTCCGATCAGTTCCTCACGTGACTCACTCCGGTCATTGGCCAGATTCGCAGTAATCAGATACGCCTGCTCAGCCGTTCTGATTCCGGTTTTGTAAATGCACGCAGAAGTATGTTTATTGTTCAAAAGATACTGATAATAATCAACAGTTTCTTTCTTCTGATCCGTTTTCGAATAGAAATCCGTAACCAGCCAGTCCTCTTCCAGATGACCTTCCTTTCTTGCTGCCTCCCGTGCTTCTTCCTCACTCATAGGAAACTCCAAAAGTGTCACCTTTGCCATTCCCTCTGTGAAAGAAATTTCCAGAGAATCGCCATTCTCAGCAGCAAAACTGCAAAGACTTTTCTTGTCCACCTCTACCGACCAGCCTGGAGGAAGTGTAAGAGATAGATTCCGGTAAGAAGCTGTAAATTCCTTCTCACTTTTCTCTGCCTCTTTGGTATCGGAATTGTTTTGCTGCACTTTTGTCTCCGATGCAGAATCGTTCGTCTGGTTATCCTGTCTCAACAAACCGCTGCATCCTCCGAAACAAATAGCAGCCGCTGTCAGAAACAGAAAACACAAATGCATTTTATTTTTCAAAGGGAATCCCTCCTAACTCGTCCTCAAAACACTGACCGTTTCGTTTATTGCCATTCTACCACATAAAGCTGCATTTTTAAAGTAAAAGAGACCGAAGGCTCTCCCCGGTCTCTTTCTCTGATTTTCTTTTTCTCTTTTTCAAACCTCTGCAAATTCAATCAGAATGCTGTCATACTCTCTTAACGTCTGATGCAGTGTAATTCCTGCATGATTCCATGTTCTTCCGGAAGCAATTTTGCCGTTTAATTTACACTGATACTGTTTTTCCGGATCCAGACCGCAAATCTTTGTATGTACCGGAAGTGGATTGCCCTGTGCATCTGTTTTTACCAGCGTAATCAGAGCTCTCGTACGATCTCCGGCTACAAACTCCCATGCCATATAGTCTTTTTCTCCCGGAGCACTCAGGCGGTAATACAGGCCTTCATGAGTCAAATCGTAATACTCTTTCATGGCAGCTACCTGAACCTTTACCATGTCCTTTTCTTCATCGGAAATCTTATTCAGATCCATCTCATAGCCAAAACTTCCTGAAAGCGCAACATTTCCTCTCGTTTCAAACGGGGTGATACGTCCGGTCTGATGGTTTGGACATACAGAGACATGAGCTCCTACCGTACTTACCGGATAGAAGAAGGAGCTTCCGTACTGAATCGAAAGCCGATTGATAGCATCGGTATTATCACTGCACCAGATCTGCGGTGAATAATACATCATACCAGCATCAAAACGTCCGCCTCCGCCGCTGCAGCCCTCCAGCAAAAGATCGGGGCAGGCAGCCAGAAAGCGCTCCAGCAAATCATAGACTCCAAGAACAAAGCGATGATATACCTCTCCGCCCCTTTCCGGTGTAAGAAGACTGCTGAATCCGTCAGCAAGGCTTCGGTTCATATCCCATTTCACGTAATCGATAGAAGCTTCCCGTACAATTGTGGTCATACGCTCCAGCAAATATTCCCGTACATCTTCTCTGGACATATCAAGAACAAGCTGATTCCGGCTTCTGTTCGGAACTCGTCCTGGAATTTTAAGAGCCCATTCCGGATGTTCACGGTACAAATCACTATCCTCTGAAATCATCTCCGGTTCAAACCAAAGACCGAACTTCATTCCCAGTGCATGGATTTTAGCGGATAACTGTGCCATCGTTCCATTCAGTTTCTTCTCATTTACATACCAGTCGCCGAGACCGCTGTTATCATCTTCCCGCTTGCCAAACCAGCCATCATCCAATACCAGCATCTCGATTCCCAATTCACTTGCCTGTTTCGCAATTTTCAGGATTTTTTCCTCATTAAAATTGAAATACGTTGCTTCCCAGTTGTTGATCAGAATCGGCCTTCTGGCATGTTTATGAACACCTCTGCACATATGTTCCCGGATAATCTCATGGTATTGCTGAGAAAGGGTGGCAAAGCCTTCCCCTGAGTAACTTAAAATTACCTGAGGTGTATCAAATGCCTTCCCTTCCTCCAAACGGAAACAGAACTGGGCAGGATTGATTCCCATCTGAAATCTGGTCTGATTTTTCTGATCCTTCTGAGCTGCCGCCACAAAATTTCCGCTGTAGGCAAGGCAGGCTCCGATGCATGCTCCATGATTTTCCCCTGCACCTTCCTCACAGAGAATCACCGCCGGATTGTAATGGTGACTGGAAGTTCCGCGAACAGAACCAATCTCTGCCTTCGCTCTCCGTACCGGAACGCGCTCCATCGTTCTCTCCATTGCATGGCGTCCTGCAAAATATACCATCTCATAATCTCCAAACAGAAGATCCATACTAAAGGAAAGCATTTTTTCCAGCGCAATCACCCCGGAACCATGATTTTCCAGACGTGCTGCACGTGTGATAACATTCTGTTTCTCAAACACTCCATAAAACAGCTTCAACACAACATCGGAAGCTTTCTCTTTCATGGTAATTACCAGAGTTTCTCCTTTTTCCTC
>JAQYOA010000011.1 GCA_028727605.1 Lachnospiraceae bacterium
TGGCTCAGGGCGGCTACGAAATAATATGTAAGAAGCATCCCGAGGCAGAATGCCAGAACATTTACCATTGCCTGCTTCGCTGTCCTGCTGTGAATAGAAATCAGAGTGCCCATCAGGATCCAGACCGCCATCTGGGAAAAGATTTCTCCCAAATTCGTTGTGAAAATATCCAGCAGTCTTGCAACGACTCCGATGGCAAGCCCGAAACACAGCATGGCAAATGGATTTAAGATTCTTCTCGTCATCGACTTATTCTTCATGAGATTCTTCCGTCTTCTGGCCGCTTTCCGAATTCCGGTGTTTTTGTTCGCTCTTGTTTTCCGCAATGCGGACACTTAGCGCCGCGGAGAACATACACGCAGCTGCCGCAAGCAGAATACCGCTATAGGCAAGCTTCACACAGATGGCGGTGAGAACACCTGAGATGGTCAACAGCGTTCCGGCGATGATGAGCATACGAGAAGCAAAATGCTTATTCTTCATAGTCTTTGTCCTCCATGATTCTGCCGTCTTCCGTGACGGCCAGATACATTTTCTCCACATTGGCATCAAACCAAAATTCCCCGGATGCCACCGCAGTTCCGGCTGCGTCTTTTACGGTGATGGTAAAAGGCACCGGAGCGCCCGCCTCCTTGGAAGCAATCATAATATCATTGTCCATGAAGATGTAATCTCCACTTCCCAAAGCCGAGCCGTCCGCACAGCTCATCCCTCCGCCGGAGCCATCGTAAGACATGGAAACGGAATACACATCCTTTCTCTCCAGCTTCACATATACGCCATATCGCTCCGACTGGGGAAGCGCGCCGGACTGTGCGTTCCAGATTGTCGTTTCATTCATGCGGGTTTTCAGAACCACCTCATCGATTGTCCCCTTGACCGGAATCGAAATGTCAAAATCCCCGGTTTCAAAAAAACCGAATACAGCGCTGAAGCGGAAGCCAACATAGAGCCTGCCGTCCCGCTCCTCCGCGTAATAGCCGCAGAAGCCCTCGGGAAAGGAGCCTGGATAGAAGCCCGTGATATGAATATCCTTTTCGCCGACTTCCACAGAAGTGATTCCCGCGCTCTGGCAGGCACGGAAACCACCCCGCCTCCAACCATAGCGTCCGGCGAGAAAAGCCGCTGCCAGAACCACAGCACCCATAGCCAGGGGTATTGCCCTGAAAACGTTGGAAATGATCTCGTGAATAGGCTTCTTTTCCATAACACTTTTCTCCTTCTATCAACTGTGTGATTGAGATTACTCTCAATTCACGGTAGCTTACACGGATATTTTACAAGAAAATGCCCGCTGCATATAGGCAGGTTTTCCATGCAAATGTGTTTGTTTTATAGATGTATAGTTGCTGTCTGCCGTCAATTTATCCCATGCCGTCCATTTAATCCCCATAGGCCCAATAGATCGTCATGTCGTGATAGTCCATTTCCAGCAACGCCGTTTCATTTTGGACAGTAATTTGGAAATCCCAAAGCTGTTCCGTCTGCTCCAAATCGGAGGTCAACTGTGCATGAAGCACCTCGCCTCCACGGAATAGGTTTCGTGCCAGCCCTCCGCGCCTTGGTAAGATATGTCATACGGGTGTTCCTACTTCGATCAAATTTCCGTCAAGGTCATAAAATCTGACCACCTTTTGCCCCCAACTATGTGTCATCAGACGATTGACATATTCGATTTCCGGGTAGAGTGTCTCAAGGCGTTCTACAAATTCTTCTATATTAGATTCTTCAAAATACAATTCAGACTGATTATTGTTTGGAATAACGTGTTTCTCCGTGAATTTTTCCCAATATCTAAGTTCCTGTAAATATAAGTTGTCAGTCAGTTCCATATTCCCATCATTGTCTTGAATAAGTGAAAAACCAAACATATCACAATAAAACTTTAATGCACGATTGCAGTCTTTTACAACAATAAGCGTTCCCTTAAATTTCATACTCTCCTCCACAAAAACAGAATTTGAGCGGCAATGGACTACAGCCTTATCTGTGAGATACTCTCTGAATTCATCATCTCTGCTATATTGATAATACGCTTTCCTTTCTTCTTCCCCATCTCTGCAAACTGAACAGCGCCGGCCCATGAGTGGGTAATATAGGTAACAACCACATCAGACTCACGAATCATCCACTTGTTGCACCATGAAATGGCGTAGCGGGGATGCACACATTCCGATCTTTCCAGTTAAAACATCTTGATCCGCTGCAACCGCAAGAACCGCGCGGATATCCCGCAGGTACTGTGCTTACAGAATGGCATATATTTTGCTGCAATCGATCGAAAACCTGTGCATTTTCCGAATCATTTGGCAAATCAACGCCGGCAAATCGCCCATAATCTCAGTCATTTCTCGTTTTCGGGGTATCCCCCCTTGCGAATTCTGCGAGAATTCACACGAAACCCTGCGCCGGTCTTTATAGAACCAGGTCACAGAGATTTTGACGCCCCCTGGGGCCTCTGAATGCGGATGCCAACAATTATTTCATCCCGTTCTTCGCCTTTTCCCGGTAGTAATACTCCTTTGATTTAAGTTTATTCCGCACACTCTGGCATTCCAGGGTGCCGCAGTACTTCTGCCGGTTTCCTCGTTTGATGAACGCCTTACCGCAAG
>JAQYOA010000012.1 GCA_028727605.1 Lachnospiraceae bacterium
GAAAAAATCCGTCAGGCAGAACCGAAGTGGTATATGGGCCATTCGGACAACACGAATATGACCTACCTTTTGACAACGCTCTGTGATATCGCTTCCGTTTATGCTCCAAATGCTGCCACTTACGGCATGGAGCCCTGGCACCCTTCACTTGTGGATGCATTTGGAGTATTGACAGGGGAAGTAAGGACGGTTCACGGTTATGACGGATGGGAGATTGAGAGCCTGAAGGATGAAGAGCATCCGCTTGAGCCTTATCATATCACAGAACCCGGAGTTCTGCGTATTTTTCCGAAAGAAAAGGCAGAAATGGAAGGCAGACTGCTCGGAGGATGCATTGACTGTCTGGTGAATCTGCTTGGAACAAAATTTGATCATACAGTGGAATTTATTGAAAAATACAAACAGGATGGAATTATCTGGTTTCTGGAGTCCTGTGACTTAAATGTGATGAGTATCCGAAGGGCTTTCTGGCATATGGAACATGCAGGCTGGTTCAAGTACACAAAAGGATTTCTGATCGGACGTCCTCTGTGTTATGGGCAGGAGATGATGGGTCTGGATCAGTATCATGCGGTGCTTGACGTGATATCCCAGTATCAGGTACCGGTAATTATGGATATAGATCTCGGACATCTGCCGCCGATGATGCCCCTGATCACAGGAAGCTATGCAAAAGTGAAGGCAGAGGGCAACGAGATCTCGATTACTATGAAATGTATTTAAGAGGATCAGATGAAAAAATCGGATAGAAAAACTGCAGCCGTCAGGATGTCTCCCGGCTGATTTTACAAATCCGGCGGAGGGCTTTGGAATTCAGGATTGTGATTGTTCCCCGGGAGAGCAGAAGCAGGCCTTCTTTTTCGAAGATCTTCAGCGTGCGGGAAACCACCTCTCTGGCGCTTCCAAGGTTTCGGGCAATCTGTTCATGGGTGGTATGAAGCACGGGAGAACCGGTGCGGATCCGTTCATCTTCCAGGTACCCGGCGAGACGCTGATCGAAACGTGTGAACAGAAGCTGCCCCATGGCCCACATGACATCAGAAAAATGTTCTGTAGTTTCGCGGTAGATGTAGTTTTCCACATAAATATTGGAAGCCATTAATTTTCGAAAACAGGATGCGGAGGTGACAAGAACACGGGAATCTTCTGATACTTCAATGAGAATGTCGAATGTGATTTCCTGCATCATACAGGAGGCAGACAGTGTGCAGACTTCGCCCTTGTGGGATGTAAAGAGGGTGATTTCGCGATTCTCTCCGGACTGAATAAAGATTCTCAGACTTCCTTCCAGGACAAGAAGAACTCCGAGACAATCGTCTTCGCAGCTGTAAAGAAAGTCACCTTTTCGATAGGAAACAACGGAGGAACAGGAAAGCAGAGTCTGCTGCTCCCTTGGTGTCAGCTTGTCGTAAAAGGGATAGTACTGTTCCAGATAAGATAAAAGATGATCAGAAGAAATGGTTGATTCTGACATAAAAGCTCCTTTCGTGCATTCCATGCGGTGAATGCAGCGACTGTATTCCGACTGTTACGGTTTATTATAGAAGCTTTTAAAAACAGAATCAACCATTTTTCTGTGACAGAATATGCAATTGCTGTTCAGGGGATCGTCTTACAGGGACTGAATGATCTCCTCGAGTTCTTCAAAAGAAAGGGCGCCCACAGATTTTTTAACCACTTCGCGGTTTTTAAAGAAAATCAGTGTGGGAACACTCATTACCTGATATTTGCTGGCGAGATCCGGGCATTCGTCTACATCTATTTTGTAGAAAGAAACATCGTGCATCTCTTCCGCAGCTTCTTCAATCACCGGAGAGAGCATTTTGCAGGGACCGCACCAGGTGGCAAAGAAATCAACAACAGCCAGATTGGGAGCTGCGTCCAGGGCTTTCTCAAAGTTTTCGGATGTTACATGTATTAAAGACATAATTTTGTTCCTCCTTTGTATCGTTTATCTGTTTTCTGGTTCTAACTTAGCACAGAATGAAAAGAAATTCTGTGACTAAGTCACAAAAGAGTGAAAAAAAGAAGAAAGGAATTCTTGAACAAGGACAGGGGATCTGTTATTCTAAAAAAAGATGTTTCTATGTAACGGAATCTACCGAAGAAAGAAGGAAGAAATCTCCATGATTCAGGATATTGCGCCTCATGTGTATCACGTTGAATATAAACCGACTGTTCCGGCAGATGATGATCTTTTGCTGATTTATCAGGATCACACAGTTCTTGCAGAGTATCAGGAGAACCGACTGCGTTTCCCGTGTATTTCAGATGTCCGGTCTGTTTTTCCAAAGATTGACGAGAAGGCAAAATTTCTTTTTCGCATTGATGATACGGATTATTATGAACTCCGGACACCGTCGCTTGATCCGTTTGAATGCTGGAAGTATGAAGACATTTCCATATTGCGAAATGCAGTTCCAAACTGGCTTTCCTTTGCAGGAATTACAGGGTATCAGATACACACCTGGTATACAGACAATACATTTTGCGGACGCTGCGGCACCAAAATGCGTCCAAGCAGAACAGAACGGGCAATGGAATGTCCCGCTTGCCGCAAAATTTCCTATCCGGTCATCTGCCCAAGCGTTATTGTCGCAGTTACAGATGGCAGTCGTTTGCTGCTCACAAAATATTCGAGTACGCACAGCAGTCATCGAAATTATGCTTTGGTTGCCGGTTATGCAGAAGTGGGTGAAACGCTGGAGCAGACAGTGCATCGGGAAGTTATGGAGGAAGTGGGGCTGAAAGTAAAAAATCTTCGTTATTATAAAAGTCAGCCCTGGTCTTTCAGCGGCTCTCTTTTGGCAGGATTCTTCTGTGAGGTTGACGGAGATCCGTCAATTACGCTGGATACAGAAGAACTATCGACATCTGTTTGGTTTGAACGGGAAGAACTTCCGCCGGGAGGATCAGCGGCAAGCCTTACAAGTGAAATGATTGAGTATTTTCGGAATCATACAGACATCTTTGGATGAAAGCTGATAAACAGCAAATAAAAAAATGGCCCTCTGGACCATTTTTTTCATGGAAGCAAGGAGGCTCGAACTCCTGACCTTTCGCGTGTGAGGCGAACGCTCATCCCGGCTGAGCTATGCTTCCGTATGAAATTTATTCTAACACTTTCCTCCGGATTGTCAAGCATCTTTTCCGGCATATAGGGCGACAAAATAAGAGATTCCCCAAAGACAGAAAAATAATGCAGAAAAAATAAAAAAATATTAATTTGGGGGTTGACATTTTCGAATGTATGCTGTATAGTATGTTTTGTTGATGCGGTGCACAACAAAAGAAATGAAAAATGAATATGCGGGTGTAGTTCAATGGTAGAACACCAGCCTTCCAAGCTGGATACGTGGGTTCGATTCCCATCACCCGCTTGATTTTGGAAACAAAATCATTTATGCGCGAGTGGCTCAGGGGTGGAGTACAACCTTGCCAAGGTTGGGGTCGCGGGTTCGAATCCCGTCTCGCGCTTTTTTATTTTAAGTCTCAAGTGTTTTTAGACATTTGAGGCTTTTTTGTTTTGAGATAATGTGAGATTTTTGTTCGGACTGTCGTTGCAATTTTTATCGACCGTATTATAATGAAAATATGGATACTGTCAATGAAAAGGAACTGCAAATATGTGGTATTACATAGTAAGGAAAAGAGGTGTACAAAGAAGATATGAATTTTTCTGAATTATTGAAAGGTCGGGAATGTGAATGCGGAAGGATTCATACCTGCGATGTGAAAGAGGTCATTGTGGAAGAAAAGGCAATGAATCATATCTATTCGTTAGCGTCGGAATACAAAAATGCAGTCGTTGTTGCAGATAAAAATACATATGAGGTATGTGGGTCAAAAGTGGCGGAATTACTTCGGGAAAAGGCAGTTGATACATTGGTTTATGAGGATGACCTGTTGATACCGAATGAAATTGCGGTGGAAAAACTGAAGAAAAAAATAACCGATTCGACGGATGTAATTATAGGTGTGGGATCAGGAGTAATTCAGGACTTATGTAAATATGTAAGCTTTGTTTGTAATTTGCCTTATTTTATAGTGGCAACAGCGCCGTCCATGGATGGATATGCCTCGGCGGGAGCAGCCCTGATTGTGAAGAATATGAAGGTAACATATCATGCACATGTACCGCAGGTAATCATTGCAGATATTGATATCATGAAAGAGGCTCCGATAGAAATGATTCAGTCAGGATATGGAGACATCCTCGGAAAGCTTTCCTGCTTAAATGACTGGAAATTAGCTGCAGCGGTCAATAACGAATACTTTTGCCCATATGTATATGAACTTACCATGGAAATGGTTTATTCAATAAAAGAGGACGGTGAATTACTGCTAAAACGTGATGCCGGCGCAATCAAGCGTCTTTCCGAAGCTTTGATTGGTGTTGGAATCGCTATGGCATATGTTGGAAATTCCAGACCGGCATCTGGAAGTGAACATCATATGGCGCATTTTTTTGAGATCGTTGGTATCCTGAACGGTGAACCATACTTTATGCATGGAACTGATGTTGCATACGCTGCATGGTATACAAGTCAAATGCGCGAAAAAATTCGGAAGATTGACATTCCTGAACAGGCACAGCAATTTGAATATGATGACTGGAAAAGAAAAATACACGCAATCTATGGTACTGCGGCAGAGGGCGTTATCGAGCTTCAGGAAAAAGCCGGCGTATACCGGACGGACAAAACAGCCCTTTATCAGGAAAAATGGAACGAAATCTGCAGAATACTGTCCGATGCACCGACAGCTCTGGAGATAGAAAAATATCTGAAAAGCATTGGACTGGATATCGGTCGTTTTGAAGAGTTGTATGGAAAAGAAAAGATAGAAAATGCGAAATGGTTTGCGAAGGATCTAAAAGACAGATATTCGGTACTGTGGCTGTATTTTTTCCTCTTTTATAAAAATGAAAAGCCTGGAGGAGCAAACAAATGATGAGATTAAAGAAAACATGGATCTCTTCTGCACATCAGGGATACGTTGATGAACATTTGCATTCCAATACGTTGTCTGCATTTAAACTGGCAGCACGAAAGGGTGCTGATATGATTGAAACGGATGCACGAATGACCAGGGATGGGGTTTTGATCGTTCATCATGATGAAAACATACAAGGCTATGATGAAAATGGCAGGAGAGTAAATCTTGTAATCTCTGATACGGATTATTCTGTTATCAAAAAAATAAGTTTATTGAAAGAAAGAAGACAGGATAATAGAGTACCTACGCTTGAAGAGGCATTAAATATCGCGTATTTTACCGGAATGTGTATCAATATTGATATGAAAGAAGGGATAAAAAACGCAGAAAAAATTGCTGAATTAGTGGTGCGGACAGGTATGCGCGGAAGAACCGTGTATGCAACAAATGGAGCAGGAGCAGAAGCTATTTTGCAGATCCTGAAAATTGATCCAAAAGCGCGATTTATTGATACCAGGAAGAACTATACAGGGGAACTATTAGAGCAAATACCGGAATATCCATCAAAATGCTATGTCTATACCGGAGATTTTTCGAATGAAAACATAGAGGAGATCAGGAAAAGCGGCTGCATGTTGGCGGCAATAGCAATCACCGAAAACAATGCCAAGGATGCATTTTTGCATCATCCGGATATGGCGGAATATCCGCATACAAGCGATTTTGAAACAATTGAGAAAACGATTTTGGAAATGTATTAGCTGAAAAAAGAGTTTGAGAAGAATACGAAGATATGCTGTTGATTTTCGGTGGATATGAGGGTTATAATACAGAGGAATCAAATTTTTTTGACAACAAAATTGATGAGACGGAGGGTTTTTACATGCAGTATCGTAAATTTGGAAACACTGGGATTGAAGTATCTGCGCTTGGCTTTGGATGTATGAGATTTCCGACGGTGGAGAAAGAGGGCCGGCAGATAATCGATGAGGAGCGCGCAATTGCCATGGTTCGGCATGCAATTGATGAGGGAGTAAACTACATAGATACCGCTTATCCTTATCATGACGGTCAGAGCGAGATTGTAGTTGGAAAAGCACTGGCAGACGGATACCGCGAGAAGGTATATCTGGCGACGAAGAGTCCGGTGTGGCTGATCAAAAAACCGGAGGATTTTGAATGCTTTCTGGATGAACAGCTGAAAAAACTGAATACGGATCACATTGATTTCTATCTTCTGCATGCACTTGGCCGTGACCGCTTTGAGGATGCGGTAAAGAAGTTTGATCTGGTGAAACATATGGAAAAGGCGAAAGCAGAAGGAAAGATTCGTCATATCGGATTTTCTTTCCATGATGATCTCGATACTTTTAAAGAGATTGTTGATTATTATGACTGGGATTTTTGCCAGATTCAGTATAATTATGCCGATATCAGACATCAGGCAGGAACGGAAGGCCTCAGATATGCTGCCGAAAAGGGACTCGGCGTTGTAATCATGGAGCCGTTAAGAGGAGGAAAACTGGCAGCTCCGGCACCCCATATGGCTGACGAACTTCCAAAAGGAAAGACGCCGGTGGAATGGGCTCTGGATTTTCTCTGGGATCAGCCGGAAGTAAGCCTGCTGCTCAGCGGCATGAGCACGGAACAGCAGGTGAATGACAATCTTATTTATGCCTCCAGATCTTCAAACGGCATGCTCAGTGACGAGGAGAGAACTTCGATGGAGAAAGCAGGGGAAGTTTTCAATACGATGGCATTGGTAAAATGTACAAAATGTCAGTATTGCCTGCCTTGTTCCGTGAAAATTAATATTCCTGAGATTTTTGCAATTTATAATAAAACGGCGACAGACGGAAAACGTGAGGCGAAACAGCTCTATGATGCGTGCGAAGTGAAAGCAGATGCCTGTGTTCGCTGTATTCGCTGTGAGAAGGTATGTCCGCAGCACATCGGTATCAGTACCATGATGCAGGAAATCAGTGAATATTTTGAGGAATAAGCTTTGCCGGATGATGTAACCTGAAAATGAAGAAAGGATCCCTGCCCATTTTATTGTGGGTAAAGGATCCTTTTTTGTAACTGTCAATCATCCCCGGTAGAAAAAGAAGCGGTCATCTTTGAAAGAAGTGTATGGAGCTGCTCGGAAGAGGAGAGAAAAGCGAGAAGTTCTTCATCTGTTAAGGCGCTCAGACATTCGCTAAAGACATCCCGGTAAGCATTCCGGATACAGTCGAGGTATTCGACACCGTAATCGTTGATGGAAAAAAGCGTATGCTTTGGCTTGACTTTTTTGCCGTTTATTTCAAGAAGCTTCTGATCGGCCAGATCGAGAACTGCCTTTGTCATTTTTTTCTCGGACACATCAAATTTTTCACAAAGCTCTGTCAATGTCTTGGAATTTTCCTCACGAAGAAAACCGAGAACGGCGACCTGAAGCTTCGTCAGATGAAAGTCTTTGGGAGATAAAGCTTTTTTGATGATTCTATAATAATCCGGAAAATGACTGAGCAGATCCATTGCGTTTTGTTCCAGTTCACTGCGATTCATAAGCACGGCACTCCTTTTGAAATGTTTTTTCTAATATTTATTTATAAGAATACGCTTTTTGCGGGACAATGTCAAATCTTATTCCGGAACAGAACTGTTACGGAGTATTCTAACAATTCTATAAAAAGTTCGGGGAAAGAGTGGACTTCTCCTGAAAATTTGTTATAATAGGATGGTACTGACAGGAAAGCAGGTAAATTGCTGCATTTCATGGCAATACAGACGGGAGGAAAAATAAGAAAATGGATGGCATAGATTACAAAATTTTGAAGATTCTACAGAAAAATGCGAGAGAAACGGCATCCAATATCAGCAAGGAAATCCACCTTTCGGTTTCTGCAGTGATTGAGCGTATCCGTAAGATGGAAGAAACCGGTATCATTAAAGAATATACAATCATCGTGGATGAAAAAAAGACAGGCAATGGAATGACAGCCCTTATGGAAGTCAGCCTGGAACATCCGAAATACTTTGAGAGTTTTGCAGAACAGATTCAGGGGCTCGATTATATTGTGTCCTGTTATTACCAAACAGGTGATTTTGACCTGATGCTGAAGATCTCCTGCCATTCGTCGGATGAGCTTGAGGAGATTCATCGGCAGGTGATGAGCATTCCAGGCGTGTCTGCTACCAGAACACATGTTGTACTGAAAAATGTAAAGAATATATACTCTGCAATCCGCAAACCGGAGTAATAGAGAAAAAGAGAAAGCCAGTACATTTTTTGATGTAGAGATTCAAAAAATGTACTGGCATTTCGTTGGACTGCCGGAAGAGGCAAAAATGACGGGAAAGCCAAAATTTCAAAAATACGGAAAAGGAAAGAGGGAGATAACAAGTGAGCAAATATAAGCGCTGTTATGCCGAGGTTTCTCTGGAAGCGATCGAACAGAATATCAATGAAGTGAAAAAGAGACTTGAGAAGAAGGTAAAACTTCTTGTCGTGGTAAAGGCAGATGCATATGGACACGGAGCGGTGAAAGTGGCACATTGCCTGGAGCAGAAAGCAGATTATTTTGCTGTGGCCACACTGCAGGAAGCCATCGAACTTCGGGAAAATGGAATCAGAAAACCGATCCTGATTCTGGGATATGTTTCGCCTTCCGAATACGAAGATGTGGTTCGAAATGATATCACACAGACCGTGGATTCTTATTCCCAGGCACTGGTCATGGAAAAGGCGGCAGCCAAATTGGGAAAAAGGGCGAAGGTGCATATTGCGGTGGATACCGGAATGACCAGGATCGGTTTTCAGGTGACAGAGCAGGATGCCAGAGAAGCAGCCCGGATTGCTCATTTGCCGCATGTGGAACTGGAGGGAATGTTTACTCATTTTTCCTGTGCGGATCAGGTGGACAAAACTTATTGTGACATGCAGATGGAAAAATATGACAGGATGACAGAATTGCTTTTAAAGGAAAACGTGACAATTCCGATCCGTCATATCTGTAACTCTGCCGGAATTATGGAGTTTGATCATCATCGCTTTGATATGGTGCGCTCCGGAATCATAACCTACGGAATCTATCCTTCACCGGATGTGAAAAAAGAGCGTCTGAATCTGATTCCGGCACTGGCATGGAAGTGCCATGTGATTCATGTAAAAGAGGTAGGCCCGGGACTGGGCGTTAGCTATGGAGCAACTTATGTGACAAGCAAACCGTCCACCAGGATCGCTACGGTTTCTGTGGGTTATGCGGACGGTTATCCCCGTGCGCTGTCCAACCAAGGAAGGGTTCTGATTCACGGACAATTTGCGCCGATTATCGGAAGAGTGTGCATGGATCAGATGATGGTGGATGTGAGTGAAATTCCGGATGTGAAAGTGGAAGATGTGGTTACACTGGTGGGAAGAGACGGAGAGAATCAGATTACCATCGAAGAGGTGGCGGATCCTGCGGCAAGATTCGATTATGAAATGCTCTGTAATATTTCGAAACGAGTGGAAAGAGTCTATGATAAATAAAATCCGTGGTTGACAGATTCTGGGGGCCTATGTTAGTATGTATAAATGATTTAGTGTGGTAGAGTGGTAATAAAATACCAGAGTCAATAACGGGAGGACGAAAAAGATTATGAAGAAAAAATTAGTATGCGGTATGATAACAGCTGCAATGGTCACTGCGCTTTTTACAGGATGCGGAAGTGATACGGCAGGAACATCTGCTGCGTCCGGGACATCAGAGAGCAGTGCGTCTGCAGCATCGGACACGACTGGTTCCTCTGCAGTTTCAGATACACAGGGAGATTCCTCGGAGACGACTACATTTACAGTAGGATTTGATGCGGAATATCCGCCTTACGGTTACATGGATGAGGAGACCGGAGATTATACCGGCTTTGATCTGGAACTGGCTGAGGCAGTCTGTGAACTGTACGGATGGCAGCTGGTGAAAACTCCGATCAACTGGGATTCCAAGGATATGGAACTCAATTCCGGTTCCATTGATTGTATCTGGAACGGTTTTACCATGAACGGAAGAGAAGATGACTATACATGGTCTTATCCGTATGTGGACAACAGTCAGGTGATGGTTGTTTCGGAAAGCTCCGGCATCAGCACACTGGCGGATCTGGCAGGAAAGAATGTCGGCGTTCAGGCTGCATCTGCTGCTCTGGAACTGCTTCAGAGCGAGGAAGAAGGCGGACAGAAAGCGCTGGCAGATACCTTTGCGGTTCTGCAGCAGTTCCCGGATTACAACAATGCATTTGTAGAACTGCAGGCAGGTTCGATCGATGCGGTAGCTATGGACATCGGAGTCGCAAAGTATCAGCTGAAAACCCGCGGAGAGGGATTTAAGATTCTGGATGAAAGCCTGAATTCAGAGCAATATGCCATCGGTTTCAAGAAAGGCAACACAGAACTCTGCGAGAAGGTAAATGAGGGGCTTCAGCAGCTTCTCGCTGACGGAACCTTTGAGGAATTAGCTGAGAAATATGAAATTGCCGATATGGTTTGCCTTGAGGCAAAATAAAGTGAAACAAAAACCAGGAGAATAAGGATGAGCCCCCGAAAATCTGAGCGATTGAAGGGGCTTTTTTCTGGAAAGAAAAGGAGTAAATAGTATGAGATTTTCCCTGATTCTCTCGCAGCTTAGCCAGGGCATGGGCCGTACCGTCACGATCTTTTTCCTGACGTTAATTTTTTCTCTCCCGCTGGGACTTCTGATCTCATTTGGAAGAATGTCAAAAAACCGTGTGATCAGCAGCATTGTTAAGATCTATATTTCAATTATGCGGGGAACGCCGCTGATGCTGCAGTTAATGGTCGTTTATTTCGGCCCGTTTTATTTATTTGGGCTGAATATCGGAAACTGGCGTTTTCCGGCAATTATAGTCGGTTTTTCCCTGAATTATGCAGCATATTTTGCGGAAATATACCGCTCCGGTATTGAGTCGATGCCGGTCGGGCAGTATGAGGCAGCCAGACTGCTTGGGTATTCCAAAATACAGACATTTTTCCGGATTATACTTCCTCAGGTTATCAAAAGGATCCTTCCGGCTGTCACAAACGAAATTATTACTCTGGTAAAAGATACTTCTCTGGCTTTTTCCATCGCCTATGCGGAGATGTTTACCATAGCAAAACAGATCGCTGCAGCACAGACAACCATGATTCCTTTTGTGACAGCAGCCGTCTTTTACTACGTATTTAATTGGCTGGTAGCATGGATTATGGAACTGGCTGAGAAAAAGTTTGCCTATTACCGCTAGGAGGAACGCGCTATGATCTATCTGGAAATGAACCATGTAAAGAAGAGTTTTGAGGATCTGGAAGTGTTAAAGGATATCTCACTGACGGTTGAGGAGGGAGAAGTAGTCTCCATCATTGGGCCCTCCGGTTCCGGAAAATCGACCCTGCTGCGCTGTGCAGCGCTCCTTGAGACGATGGACAGCGGAGATCTTTCCTATCTCGGTCAGAAGGCGGTGACGATGGAAAACGGCCGTTCTGTTTATGCGAAACCGAATGTGCTTGGAAAAATCAGAGAGAATTTCGGACTTGTCTTTCAGAATTATAATTTGTTCCCGCATTATAATGTAATGCGCAATCTGTGCGATGCACCGATTCATGTGCAGAAAAGGCAAAAAGCCGAGGTAGAGAAACAGGCACGGGAGCTGCTTGCAAAAATGGGGCTTGTGGGAAAGGAAACAGCCTATCCCTGTCAGCTTTCCGGCGGACAGTGTCAGCGTGTGGCAATCGCCCGTGCACTGATGCTGAATCCGAAAGTATTGTTTTTTGACGAGCCAACGTCGGCTCTGGATCCGGAACTGACCGGAGAAGTACTGAAAGTGATCCGTTCTCTGGCGGAAATGCATATGACAATGGTAATTGTCACGCATGAAATGTCTTTTGCAAGAGAAATTTCAGACCGGATCCTGTTTATGGATCAGGGTGTTGTGGTGGTTGAAGGAACACCGGATGAGGTCTTTTCGTCGGAAAATGACAGAATGAAGGGATTCCTCGGTAAATTTCGCGATATGTAGAGACGTTTTGCTTGCTTTTGAAAATACCTTGCGCTATACTATGTAATGTATGCGGAGCCTGCAGTTTTGGAATCTGTATGGCTCTGCAAATTGTTTTAAACACAACCTTTGAACGAAGAGGAGATCATACCTATGAGCGGAACAGACAGATATGTAAGCCCACTTTCAGAACGATATGCAAGTCGTGAGATGCAGTATATTTTCTCACCGGATATGAAATTCCGTACCTGGAGAAAGCTCTGGATTGCACTTGCCGAGACAGAAAAAGAACTCGGTCTTCCAATCACGGATGAGCAGATTGAAGAACTGAAAGCCCACGCAGACGATATCAATTATGATGTGGCAAAGGCAAGAGAAAAAGAGTGCCGTCACGATGTTATGTCTCATGTTTATGCTTACGGTGTACAGTGCCCGAAAGCAAAAGGAATTATCCATCTTGGCGCTACCAGCTGTTATGTGGGTGACAATACGGATATTATTGTCATGAATGAGGCATTAAAACTGGTAAAGAAAAAACTGCTGAACGTGATTGCAGAACTGGCAAAATTTGCCGATCAGTATAAAGATCAGCCGACACTGGCATTTACCCATTTCCAGCCGGCACAGCCAACAACGGTCGGAAAGAGAGCCACTTTGTGGATGCAGGAGTTCCTCATGGATCTTCAGGATCTGGAGTATGTACAGAGCACCTTAAAACTGCTGGGCTCGAAGGGAACAACCGGTACACAGGCAAGCTTTCTGGAACTTTTTGACGGCGATCAGGAGACCATTGACAAGATTGATCCTATGATTGCAAAGAAAATGGGATTTGAGAATTGTTATCCGGTATCCGGGCAGACTTATTCCAGAAAAGTAGATACAAGAGTATTGAATGTACTTGCTGGCATTGCAGCCAGCGCGACGAAATTC
The DNA here is from genome assembly GCA_028727605.1 of Lachnospiraceae bacterium. Taxonomy (GTDB): domain Bacteria; phylum Bacillota; class Clostridia; order Lachnospirales; family Lachnospiraceae; genus Fusicatenibacter. The sequence continues at coordinate 12,883 of JAQYOA010000012.1, forward strand.
TCGAATGATATCCGTCTGCTTCAGCATTTGAAAGAAGTGGAGGAGCCTTTTGAGAAAGGACAGATTGGTTCCTCAGCAATGGCATATAAGAGAAATCCAATGAGAAGTGAGCGTATCGCCTCTCTTTCCAGATATGTGATTACAGATGCCCTGAACCCGGCGATTACATCAGCAACCCAGTGGTTTGAGAGAACTCTGGATGATTCTGCGAATAAACGTCTTTCCATTCCGGAAGGCTTCCTTGCGATCGACGGAATTCTGGATTTGTGTATGAATGTTGTGGATGGGCTGGTTGTTTATCCGAAGGTTATCTATAAACATATGATGGCAGAACTGCCCTTTATGGCAACAGAAAATATTATGATGGATGCGGTTAAAGCCGGAGGGGACCGTCAGGAGCTTCACGAGAGAATCCGTGAGCTTTCCATGATTGCAGGAAAGCATGTAAAGGAAGAAGGACGAGACAATGATCTTCTGGAACTGATTCTTGAGGATCCTATGTTCAATCTTTCCAGAGAAGATCTGGATAAGACAATGGATCCTGCGAAGTATACCGGACGCGCAGCGGTTCAGGTGGATGCTTTCCTGAAAAATGTCGTAAATCCTGTGCTGGAGGCAAACAAAGAAGTCCTGGGCATGACCGCAGAAATTAATGTCTGAGTTTACGAAAAAGAAAACGAATACGGGGTCAAAGATTTGTGACCTCAACATCATTAACATGTGATTAGGAGGATGTCAAATGATCAAGGCAGTAGTAGGAGCAAACTGGGGAGATGAAGGAAAAGGTAAGATCACAGATATGCTGGCCAAGGAGGCTGACATTATCGTACGCTTCCAGGGTGGTGCCAATGCTGGACATACGATCGTGAATAATTATGGAAAATTCGCACTTCACACTCTTCCGTCAGGTGTGTTCTATGATCATACAACCAGTGTGATCGGAAATGGAGTCGCACTCAATATTCCGGTACTGATGAAGGAAGTGGAGGATATCGTATCAAAAGGAGTGCCGATGCCGAAAATTAAAATTTCAGACCGTGCACAGATGGTAATGCCTTATCACATTCTGTTTGATCAGTATGAGGAAGAGCGTCTGGGAGGAAAGTCTTTTGGATCCACAAAGTCCGGAATCGCTCCGTTTTATTCAGATAAATATGCAAAAATCGGCTTTCAGGTGAATGAGCTTTTTGATGAGGAGCATCTGAAAGAAAAACTGAAATCAGTCTGCGAAACCAAAAACGTTCTGCTGGAGCACCTGTATCATAAACCGCTCCTGAATCCGGACGAGATTTTTGCTGAACTGATGGAATATAAGAGAATGGTTGAGCCGTTCGTATGTGATACCTCCGCCTTCCTCTGGAATGCAGTTCAGGAAGGAAAAGAAATTCTGCTGGAGGGTCAGCTTGGATCACTGAAAGATCCGGATCACGGAATTTATCCGATGGTTACTTCTTCTTCCACCCTTGCAGGCTATGGTGCAGTGGGAGCGGGTGTTCCGCCCTACGAAATCAAAAAAATTGTGACCGTCTGCAAAGCATATTCCAGTGCAGTGGGAGCAGGCGCTTTTGTTTCCGAGATCTTCGGAGAGGAAGCAGATGAGCTGAGAAGACGCGGCGGTGATGGCGGAGAGTATGGTGCAACAACAGGCCGTCCGAGACGTATGGGATGGTTTGACTGTGTCGCATCCAGATATGGCTGCAGAATCCAGGGAACAACAGATGTGGCTTTCACAGTTCTGGATGTTCTGGGATATCTCGATGAAATCCCTGTCTGTGTCGCTTATGAAGTGGACGGAAAAGAAATTCATGACTTCCCCAACACTTCTCTTCTGGAAAAAGCAAAACCGGTATTGAAGACCCTTCCGGGATGGAAATGTGATATTCGCGGAATTAAAAATTACGAGGATCTTCCGGAGAACTGCAGAAATTATATTGAATTCGTAGAGCAGGAAATTGGATTCCCGATTACAATGATTTCCAACGGACCGGGACGTGATGATATTATTTACCGCAAGAAATAAAAGAGGTACTGAATGAAAAAATCCAGACGGTTTTTTCTGGCCGGAGCAGCAGTATTGCTGCTCTCCGGCTGCGGAAAATTGAAAGATGTGGACACCACATCCGTTTATGTGGATCGGGATGGCACAGTAACAGAGGCAATTGTGGATTCCTATAACGAGGATGACGATTATACAGAGAAAGAACTGAAAGCATATGTGGATGAGGATATTGCCTCTTTCAACGGGGAAAACAGGGAAAATGCTGTAAAACTGCTGGACTTAAAGGTCGGCGGAGATAACGTTACGATTCGTCTGGAATACGCAGATGCAGCGAGTTACGCCGATTATCACCGTACTGAATTTTTCAGCGGAAGTTTGGAGGAAGCAAAAGAAGCGGGATATGATTTTTCCGCGTCCTTTCTTAAGCCGGATGGGACAGAGACGACCCTGGATGGTGCAGTGGAAGGAGTCAAAAACCCGAGAGTGATTATCTTTCAGGAACGGATTCAGATTGTGACCGATCAGCCGATTCTCTGTGTTTCATCCAACGTTCAAATTACGGGAAATACCACAGCACAGGCGGCGGGTGACGAGAACACGGCAGAGGGTATGGAAGAGCAGTTTCTGGAGTCTCTGGCTTATGTGGTGTATGGGAAATAAAACAGAATGGAGTTATTAACAATGGAAAAGACAATGGACAAGATTGTGGCAGTTGCCAAATCAAGAGGTTTTGTATATCCGGGTTCCGAAATTTACGGAGGTCTTGCAAATACCTGGGATTACGGTCCTTTGGGTGTGGAACTCAAAAACAATGTAAAAAAAGCATGGTGGCAGAAATTTGTCATGGAGAATCCGTATAATGTAGGTGTAGACTGTGCGATTCTCATGAATCCGCAGACCTGGGTTGCATCCGGTCATCTGGGCGGATTTTCGGATCCTCTGATGGATTGTAAGGAGTGCCACGAGCGTTTTCGCGCAGATAAACTGATCGAAGACTACTGTGCAGAAAAGGGAATTACCCTTGAGAACAGTGTGGATTCCTGGAGCCAGGAGCAGATGAAGAATTTTATTGAAGAGCATCAGATTCCCTGCCCCACCTGCGGCAAGCACAATTTCACAGATATCCGTCAGTTTAATCTGATGTTCAAGACTTTCCAGGGAGTTACGGAGGATGCCAAGAACACGGTTTATCTTCGTCCGGAAACAGCACAGGGTATTTTTGTAAACTTCAAA
>JAQYOA010000013.1 GCA_028727605.1 Lachnospiraceae bacterium
TATATGATCAAAGCATACAGGAGGAGATCTACAATGAATCATCGTACAGATATTTTGGATTTGAGGACAGCACTTGCGGTGCTGAGACAGATGAAGGGGCAGCTGCTGGAAACAGATGTGCCGGTAAATCCTTCGGCGGAGCTTTCCGGTGTGTACCGTTATGTGGGAGCCGGCGGTACCGTACAGCGTCCGACCAATTCGGAGGGACCGGCAATGCTTTTTCATCGAATCGAAGGTTTTGAAGATGCAAAGGTTGCAATCGGTGTCGTAGGGACCAGAGAACGGGTGGCAGCGCTTTTGGGATGCAAAAAAGAAGAACTGGGGAAATTACTGTGCGAATGCGCGGCTCACCCTGTCGAGCCGGTGGTGACAGAAGAAGCGGCACCCTGTCAGGAAGTGGTGCATCTCCCATCAGATCCCGATTTTGACTTGTTCCGTCTTCTTCCCGCACCGACCAATACGCCGGTGGATGCGGGTCCGTATCTGACACTTGGAATGTGTTATGCAACTCATCCGGATACCGGACTTTCTGATGTGACGATACACAGAATGTGCATTCAGGGAAAAGACGAGCTTTCCATTTTTCTTCAGCCGGGTTCCCGTCACATTGGGGCAATGGCGGAACGGGCAACAGAGCTTGGAAGACCCCTTCCGATCTCCGTGAGCATTGGTGTGGATTCGGCCATTGAAGTGACTTCCTGTTTTGAGCCGCCCACAACACCTCTTGGATTTAACGAACTTTCCATTGCCGGTGCCCTGCGGCAGCAGCCGGTGAAGCTCACCCGTTGTGTTTCAATTCAGGAATGTGCAATTGCAAATGCGGAATATGTCATCGAGGGAGAAATTCAGCCTGGGGTCAAAGTTGTGGAGGATCAGAATTCCCATACCGGCTATGCAATGCCGGAATTTCCGGGCTATAACGGGGCAGCTTCCAAAGAATGCTGGCTGATTAAGGTAAAAGCGGTGACACACAGGCGCCATCCGATTATGCAGACTTGTATCGGCCCCAGCGGAGAACATGTAAATATGGCGGGAATCCCGACAGAAGCCAGCATTTTGGGCATGCTGGAAAAAGCACTTCCGGGAAAGGTGACTAATGTCTATGCGCACCCGTCCGGCGGCGGGAAATATATGGCAGTTCTCCAGTGCAGGAAACGGGTTCCAACAGACGAAGGAAAACAAAGGCAGGCTGCACTGCTTGCTTTTTCTGCTTTTCCGGAGTTAAAGCATGTGATTCTGGTGGATGAGGACGTAGATCTTTTTGACAGCAATGATGTTCTTTGGGCAATGAACACACGTTTTCAGGGAGATCAGGATATCGTTACGATCCCGGGAGTGCGCTGCCATCCGCTGGATCCCAGTGCATCGCCGGAATATTCTTCTTCCATACGGGATCGGGGAATCTCCTGTAAAACGATTTTCGACTGTACGGTTCCTTTTGCAATGAAAGATCGGTTTGCCAGGGCAAAATTCATGGAGGTGGATCCTTCCCGCTGGGCATCGGGAAGGGAGAATGGATGAGAAAACGGATGATTGTAGGGGTAAGCGGAGCCTCCGGAATGCCGATCGCGCTGGAGGTTTTGCGCCGGCTTCGAAAAGCCGGAGCTGAGACACACCTGATTTATACCAGGGGTGCATTGATGACACTTTCACAGGAGACAAAGGTGACAGAACAGGAATTCTGTGCGCTGGCAGATGTCGTGTATGACAATGAGAACATCGGTGCCGCGCCCGCAAGCGGAACATTTCCGGCAGATGGTATGATAGTAGTTCCCTGCAGTATGAAAACGGCCGCCGGAATTCACTGTGGTTACAGTGAGAATCTTCTGCTTCGCGCCGCGGATGTCACACTGAAAGAGAGACGAAAACTGGTGCTGGTGGCCAGGGAATGTCCTTTTAGCACCATTCATTTGCGGAATCTTTATGAACTCAGCCAGATGGGGGCTGTCATTCTTCCGCCCATGCTGACTTATTATCAGAATCCGGTAAGCGTGGAAGAACTTACCGGACAGATTGCCGGAAAAATACTGGATCAGTTCGAAATTTCATGTGACGGGTATTTCAGATGGAGCGGAATGGAGACGTTGAAGTAAAGGGAAGGATAGAAGATGGAGAAACGTACAAGGGTAAGTGCGGTACTGGAATCAGGGAAGGAATTAAATGCAGAGCTTACCTGGCTGCAGGATGGGCTTCACGTGCTTTATGTCGGGGGAAAAACTCATGTGGGTGCCATTTCCCATGCCGAGGGCGGAACCATCTGGAGCTACCAGGCTGCGGGGCACAAAGAACAGATCATCAGCGACTCCTGGGCGAAAAAGCTTTCGGAATATTGGAATTGTCCTGTTACCGTTTGTTGTGGAATCCACTTCGACGGGATTTCGGGAGAAGAAATCAAAGAGATTGTGAATCGAAGTGAACAGCTTCTTCAAACGCTGTGCACGGGAAGAGAATGGAAAAGAAAGGAAGAAAACAATGCTGCAGTTTGATGAAAAACAATATCGGTCAGAAACAAAAACGGTGTATGGGCGTGAAATCCGATTTCGCGCATATTACGATGTGATTTATGTTG
>JAQYOA010000014.1 GCA_028727605.1 Lachnospiraceae bacterium
CATTTTCCATTCAATTTCTCCCATTTGGAAGAAGGATAAGACCCATCATATTTCTGATACCAGGTACCATGGTCATCCGTAATCCACTGACCGGCCGGAACAATCGTAATCTCAGCAACAGTGCTGGTCGTCATTGAAACGGAATTTCCTACATGATTCGTTGCCACTGCATAATAATAAACAGTTCCTTCTTCCTGTGTATCCGGTGTATAGAGTCCTTTCGTTGCACCTTCAATCACGGTTCCTCCACCGTTGGAATTGACATTGTTTTTATACCATTGGTAGGAAATCGTCCCTTCACCGCTAACGAAAGCTTCCACTTGCAGAGGATCTGCCTCAGAGTTTGCTTCGTATGTTGCACTTTCTGCCGGATTCATTGAAAACTGCGGTTTTTCCAAAGAACTATCCACTGTCAATGAATTTTCGTCATCTACAATTTCCAGCGACTCAGATGTATTTTGCGTAGCCTTATTGCCCATCAACCGGTTCAGAACCTGATCCGGAGAGCACCCGCTCAAAATTACAGAACAACAAAAACAGATCGCTATTACTCTCATCAACTTATTTCGCATCAAAATCAAACCCCTTTTATTTTTACTTGGTCAAAATATTACCGCATCTGCGCCTGGCAGCTGCGGAGTCAGCACAAAAATGTTACATTTTTTTTGCAATATTGTTTCATTTTTACTTAAATATTATAGCACACACATAGAGAGTGCGTCAATTCGTTTCACCAAAAAAACACGGAAAGCCATTTTAAGTCTCATCATCGCAAGATGCCAGCTTCAAAAGGATTTGGCTCATGACAACGAGCGCAAAAGAAAAGACACGACTCATCAGTCGTGCCTTTCCCCACACTCTATCAACTTTTTTGAGTTGGATGGACTCCTTCTCAAATTAGTCCATAGCAATGACTTCTTTTTTGTTGTAAGATCCGCAAGCCTTGCAAACTCTGTGCGGCATCATAAGAGCACCACACTTGCTGCATTTTACGAGATTCGGAGCGGACATTTTCCAGTTTGCTCTTCTCTTATCGCGTCTTGCTTTGGAAGATTTATTCTTTGGACAGATGGACATATTTACACCTCCTTAAATTTGCTGAATATATCTCTGATAGCAGCCATTCGGGGGTCTAACTCTGTGGTATCACAGTCACAGGTCTGAAAATTCAGATTCGCACCACAACGGCTGCAGATTCCTTTACAGTCATCTTTACACAGCACTCGAATCGGCCATTGGATTAAGAGTTCATTTTTCACCAGTTCCTCTACATTCAGATTGTCACCTTCGATAAATCCGGAATCCTCTTCCTTATCTTCCCTTTCTTCTTCCGAAAGATTCAATTCAATCTCCCGATCAAATTCAATGGAAAATGAAGTCTCAACCGGAGTAAGACATCTGGCGCAGGGAATTGCAATTGTCAGTTCTGTATGACCTGTAATTACAATCACATGACTGCCCTTGTGTATAAGTTCAAGGACAACGGGCTGTTTCTCTACAATCCGATAAGAATCCCTCCCGATTTGAACATCGTCCAAATCCAGAGTAACCTCATGATTTTCAAGTTTTCCTTCCTGTGCTAATAATCTGGTCAAACTGATCTTCATAATGCTCTCCTAATCACACTTTACTGATTATACCCGGGAAGGCATAATTTGTCAACTGTTTTTTTGACGTTTTCTTATTTGCTCACTAATTCTACTGTTTCTTCACAGATTGCAATTTCCTCATTGGTCGGGATAACGCAAGCTGTAATTTTGGAACCTGGTTTCGTGATAATAACTTCTTCACCACGGCAATTGTTTGCATCCGCATCAAAATCCAGACCCATAAATTCAAATGCTTTACAGATTTCTTCACGAAGCGGAATTGCATTTTCTCCAAGGCCTGCAGTAAATGTAATCACATCAACACCGCCCATGGCAGCGATGTAGGAACCGATGTATTTGATAATACGGTATGCATACGCCTCCAGACAGTTGATTGCATCCTGATTTCCGGCTTCTGCTGCTGCAGATACATCACGATAATCGCTGGAAATACCGGTCATACCAAGCATACCGGATTTCTTATTCAGGATGTTCAGAACCTCAGATACGGTCAGATTCTCTTTGTTGCAGAGATATTCTACAAAAGCAGGATCAATGTCACCGGAACGGGTTCCCATGATTACACCTTCGAGAGGAGTCAGGCCCATGGAAGTATCTACACATTTGCCATTTTTAACTGCAGAGAGAGAAGCTCCGTTGCCCAGATGACAAACAATAATCTTCAGGTCTTTCATATCTTTTCCGAGGAACTCAGCAGTTCTCTTGGATACAAATTTGTGAGAAGTTCCGTGGAAGCCGTATTTACGGATCGCATACTTCTCATAGTATTCCTTCGGAATACCATACATATACGCTTTCGGCGGCATTGTCTGATGGAATGCAGTATCAAAAACAGCAACATTCGGTACGCCCGGCATCAGTTTCATGCAGGCATTGATACCCATCAGGTTTGCTGGATTATGAAGAGGTCCAAGGTCTGCACATTCTTCGATAACTTTGATTACTTCCTCGTCAATGATAACGGAATTAGTAATCTTCATACCGCCATGCAGAACACGATGTCCGATAGCATCCACTTCATCAAGGCTTTTAATTACACCGGTTTTCTCATTTACCAGTGCATCCAGTACCATCTGAATTGCTTCTGTATGAGATGGCATCGGGGATTCGGTTACTTCTTTTTCTCCGCCCTTCGGCTGATAAACAAGCCGTCCGTCAATACCAATACGCTCGCAGAGACCTTTCGCAAGGACATCGCGGTTATCATAATTGATCAGCTGAAACTTCAGGGATGAACTTCCGCAGTTCACTACTAATACGTTCATTATATGATTTCCTCCAAAAAATTGTTTCTATTACTGCGCCTGGCACTGTACTGCAGTGATCGCTACTACACCAACGATATCCTCTGCGGAGCAGCCACGGGACAGATCATTAACCGGTGCAGCGATACCCTGAGTCATCGGGCCGTATGCCTCTGCTTTTGCAAGTCTCTGTACCAGTTTGTAGCCGATATTTCCGGCATCCAGATCCGGGAAGATCAGAACATTTGCTTTTCCGGCAACTTTGCTGTTCGGAGCCTTGGATGCGCCAACGCTTGGAACGATTGCTGCATCAAGCTGAAGCTCGCCATCCAGAGCAAGATCCGGATTTGCTTCTTTTGCAATTCTGGTAGCTTCTACTACTTTATCTACATCTGCATGTTTTGCGCTTCCCATAGAGGAATGAGAAAGCATTGCAACTCTTGGCTCATTGCCGGTCAGCATACGGAAAGATTCTGCTGAGGACTCTGCAATTGCAGCCAATTCCTCCGAATTCGGATTCTGATTCAGACCACAGTCACCAAATACAAATACACCGTCATCACCGTACTCACAGTCCGGAACAACCATCAGGAAGAATGCTGATACCAGTTTTGTGCCCGGTTTTGTCTTTAAAATCTGCAGACACGGTCTCAGTGTATTTGCTGTAGAATGGCAGGCACCGGAAACAAGTCCGTCAGCATCTCCCATCTTAACCATCATAACGCCATAATATGTATAATCATTCATAATGGTTTCTTTTGCTTTCTCCGGGGTCATGCCTTTCTTTGCACGCAGTTCAACCAGCTTGTCAATGTAAGCCTGTGTTTTTTCAAATTTTGCAGGATCTACAATAGTAGCTTTGGAGATGTCAAGGCCTTCGCTTCCTTTTTTTACATCTTCCTCGCTTCCGATAATAATCAGGTCAGCCAGGTCCTCCGCTAAAATCTGTGCTGCTGCCTCGTATGTTCTTCTGTCTTCAGATTCCGGCAGTACAATTCTTTTCTTATCTGCCTTTGCTCTAGCTTTAATTGTGTCAATAAATCCCATGATCTTTGACTCCTTTCGATAAATTTACTCGATATTTTTATTGTAGTACGCTTTTTGAAAGTGTGCAAGTACAAAATTCAAAACATCGTGGTATAGAAACGATTTGGGGCTTGTCTGCACTCCGTCAATTTGGTAGAATCTTTGATAAGATTTTCATCAGAGATTAGGAGAGCTTATGATTGTAACAGCCATAATAGCCGAATATAATCCATTCCATAACGGACATGCCTGGCAGCTGAAAAAGGCAAGAGAAATGACCGGAGCAGATTATTTAATCGTAATAATGAGCGGTGATTATGTACAAAGAGGTGCTCCGGCACTTTTGCCGAAACATTTACGCACAGAAATGGCTCTGCTTGGCGGTGCTGATCTGATTCTGGAGCTTCCCTGCTGCTACGCCACCGGCAGTGCACAGTATTTCTCCAGAGGAGCCGTTGCTCTTCTGGATGCTCTTTCCTGTGTGGATTATCTCTGTTTCGGAAGTGAATGGGGCGAAATTTCCCCGTTTCTTACCCTCGCTGACCTTCTTGTCCAGGAACCTGCCGATTATCGGGAATTCCTTCAGCAGCAGCTTCGAAGCGGCTGCTCTTTCCCTCTGGCCAGAAATACCGCACTGACAGAGTATTTTGCCAAACATCCGGACCTCCTTTGCGAAATAACTCCGGATGAGCTGAACGAATTTCTTCAATTGCCGAATAATATCCTGGGCCTGGAGTATTGTCAGGCGCTTCTTACCTTACACAGCACGATTCAGCCAGTAACGATTCGCCGTGTCGGAAGTTCCTATCATGAAGAACAGCTTTCAAATAACGAACTTTGTTTCCCTTCTGCAACCGCAGTCCGTCAGGCAATACGAAACAATACTTTTCACCCGGTAAATTTTCCGGGTATTCCAGAACAGGTATCTCCTTTGCTGGAAAAGGCAATTCAGAACAGGGAAGTTCTGTTTGAGGATGATTTTAGTCTCCTTCTCGCCGCAAAACTTCTATTGGAGACCCCGGAAAGCCTGATTTCCTATTTCGATGTCACCGAAGATCTGGCGAATCGCATTATTCGACGCAGAAATGAGTTCACCGGTTTTCGCCAGTTTACATCCCTGCTAAAGACACGTGAGCTGACTTACAGCCGGATCAGCCGTGCTCTGCTCCATATTCTGCTCGGCCTGAAAGAAGTTTCTTCGCCTTCCTACGAACGCATTCTTGGTTTTCGAAAAGATGCAGGACCACTTTTATCCCTCATCAGCAAGAGCAGTTGTTTGCCGCTTGTTACCAGGCCTGTACTGGCACAAAAAAAGTTATCAGCGGAAGCTTATAAGGCTTTTTCAGAAGATATTTATGTCTCAAATCTCTATGAAACCGTGCGTTCTCAGAAAACAGATTCTTCTTTTCTTCACGAATATCAGAAACCGATGGTTCTTCTCTAAAATTCCAAAAGAGACCCTGTTCCTGCCAATGCCATTTTGATAGGATGCCATTGCTGTGCTTACGGGTCTCTTTTTTATAAAAAAATCATTCTGATCAGTTTTTAAAAGAATGAATCGGTGCCGGAATTCTTCCCTGACGGTTTACAAATGCTTCACAGGAGAATTCATTGACCGGCATGATCGGAGCATAACCAAGTAAGCCGCCGAACTCAACCGTCTCTCCTACTCCTTTGCCGATCACGGGAATCAATCTCACAGCTGTCGTTTTCTGATTAACCATTCCGATTGCCATCTCATCTGCAATAATACCGGAAATCGTGGATGCTTTCGTATCTCCCGGTATGGCAATCATATCCAGACCAACCGAGCAGACACAAGTCATGGCCTCAAGTTTCTCAATGGTAAGTGCGCCATCATTCACTGCATTGATCATACCCTGGTCTTCGGAAACCGGAATAAACGCACCGGAGAGACCTCCCACATAAGACGATGCCATAACTCCGCCCTTTTTCACCTGATCATTCAAAAGTGCAAGAGCTGCTGTTGTTCCCGGTGCACCTGCATGCTCAAGACCGATTTCTTCCAGAATATCCGCCACTGAATCGCCAATCGCCGGCGTAGGCGCCAGGGACAAATCGATAATTCCAAACGGTATATCCAGACGTCTGGAAGCCTCCTGCGCAACCAGCTGACCTACACGGGTCACCTTAAATGCGGTCTTCTTAATCGTTTCACAGAGCACTTCAAAATTAGCACCCCTTACTTTTTCCAGTGCATGCTTTACAACACCCGGACCGGATACACCCACATTGATAATCGCGTCTGCTTCAGTCACCCCATGGAATGCTCCTGCCATAAACGGATTATCATCCGGAGCATTGCAGAATACCACCAGCTTGGCACAACCCATGCAGCTGTTATCCTTGCTGGCCTCAGCAGTCATTTTGATGATCTCTCCCATCAATTTCACAGCATCCATATTGATTCCGGTTTTGGTAGAACCCAGATTTACCGAACTGCAGACAAAATCCGTACTTGCAAGTGCCTGAGGAATCGAACGAATTAACAATTCATCTGCCGGTGTCATTCCTTTACTTACCAGTGCGGAATAACCTCCAAGAAAATTTACTCCCACCTCTTTTGCAGCACGATCCAGTGTCTGAGCAATGGTCACAAAATCTTCCGGCTTTTTGCAGGCAGACGCTCCTACAAGAGCAATCGGGGTTACTGATATTCGTTTATTTACAATCGGAATTCCGAATTCCCGCTCAATTTCCTGCCCGACTTCCACCAGATTTCTGGCTTTTGTTGTAATCTTATCGTATATTTTCCGGTTCAGCTTGTCCAGATTGGAATCAATGCAGTCCATCAGACTGATTCCGAGGGTAATGGTACGAACATCGAGATTCTCTTTCTCGATCATCTCGTTCGTTTCCTTTACTTCAAACAAATTTATCATGTTTTTCTCGTCTCCTTCGTTTTAGATACGATGCATCATATTAAAAATATCTTCATGCTGGCATCGGATGACTACACCGATTGTCTCTCCAAGCTCTTCCAGCTCTTTTGCCATTTCCGCATTGCCTTTCTGACTCTTTGAAACATCCGCTACCATCATCATATTAAAATATCCCTGCACGATGGTCTGAGAGATATCTTCGATATTCACCTGATTTTCCGCAAGATAATTGCAGACTTTTGCAATAATACCGACTGTATCCTTTCCTACGACAGTGATGATTGTCTTTTTCATGCTAGTTTCTCCTTTTTCGTGTATTTATTGAGTATTGAGGCAAAAGGATTTGCCCCGGGATATATCAAAGGATTTCTGCGCGTCACACGCTTTAAAATCCTGAATATCTTTCTGTTTATGTAGTGTCTCCTTATACCTCAATCAACGGTGATACCTCGCTGCGTTTTGCAACCGCGATATGAAAATCACGGGAACAATAAGGATTATCACCGGTAGTAACCTCACAGGCCACAGTCTCAAACGCAAGTGCTTCGTAGTTGTTTTCCTTGCTCAGATGACCGAGAAGAATATCCTTCAGATCATCATGCAGAATTTCACAGAGCAAATGTCCTGCCATCGTATTTGACAAGTGTCCCTTTGCGCCTGCAATCCGTTGTTTCAGCGGATACGGATAAGGTCCCACGGCCAGCATATTCTCGTCATGGTTTGCTTCCAAAAGTACCGCATTCAGACCTTTCAGATGCCTGATAATATAGTCATTATAAATACCCAGATCCGTGGCGATTGCCATTGCCTTCCCACCGGATTCCATACGATACCCAACCGGCTCCGCCGCATCATGGGAAATGGCAAAGGGCTGTATTGAAATATCACCGATCTCGAAAGTTTCATCCGCATAGATTCTATGAAAAATACCATCCGGAAGTTTACCGAGATTGCTGCAGCGTTTTAATGCTGAGATTGTTCCTCCTGTAGCATAGATCGGTATCTGATATCTTCGCGACAATACTCCCAGGCCCTGAATATGGTCAATATGTTCATGTGTGATCAGTATACCGTCCAGTTCCTTCGCTGAACGATCAAGACTGTTTAACCCATTCTCAGTCCTTTTGCCGCTGATTCCTGCGTCAACAAGAAGGCTGGTCGTCTCGCTGCCCACAAAAATACAGTTGCCGCTGGATCCGCTGGCAATACTACAAAGCTTCATATTTTTTCATCCTCTGATCGATCTGTTGTTTTGTTTCCTCAAAATCACCGCTGTTGTCGATTTCAAAAGCACAGTGTCTGCAGAATTCTTCTTCTGATAACTGATTTGCCATAATTCCTTTGATTTTTTCATCGGAATATCCCCGTTCCGACATCAGACGTTCCTTTCGTATTTCCTCATCTGCATAAATATACCACAACTCATCACAAATTTCATCATATTTATCTTCAATCAGCAAAGCAGCTTCTATAAACACAAATTTCGTTCCATGAACCCGTTCTTTCTCAATTGCATTTTTTATATACTGTTTCACTGCCGGATGGACAATTTCGTTCAGCTGTCTCAGTTTTTCCTGATCATGGAATACTACATCCGCGATCCTTTTTCGATTCAGCTCACCCGAAATGTTTGTCACCTGCTGACCAAATAATCGGATGATCGGCCCATAACATTCTTTTCCCGGCTGCATCAGCAGGTATCCGACTTCATCCGCCTGAATAACAGCTGCATCAAAACTGCTTCCGATATAAGTCATCACTTCTGATTTTCCTGCACCTACGCCGCCTGTAATTCCAATCACCTTCATTTGTATCTTCCTCTTTCCTATTTCGCTTCGTACCAGTCATTTCCGGTATGCATATCTATTTCCAGTTTTACCTCCAGATTTGCGACACCGGTCATTTCTTCTGCGAGTATTTTCCTGGCTTTTTCCGTTTCTTCCTGCGGTACCTCAAGCAACAGTTCATCATGTACCTGCAGCAGCAAACGTGAGGCCATTTTTTCTTCTTTCAATCTCTTTGAAACACGGATCATAGCAATCTTGATAATATCTGCAGCTGTCCCCTGAATCGGTGCGTTCATCGCCACACGCTCGCCGAAAGAACGCTGCATAAAATTGCTGGATTTCAGCTCCGGAATCGGCCTTCTTCTTCCATATATCGTAACCGAATATCCCAGATCCTTTGCATCCTGAACACACTGATTCAGAAAACTTTTGATCTTCGGATAAGTTTCAAAGTAACTGTTAATATACTCTTCTGCCTCTTTTTTTGTTATACTCAAATCCTGACTCAGACCAAACGAACTGATTCCATAGACAATACCAAAGTTGACCGCTTTTGCGTTTCTTCGCTGAAGAGGAGTAACCTGATCAAGCGGAACATGAAATACCTGAGAAGCGGTCAGTCTGTGAATATCCTCCGCTTCTCTGTACGCAGCAATCAGCTTTTCATCTCCTGACATGTGTGCCAACACGCGAAGCTCGATCTGTGAATAGTCCGCATCCAGAAATACACATCCCGGTTTCGGAACAAACGCCTTTCGTATCAGTCGTCCAAGTTCCATCCGAGCAGGAATGTTCTGCAGATTCGGTTCTGTACTGCTGATTCTTCCTGTAGCAGTAATTGTCTGATGGAAGGTAGAATGTATTCTTCCATCCGGTGAAATTACGGAAAGAAGGCCATCCGCATAGGTCGATTTCAGCTTCGTCAGCTGACGGTATTCCAGAATATCGGATACGATCTGATGCTCCGGCGCCAGTTTTTCCAGCACATCAGCGGCAGTCGAATATCCTGTTTTCGTTTTCTTTCCGCCTGGCAGCTGCATCTTCTCAAACAGGATGACACCGAGCTGCTTTGGCGAGTTGATATTAAATTCTTCCCCTGCCTGTTCACAGATTTTCTGTTCCAGTTCCTCAATCCGTACCTGAAGTTTTTTTCCGTATTCGATCAATTCTTCCCGCTTTACTGCAATCCCATCTCTCTCCATCTCGTGCAGTACAAAAGCCAGAGGAAGTTCCACATCCCGGTAAAGTTCCCACATTCCCTGTTCCAAAAGGCGCTCCTCCATCACCGGACAAACCTCAAATACAGTAAAAGCAATGTGTCCCGCATAGGATGCAGCCTGCTCTTCTGACATGGAAAAGGCAGACGGTATTTTCGTTGTTCCAAAGATCTCTGAAGGCGTCGGTATATACATCCTGCTGTATTCCCTTGCAAGATCATCATAGGCATAGGACGTTTTCAGCGGATTTAAAAGATATGCCGCAAGAGCAGCATCAAAAATCCTCTCCTGGAATTCGATTTCAATACATTTCAGAAGTTCCTTCACATTCATCACACAGATTTTCGGAACTTTCTCGATCACTTCCCTTACCTGTCCAAGGAGATATGTTCCGCTAAGAAATCCTGCCGCCTGGATAAACGCAATCGTCGGGTCTTCCATTGAACCGTAAGCAAGAGCAACGCCCGCAGTCTTCCCCGATTCCGAAAGGACAAAGATTCCAACCCGTTCTTTTTCTTTCACCTCACCAAAAAGCCGCTCTGCCTCCTCAAGTTCTGTAACCTGTGAAATAAATACGGCTTCCTGACAGGCAGTTTCCTGTTCCCCAAACCTTCCCAACAGATTCTTAAACTCCAGCCTTCGAAAAAGTTCATAGGCTTTTGGGGTGTAAAAATTGCCAATCCGCGCATCTGCTAATTGAAAATCCACCGGTGACTCTGTCTGAATTTTTGCAAGCTTCTTACTCAGCACTGCAAGATCGTAATGATTTCTCAACGCTTCTTTTGCTTTGGCAGGTTTCACTTCCTCCAGATGTTCATACGCATTTTCAAGGGAATGGAACTCCAGCAATATTTTCGTGGCAGTTTTTTCTCCTACGCCCGGAAGTCCCGGAATATTATCGGCAGTATCTCCCATCAGAGATTTTAAATCAACAATCTGTCCCGGACTCAGCTGATATTTTTCCTGTACTTCTGTCGTATGATAATTCTCAATAACTGTTTTTCCCTTTACCGTTTTCGGAATTCGTATTAAAATATGATCCGTTGCAAGCTGCAGCAGATCGCGGTCACCGGACAAAATCGTAACCTCCATGCCTTCTTTTTCGCAGCGGCAGGCAATTGTTCCGAGAATATCATCTGCCTCATAACCTTCTTTTTCAAGGATCTCAATTCCCATTGCCGTTAGAACGTCTTTGATCAGAGGCACCTGTTCCCTTAGTTCCTCCGGCATAGATTTACGCGTTCCTTTGTATGCATCGTACATCTGATGTCGAAAGGTCGGAGCATGCAGGTCGAAAGCAACCGCAAGATACTCCGGATGTTCCTCTTCCAGTATTTTAAACAGAATGTTCAGAAAGCCATACACCGCATTTGTGTGAAGCCCCTCTGCGTTTGTCAGATCCGGCAGGCCATAAAACGCTCTGTTCAGAATACTGTGGCCGTCAATCAAAACTATTTTTTCATTCATAATAATCCTTTCAGCCATGGCAGCTCAATCACACCTGAATAATGAAGCAGCAAAACAAGCAGCAGCAAGATAAGTATTGCAATCAGAATCTTAAAGAATCTTTCTTTTTTTCTATGACGTTTTACCATCTGCTCCTTTTCCCTTAAATCCCGTTCCAAAAGTCCTTTCAGATTATAGGAAGTCTGTTCCGCATCGTCAAAATATGCCACAGCTTTATTCACAATAAAATATGTTTCCAGTTCTTCATAGCAGGAAGGACATTTTCGAACATGTGCAATAAATGCTTCAAGATTCTTATCTGGTATATTTCCTTTAATATAAGGCTGAATCAGTTTCTCAGCTTCCTGACAGTTCATCTGTCATCCCCCTTCCCTCGAAGAATCATTATTTTCCGGTATTTTACTATCATACACTATTTTTGCAGTTTTTAAAAGAGACAACCGACATTTTCATCGGTTGTCTCTCACGGTTCGTTGAACCTTTCAACAATTTATGCTTTCACAAGATTCTGTGTCTCTTTACCTTTTTCAAAATCGAGGGCATTCTGCAGGGTTGTATTTGCAATTGCGGTCAAAGCCTCATCCGTAAAGAACCCCTGATGAGAAGTGATGCAGACATTAGGGAATGACAAAAGTCTTGCCGTCGTAGAATGTTCAAGAATTTCATCAGATCGGTCTTCAAATACATTTGGAGTTTCCTCCTCATATACATCCAGGCCAACTCCAAAAAATTTTCTTGCACGAATTCCTTCGATCAAATCCTCTGTTTTTACCAGTCCTCCCCGGGACGTGTTAACCAATATAACACCGTCCTTCATTTTCGCAATAGTGCTGCGGTTAATCAGGTGATATGTGCTGTCCATCAGCGGACAATGCAGGGAA
Source organism: Lachnospiraceae bacterium (assembly GCA_028727605.1). Taxonomy (GTDB): domain Bacteria; phylum Bacillota; class Clostridia; order Lachnospirales; family Lachnospiraceae; genus Fusicatenibacter. The sequence goes on from JAQYOA010000014.1 coordinate 12,136, forward strand.
ATCAAGTCACTTTGCGAGAGCAGTTCCTCCAGCGTCACATAGGTGACAAACTCTTTCAACGTCTCATTTTCACAGACATCATAAGCAATCACGTTCATGCCGAATCCACGGCAGATCCGAGCCATAGCCGCACCAATCTTTCCGGTTCCTACAATTCCTGCCGTTTTGCCGAAAAAGTTAAATCCCATCAGACCGCTGAGACTGAAATCATTTTCACGGACTTTATTGTATGCCTTATGCATGTGGCGATTGACAGTCAGAGCCAGTGCCATCGCGTGTTCTGCAACCGCTTCCGGCGAATATCCCGGAACTCTCCTCACTTCGATTCCACATTGATTTGCGGTCTCCAGATCTACATTATTAAAGCCTGCACATCGCATCAAAATCAACTTTACTCCCACACTGTGGAGCACTTGCACGGTTTCCGTCCCGACATCTGAATTAACAAAAGCACAAATCGCATCATATCCTTTCGCCAGCTGTGCTGTCTTTGCAGACAAACCGCTTTTCAAATAATCCAGTTCCAGGCCCGGATAGTCTCTTTTTGTCTTTTCAAAAGACTCTTTATCATAGTTCTGCGTATCATAGAACAAAATTTTCATTTTCGATATTCCTCCTTACGGGCATTCAATCGGCTCTCCTTAGAGCTTTTCTTTTCACATTCCCTTTTATCGTTCCCAGTTACGCTTACACTATACCTCTTTGTTAATTATTTGTCAATATCCATTTGTTATTTATTTATCAATCTTTTCAGGAAAGAATCTCCTCGAGGAATCTGGATGGTTCAATCCTTTTATCATATCGTTCTCTCACATAGCAAAGCGTGAGCTCTTTTCTCGCACGTGTCATACCCACATAAAACATCCGTCGTTCCTCTTCCTGCGCTTCCGGAAGAACCGCCTTTTGATATGGCATAATTCCCTCATTGACGTCCAGAATATAAACTTTATCATACTCCAGACCTTTTACGCTGTGCAGAGTTGACAGTGTCACACCCTCAGACTGATCACTTTCCTGTTTTTTCTCTTCTTTTATCTTTTTCTGATATTCCTCTATATGCGTAAACCATTCCGCTGTCGTTTTCTGGCTTTTGGCTGCCTCCTGCAGTTCATTGAGTATATCGATCAGTTCCGTGTCCTTCATTTTCCGATATGCCGCATATTCTTTTACATATTGTTCATATCCCATTGCATATCGGATATAGTTCACGGCCCCGAAAGGTGTAAGGCGGGAAATCGTCTGAATATCCTGTTCCAGTTTCTGTATCCGCTGACACATCCAATCTTTCTCTTCGTAATACTCTTCCAATGCCTCAAAGCTAACCTGGGAATTCTCAAACGCATCCCGTGAAAGATAGCGATTCGGCCTGTTCGCAATTCTCAAAAAATCACTTCGTTTTCTGCTCCCTGCTGCAATCGAAAGATAGGTCAGTAAATCTCTTGCAATCCAATGATCATAGAGATCCGGCATAACATCTCTCATCCGAAAAGGAATCTGATGTTCCATCAACTGTTCTACCGCCGCACGGCAGCCCTGATTCGTTCTGAACAACAGTGCCATCTCACTGTAATCCATTCCCTTTTTTTCAGAAAGAAGCAACTCTTCAATCACAAATTGAACTTCTTCCTGAACATTCCGAAATTCACGGATTGCCACCGGCAGTCCTGACTCATTGTCCGTAGAAACATTCTTTTCATATCTGTTTTGATTATGGCGAATCAGGCATTGTGATCTCTTCACAATATTACCTGTACTTCTGTAATTTTTGTCCAGAACAATCTTCCCCGTATCCGGATAGTCTTTGGGAAAATTCAGCATCAGTTCCGGTTTTGCACCACGAAACTGATAAATCGACTGATCATCGTCACCGACAACAAAGAGATTATTTTCCGGAAATGCCAGCATACGGACAATCTCATACTGAATCGGATTAATATCCTGAAATTCGTCGATCAGAATATACTGAAATTTCTGCTGCCATGCGTGAAGTACCTCCGGACGTTCTCTGAACAGTCTGGCGCACTGTACCATAATATCGTCAAAATCCAGTTTTCGATTCTCTTTCATCCATTTTTCGTATTCTTCATAAATCTTTCGAAACGTCTTTTCCGGTGCGCAGGCTGAATAATAATGTTCCAGCGGAATCTGATTGTTTTTTACCGTGCTGATTTCACGTGCAAGATTTGCCGGCAGATCCTCCTCTTCCAAGTCCTGGCAGTAAGCATTAACCAATTCTCTCATCAGACGATTCTTCTGTTCTTCGCTGAGAATGTTGTCCCCGGAAAGATGATACGTATTTCGCAGAATTCCATAAAAGACACCGTGAAAAGTTCCGAAAGTCACTTGCGTACGGTTCTTTCCCATCATTCTCAGGTATCGTTCTTTCATCTCTCTGGCAGCTGCCCTGGTAAACGTGACAACCAGAATGCGAGAGGCGGAGATGCCGCTCTTCACAAGCTGACAGGTCCGCCCCGTAATCACTGCAGTCTTTCCGGATCCCGGGCCCGCAAGAACCATCATAGGGCCCCGGGTGTGATACACTGCTTTTTTTTGTGACTCATTATAATTCATGATAATTTTTCAATCGCCTTTTCAATCCGTGACAGAGACTCCTCTTTTCCAAGAACTTCAAGAATCTCCGTTGCTCCTGCCGGTGTCATCTGTTTTCCGGAAAGTGCCGTACGGATCGGCCACATAATGTAACCGGTCTTGTATCCTTTCTCTTTGCCAAATGCCGAAAGCATCGCAAAAAGTGCATCATTACTGTAATCTTCCTGTTCCTTCAGAAGCGGTAATACTTCTTTTAAAAGTTCCAGAGAAGTCTCTTCTGTCGTTTTCATCTTTTTATGAACATACATGGAAGATTCATACTCCGGTACCTCCTCAAAGAAGTCAATCAATCCAGCAATATCCGGGAATACCTCGATTCTGGTCTTTACCATAGCCGCTATTTTATGAAAATCCAGATCTTTATGGATTGTACTTTGAATATACGGAAGAGCCATCTCATAGAACTTCTCATCATCCATGGCTTTCATATACTCACCATTCATCCAGCGAAGCTTCGTCATATCAAATACTGCCGGTGACTTACTGATATGATGAAAATCAAATACTTTCACCAGTTCTTCCAGAGAATAAATTTCTCTGTTTTCTTCCGGGCACCAGCCAAGCAAAGCAACAAAGTTTACAATCGCATCTTTTAAAAATCCCTGTTCGATCAAATCCTCGTAGGAAGAATGACCGCAGCGTTTCGACAACTTCTGATGCTCTTCATTTGTGATCAGCGGACAATGAACATAGGTCGGAACTTCCCATCCGAACGCCTCATAAATCCGATTGTATTTCGGTGATGAAGACAGATACTCATTTCCCCGAACCACATGAGTGATCCCCATCAGATGATCATCGATTACATTCGCAAAGTTATAAGTTGGGTATCCGTCTGATTTGATCAGGATCAGATCTTCCAGTTCTTCATTATTTACGGTAATATTTCCGTATATCTCATCGTGGAAAGTTGTTGTTCCTTCCGTCGGCATATTGAATCGGATCACGTAAGGTTTACCGGCTGCCAGATTTGCTTCAATTTCCTCCTTGGAAAGGCTGAGGCAATGTTTATCGTAAATGGAAATTTCCTTTCCACCGACAGTTCTTCTGCACTGGCTTAAGCGCTCCTGATCGCAGAAACAGTAATATGCATCTCCCTGTTCAATCAACTGTTTTGCATATTTTAAATACAATCCGGATGCATTTCTCTCACTCTGAACATACGGACCGCAGCCGCCATCCTTATCCGGACCTTCGTCATGACAAAGTCCTGTCTCTTTCAGTGTACGGTATATAATATCAAGTGCACCTTCCATGAAACGTTCCTGATCGGTATCCTCAATACGAAGCATAAATTTTCCGTCTGCATGCTTTGCAATCAGATATGCATACAGAGCTGTACGCAGATTTCCCACATGCATTCTTCCTGTAGGACTTGGTGCAAATCTCGTCTTAACTGTACTCATGATTTATTCACTCCTGTATCTCTGTAAAATATAATGTCTGAATATAATTCAGACTATGATGAGCAGCATTTACCTGCATGAAGAGTAATGCCGTTCGAATCCTTATAAAAAAGTAAGGCAGTTCAGAAAAAAACATCCCTGTTTCTTCCTTGAACTACCCTATTATAAACCACGCTGATAACCATTTGCAACTGTTTCTTTTACGGATAGATCTGACGCATCAATGACGGAATATCACCCGTGCAAACACAGTCGGCCTTTCTATCCGCATAATGAGGCTCCCAGTTCAGCAGGAGGACTTTCGAGCCGGTAAAGTATTTTATACAACTGTTTACAATATATGAATTCATATTGGTGCCGATAATTAACAGCAAATCCGCTTTGCTTACAACATCTGCTGCCTGCGTAATTTTAATGTTGTCCACCATCTCTCCCCGAAGGACAATCTGCGGGCGTACAATTGCACCACAGTTTTCGCACCAGGGAACAGGCTGTTTTTCCAGCAAATACGAAACGTCATACTGACGATTGCAATGCGGGCATCGATTCTCGTAGATACTTCCATGAAGACTGATTACATTTTTGCAACCTGCAACAGATGCCAGAGAAAAAATACTTCTGGTAATAATGCCGGTAAGCTTCCCCTCACGCTCCATCTTCGCAAGTGTTACATACAAATCGTTCGGTGTTCCACGTTTTTTTAGAACTTCATCGCGATAGAACTGAAAAAAATCTTTTGTCCGATTATTATAATAGGATGCGGAAAACATTTCTTCAAGAGAGCGTCCATACCGGTCTTCCAGTTCATACTCGAACTCTTCTCTGTAAAGCTCACATCCGGTTCCGTAGGTTGCAGCCCGTCCAGTCAGACAGACAACATTTTTGCTTTCCGCAATCAGATTTCTCATATATTCAATGCTGCTGATCATCCAATCCCCTCGATTTCAACTGCAAATGACCTGATTTATCAAATCAGACTTCTACGCCATTCTGTTTCATATATTCAATTACATCTCCAACAGTCGCAAGATCTGTCAGATCATCCGTGTTAATTTCAATTCCGTATTCATCCTCAAGGGCCATTACAACTTCCAGAAGATCCAGTGAATCTGCGCCCAGATCATCCTTGAAAGATGTGTCTTCATTAATGGTATCTGCATCACAGTTTAACTGGTCTGCCAGAATCTCTTTCATTTTCTCTAACATTTGCTTCTCTGCTCCTTTCTGCCGCATGTGACAGACTGTATTTCTTTCGAAAAAAGTGTATCTTTAATTTATGAATTTGTCAATACGTTTTTCGCACTTTCTTTTTCTGAACGCTCAGTAGTCTCCTCATTTTTAAATGTAATCTGACGCGCTACTCCAAGAGCAATTCCCACTTCTGCCATCAAGAACAGAACAGAAGTGCCTCCATAACTGACAAACGGCAGTGTAATACCCGTTGTAGGGATAATATTCAGTACAACAAGAAGATTCAGAATCACCTGGATCGCAATATGGCCGAAAATACCGCTGACTACCAGCGAGCCATAGAGATCCGGCGCATTCTGTGCGATAAAAAACAAACGGTATAAAAGATACCCAAACATCAAAAGCAGGAGAACAGCTCCAAAGACTCCAAGCTCTTCGCAGATAATAGAGAAAATCATGTCATTCTGCGCTTCCGGTATCGTACTGATTTTCTGTGTACTGTTTCCAAGTCCTTTTCCCAGAATACCTCCCGAACCGATTGCATACAATCCCTGCAATACCTGGTAACTGCCGCCCTGCAGCCACTCATAGATACGATTCAGACGGAAGCCGTTTTCTGTCTCAAGGACATAAAGATGGTCTTTCAGCCAGAAGACTGCACCAATTCCGATGATAAGGCAAATACCTGCAGTCACCACCATCCAGATAGACTTGGGATCCGCAAGGAACACAATTACACAGGCAATCAGAAAAATGATGATTGCAGTACTTAAGTTATCTGTAAATTTCCATGCTGCGACAGCCTGAACTGCACCGAGAAAAAGAATGAACATTTCTCCTTTCAAAGTTTGTACTTTCTTTCCCATTTTCAAAATCACATAGGGAAGAAAGAGGATGACTCCGATTTTTGCTACTTCTGAAGGCTGAAACTGAACACCGATTTTCAGCCATCTTCTGGCGCCATAAGCCTCCACCCCCAAAGGAGAAAGAACCAGCGCCATCAGAAAAAAGCCAAGAAGATATAAAAATCCTGATAATTTCATGTACCAATGGTAATCAATGAATGATACAAAAAGAGCCAGCGCAATGGCAGCAACCGAAATGATTGCCTGCTTTCGAAAATAAAACAGATCGTTATGGAATTTTGTAACCGACTCATAAGCGCTTGCACTATACAGCATTACAAGTCCAAAGCAGAGCAGAATGATAACTGCTGCAAGGAGATTATAATCATAATATTTATTCGTTTTTCTTTTTGCTTTTCTTTTTATTTTTCTAACTTTATTCTTTGTCATAATCGTTCATTCCCTATGTATTGTACTGCGGCAGCTTCTTTGTATTATAACACATTACTATGAATCTGTGAACTTTCGCATCACTTAATTCACCAGATACATTAATAAATCCAGGAAATCCGGACTTCGTTCAATCTCTCCAAGAATAACTTTACGTACCAGTTCCGGATCATCCGTAATGATATTATCTACGCCGCAGTTTACCATCCTCTGGATATCGCCCTGATAATTCAGAGTCCATGCACAGACTTCTTTACCAATGCTATGTGCATTCTCCACAAACTGTTCCGTAATATACGAATACTTTACGGAAAAGAAATCTGCTGCATCCAGATCTTCCAGATCTCCGTAAGTCATCTTCATTGTATAACCGGTCTTAATATCGGGATTCAGCTTCTTCGCCTGTTTCAGATAATTATAGTTCATGGAAGTCAACACACAGTTTTCTACGAAATCATTTTCTTCAATAATCTTTATTACTTTCTTTACTATATTTAAATTGTGACCGTTATATTTAACCTCAATATTGAGATTGATTTTTCCCTTTGCATATTGAATAATATCCTCCAATTTTGGAACCGGCTCACCCCGAAATGCTTTATTAAACCTGGCACCTGCATCCAGCTGACTGACCTCATCATAGGTAAGTGTCCAGATATTTGCATTCAAACCTGTGGTACGTTTCAAATTAGAATCATGCAACAGAACGATCTCTCCGTCACTGGTTTCCTGCACATCAATTTCAGCATAATCTGCCATACTCTCTACTGCATATTTTACTGCACTCATTGTATTCTCCGGCGCTTTTCTTGCACCGCCTCTGTGAGCAGATACTGAAATATATCCCGAAGATGCAGTTGCCGAAGGCAGATCCTGCTGCATCGATCGAATAATATAGACACTTTCTCCCGCAATAATTGCAACGGAGAGAACCGCCGCTGCTGCAGGTCCCCGTATGATTCTGATCAATCGGGAATTTTTCGGAAAAGTTCTGCTTCTCTGATAATCCCTGCGGTCAGACAGCGTAAAAATCAGATAAAGGTAAGTAACACTTCCCACAATTCCAATGGCACCTGTTACCACACCCATCACAGTTTTCAGCCAGTCCCCATAAACAATTACCGCACTGACCACTGTCGACGGCGTCTTGACATACCGTGCATAGAGAACTACGGCTGCACCTGCTGTAAAAAACAGAATCAAAGACACTACCGCAATCGTCAGATGAAGCAGAAGATTTATCCCAAACTCCCGCAAAGCTTTGCCACGCATGACATTTTTAACTCTTCTCCTGATCCTCTCCTCTTTTTCTTCCATCAGGAAACGGAAGGGAAGCGAATACGAAAACAGAAAAGAAAAGATCACCACAAGAACCAGAAGCAATACCGGCATCCAGACCGCAGGAAATGCTTCTATGATTTTCGTCGCAGTGACTTTTAAGAGTCTCATACTGTTAATTGCACTATAACTCGAATGGATCCAGAGATACGGAAAACTTGCCGCAATATAGAGGAACCAGGCAAACGGATAACGCCTTATAAAACGCACTGTTCCCACCGCTCCGGCGCCAAACATCTCAGGAATGCGGATCTTCTCCCGACGCCAGGATGCCTCCAAATATCCAAGGACTGCAAAAACTTCAAACATCATAAAAAAAAGCACCATCATCAATAATCCAACGATAATCAGGATTGTCAGAGGATGAAGCATGACATCATTATAGTTTTCAGAAGTCATATAACTGTAGCCGCACTGTTTCAGTGCAAACTGAATTGCTCTTCCGGATAGTTTCACAATCAGGAAGTTGGAAAAAACACGATAGACTGCCTCGAACAGGATCAGACTCCATATATTTTTGTATAATAACTTCCATGCCGTTTTCAGATATGTTTTTATCAACGTGGTATCCCTGCCTTTATCTCTGTTCGTATCTTGCAGTTTCTGATCTCATATTTCCCAGAAGCTGTTTTTATCATACTGTCACATTCTGGCTGAACAGATCAAAACAAACGGCCATACAATCATCCCATACAGCCAGATACAGTATATCACAGAAACAGTCTGATTTGTAATTTTTTTTACCCTTTCCTTTCTCTATGTTTACGAAATCCAAAATCGACAGGGCAGCCAATAAGGCTGCCCTGTCGATTTTGACTGATCTGTACCATTATTTCCTCCACATTTGACCTTTTGTTCAATGTGATTTTATACTCCGGATATAATAAAACACGCCTGAAAGGAATTGCGTATTTGTTGGAATTCCTTTTGTGATATCAATTTTCTCTCCCAAAATGTCATGAATAAAATCCGTGTTCCCACACTTGAATGCTGCTTCAATGGCATGTCTTATATTCCGTTCTACGCAGGCAGATGTACTGTTGCAGGATTTGGCAATATCACAATATAAATATCCTGTACCTTGATTCAAGTATTCCTGATTTTCTGAGATGAGCTGTAATGCTTTTACTAAATAAGAATATCCAACTGTATTTGATGGTATTCCCATATGAATCAATACTTCCTGAATTACGTCATCGTATATCCGAGATACAGTCAGTCCGTTTTGCAGATTTTCAATTTTTACCACAAACAGTGGGGAATGACCGTTTCCATTGAAGTCGTAAAAGTTATTAAACTCCGATAGGTTATCTTCTCCATTACTTTTCATAATATACCCCCTTTCGCAAAATATTATTTGATAATTTAATTTTATTTAAACAATTGACAATTTTCTATATTTTTTATAACATTTATTTTATAAAAATTGCTTTTCAATTGTGTCATTGATAACACGAAAGCGGTGATCTTATGCTAAATAAAAATTTGAAAGACGCAATGAATAAAAAGGACATCAGTATTTCAGAACTCTCTACTTTATCAGGTGTCCCTGTTGAAACAATCCGAAATATATACTATCAGAAAGTGACAGATGTCAAACTATCGACTGCCTCGAAGCTTGCAGCTGCGTTAAACATGTCGCTTGACAGACTGGCAGGGAAATCAACGCTAACTGAGGAAGAACAAAATCTGATCGATCATTTCAGACAGTGCGGCATACACGGAAAAGGGATCATATCCCTTATCGCAAAATTTGAGGCAACGGCTGCCGTGCATGAAAGAAATGCAAAAGGGAAACATTTTGTTCCAAGACTAATCCCGGTTGGACATGTTGAAGATGGAATTGTATACAACACCTGTGTTACAGAAGAACTTGAGATATCCGAAGAAAAAGCATTCCTTGCAATTGATATTACCACAAACAATTTTGCACCTGCTTATTGTCTTGGTGATATCATCCTTCTCGAAAACAGATTTCCAAAGGATCACGAACGTGCAGTGTTCTTCGACGGTGTCAGAGCATACTTCCGCTTGTTTCTCCACGAAGACAATAAATATACCCTGAAATGCCTGAATGGAAGGGGACAGGATATGATTTTTTCAAGAATGGACAAAATTCAATGTATCGGTACGTGCATCGGTGTATACAGAGGTTAATACAACCGATTTTCCACTATTATCCGATTTCCGAAAAAGTGTCATGCATGCCATGGCACTTTTCTTATTTTTTCATAATTTATTATGAGAATCCATCTTATTATTGAAAGGAAATTCTGATGGAATACAGTCGTATGAATCGCAGCAGTCATCAAATACCCGGACAGCAGATGGCAATGCGTCAGGGCATGATGTCTGAGTGCAAAATGTCAGATAGTTCTGTGTCCAGTGCAAAAATGGTTCCGGCAATGGCTTATGTTCCTATGCAGCAGTTCGAGCAAACGTACGATCTCGCAGTCGGATTTCAGATGGGAACGATTTTCCCTGAATTATGCAAACCATTTTGCGGAAAAGGAGGCAGAGGATGCAGATGAAAGGACAATGCCCTTCGAAAGAAAGTTTATTATCCTGGATTGATCAGGTAAGCTTTGCAGTAGTCGAAATGACTCTTTATCTTGATTCACACCCGAACGATGAGGATGCCATTGCTTTCTTTCGGGAAAAACTGGCACAGAGAAATGCGGCAATGAAGCTCTACGCTCAGAATTACGGACCACTGACAATCGATACTGCAAATGATCGTATGAGCCGTTCCTGGGATTGGGTAATGCAGCCGTGGCCCTGGGAGCCTGCAAGGAAAGGAGGCTGCTGAAAAAGATGTGGAATTATGAAAAACGACTGGAATATCCGGTCAATATAACAACACCAAATGCCCAAATTGCACAGATCATCCTTACACAATACGGTGGCCCTGACGGTGAAATGGGTGCTTCGATGCGTTATCTTTCTCAGCGCTTCACCGCTCCAAACAGAATAACAATGGGTGTGCTAAATGATGTGGGAACTGAAGAACTTGCCCACCTGGAAATTGTGGCCACAATCGTTCATCAGCTTACCTGTAATTTGACCATGGAAGAAATTAAGGAATCCGGCTTTGCCAACTATTATGTAGATCATACGGTAGGTATCTGGCCTCAGGCGGCGGGCGGAATCCCATTTAATGCCTGCGAATTTCAGTCGAAAGGGGATCCGATCACAGATCTGTTCGAGGATCTTGCAGCAGAACAAAAAGCCCGTTCCACCTACGACAATATCCTCCGTCTGGTAAAAGATCCGGAAGTTGCTGATCCGATTCGCTTCCTCAGGGCAAGAGAAGTGGTGCATTTTCAGCGGTTCGGTGAAGCTTTGCGCTCTGTACAGGATGAACTTAGTTTTAAAAACTTCTATGCATTTAATCCAAGTTTTGATAAGACAGCGGAATGCAGCTGTCCCAATCCGGATGGAAATATCTCATCCTCCTGCGGATGCAGAAACTCCGAAAAGAAGAATTAAGATAAAATGGCATATCCCCGGAACAAGCTCCGGGGATATGCCAAATCTCATGCTTTTCAGCTTTCCGATCCTCTTATCTTTCCAAAAACAGTTTTTTCATTTCGAAGGTCAGAATACAAAGTGAGTCCGTTTCCTTCCAGACGGTATACTTTTACGATCTGTTCCAATTCCGGGAATTTTGGAAAAATCTTCGTCAAAAGATTCTCCTCCTTTTGGAAATAATCTTTTCGGAATGTTTTTGTTCGTTCATTTCCAAATACTGCCATATAGAAAATTCCCGCTTCCACCAAATCCTGGAACATATGACTTCCGTAGGACAGTTCCGGCATGGACCCGGCTGAACGATCAGACACTTCACACACAGCTGAGAAATGATGAATATCCGCAAACGCCACCGGCACACCCAGATCCGGAGAGGAAGTGCCAATTCGTCCGGGAGCAAACAGAATCATGCGGCTGTTCGGATCATTGGAAGCGAAATACCGGTTCAATTCGCCGATCATATAAGCAACCTTCGGTTTTTCCTTATACGGATAACGATAATACGCTTCCGGTTCTACCCAGACAACAATCTGATAATTCTCTCTTCTTGAACCTCCCATAGCAGAATTTTCAACATCCAAAAGAACCTCTTGCGGATCAAAATCCGGTTCTTCCACTTCTCCCTGATCGATCCCGATCTGAAGGGGACGACACTGCAGCAGGTTGAAAACAAATTTCCCTTCTTTGTTTCCGTTGACGGTAAACTCAATGTCAACCGGGTAAGAATAAGCACTTTGTAATGTACGAAGTACTTCTTTCATACATTGAATAAACTCTTTGTTTTTCACTAATCCTTCGCAGCTTGCAAACAGAACATCTCTTCTCTGCCCTCGTTCCCGATACATCGTCTCCACTTCATAGTCGTGTTCCAGAACCATCTTTTTGTACCAGGGTTCCATTGCCGGCAGGATTTCTTTCAGCGGCCGCGTATCCTGCTTCCTGGTTCTGTAATCCATTACATCCACATACCCCTGGGAAAAACGATGTTTTTCCCGGATATCTGTCAAAGTCGATACCTCCGGTCGATCCAGGCTCACAATTCTCGGATAATCTCCCTCTGTGCGGTCAACTGCACGCGTGCCAAGTCCCATAACGAGACGAAGCATTCCCTTAGACGGATCAATCTCACTGCTCCACCGATAGGAGCTGTAGGAATAACCTACGCCCGCAGCGTTTGGCATAAAGAAATCATCGAAGGTGTTTCCGGAAACCCGCTGCACCAGCACAGCCATCTGCTCATCCTGTTGTTCCAGCCCCCTCTGTCTTCGGTATTCCAGTGCTGAACGATCCATCGTACTTGCATACACAGTCCGAACTGCATTTTCCACTGCCTCAAGTCGCTCCTCCATAGATCCGTTGTTAATGCAGAACACCGACTCATACTTTCCTGCAAATGCATTTCCGAAACCATCCTCCTGCAGAGAACTGGATCTCAGGATTATCGGACATTGTCCGAAATATTCCAGCATACGAACAAACTGTTCCCGAATCTGCTGGGGGAATACCCCTTTTTGAAATGCCTCCGCCATGGCAGGTGCCATCTCAAAATAGCCTTCCGGTTTCTTTTGTTTCATGCGAAGACTCCAGAAATGATTATGTACAATATAGGTATAAAACACATCCGATCCGATATAAAAAGAATCATGGGGTTCCATCCATTGTGCAGCGTCTTTTGCATCTTTCTGAATCACTTTCCGTGCAAGAAGCATACCGCAGGCTTTACCGCCAATGCCGCCGCTGCCAACCATCCGGCTGTATACCTGAAAATAATCATCCGGCGCAAAATATTTTTCCAGAAGTTCCAGTATTCTCGGATCTCTGGACATCATATTGTGGGAAAAAATCTGTTCCGTCTCTTTTGTAAACGTTCCATCAGCCTGATACTGCATCTTTGCCTTATTAACCAAACGTTCCCAGCTGTCCAGGTTCTGGTTTTCCGTAATATTGGCATACTTATCTACCAGTGCGTAAAAACGACTGATCTCATAACCACCCTTCACTGCCAGAAATTCGCCGGTTGCACTCTCATAATGATGCGGCAAAAACATACTTGCTGAATACCGGTTCCAAACTTTCAGCGGATTAATGAAAAGCTCTTTTCCATCCTTATAAATATCCAGAAACAGCTGCGTTGTTTCACGAATACGAGCGATTGCCTCAAAGGAATGCCTTCCCCGCAAAACCGGGAAATAGGCAACGGTATCCAATTCAAACAGATACGGACAGGTCACCTGAAAGAAATTACCCATCATGAGATCCGTAGCCCAGGCGACCTGCAGATCGGAAAGGCAGTCGAAGACATAGAACGCATCTTTTCCTTCTTCCGTAATTCTCTTTCTTACACTAACTGTAAAACTCTCAAAACCTTTTCTCGGATCAAATTCGTAACAGCGGATCCCCGGTGTATCTTCTGCAATCAAACGAGGATGACCGGTAAAGTGCATATAGAGAATATTTCTTTTATCCCTTACTGCCTGCTGACAGAACGGTTGAACAAAAAACTGATATTCCTCCATGGAAGACACCTGCCATACCACGTTATCTCCCAAACGAATATGATCCAGAATAGTATCCAGACCTGAAAGTCCGGAACAGATACGTTCAAATGCTGCCACGTTGACCTCCTTATCTTACGGTTATTAAAAACCGTCAAAACTGCATTTCATACAAATGCGCGTAAATGCCGCCTTTTTCAAGCAGTTCTTTGTGAGTACCTTCTTCCGCAATACCATCTTCATTCAAAACAAGAATTCTCTTTGCGTTTCGAATGGTAGAGAGGCGATGGGCAATCACAAAAGTTGTTCTGTCTTTCGCCAGCTTTTCAAGCGATGCCTGTACTACTTTTTCGCTTTCATTATCCAATGCGGAAGTTGCCTCATCAAAGATCAAAATCGGCGGATTTTTCAAAAATACACGTGCAATCGAAAGTCTTTGCTTTTGTCCTCCGGAAAGTTTCACACCTCTCTGTCCGATATCCGTATCATACCCGTCGGCAAGTTCCATAATGAAATCATGGGCATTTGCTGCCTTCGCTGCACGGATAACCTCCTCATCGGTAGCATCCGGACGACCATACCGGATATTTTCAATAATCGTTCCCGCAAACAGATAGACATCCTGCTGCACAATTCCAATATGATCTCTGAGATCTTTCAGTTTCACATCACGGATATCTTTTCCATCCAGATAAATTGTTCCGCTGCTGACATCATAGAATCGCGGAATCAGAGAACACAAGGTAGTCTTTCCGGCACCAGAACTGCCCACAAGTGCAACGTAATCTCCTGCCGGAACGTTCAGACTCACATGAGAAAGCACATTTTCCTGGGTTGACTCATAATGGAAGGAAACATCCTCAAAGCGAACTTCCCCTGCAACCTCTTTTAACGGAAGCGCATCCGGTTTATCTTCAATATCCGGAGCAATACTCATAATCTCCAGGAAACGTTCATATCCTGTATATCCGTTCTGAAACTGCTCCGTAAAATTCACCAGCTTCTTAACAGGATCTGTACAGTTACTGATATACAAAAGGAAGGTAACCAGATCAGCTGCAGCAAGTTCTCCTCTCGTCATCAGAAAAGCACCTACAATCAAGGAAGCAACGGTAATCAGCGTGGAAAAAGCTCCCATTCCGGAGTTGTAAATACCCATATATTTATAGCTGACCCTCTTGGAATCCACAAACCGATCATTGCCTGCGCTGAACTTCCGCATTTCCTCGCTCTCATTGCCAAATGATTTCACCACACGGATACCGGACAGGCTGTCCTCAATCTGGCTGTTAATGTCAGCAATTCTGCGGCGGTTCTCCGTAAAAGCTCTTTTCATCCTTTTATTCATAAAAAGAGCATAAACCAGCATGACCAGAATTACTACAAGCGGAACACAGGCGAGAACCGGATTTACCGCAAACAGAATTGCCATGGCACCGACCAGCTTAATGGCGGAAATCACAATATCTTCCGGCCCATGATGAAGCAGTTCGCTGATATCAAAGAGGTCACTGGTGATTCTGGAAAGCAAATGTCCTACTTTCTGATTATCAAAAAACGCGAATGATAATTTCTGATAGTGTCCAAAAATTTCATTTCTCATGTCGTGTTCAATTTTTGCACCCATCATATGTCCAAAGTATGCAATATAAAAATTACATCCCATCTCCAGCGCAACAAGTGCAATCATCAAAACACCGAGACGGAAAATCTCGCCGGTTGCTTCTCCAAGTGGTTTCAAAACCACAGTTCCGGTAATGTAGCGTACAATCAAAGGCAGCACCAGCGTGATGGCTGCACCGATAATTGCAAAAAACATATCCGAAAAAAACAGGCCTTTATATGGCTTGTAATATCGCATCAGCAGTCTGATCTTTCCGCCTTTTCCATATTGTTCCGTATCCTGACTGTTTTGGCTCATAATCCTTCTCTCCTCATTTGTTCTTGTTCTTTTTGTACAACAACTTGCCGTATTTAGTTTTCTCCCATCCATACATCTGACTAAAACAGCACTGCTTTACAGCATATAATTGTATCATTTTTCACAGGGTAAATCAAACCATTTGTAAGGATCGAAAAAACGCAGGCCTGTCTTCCTTAGACAGTCCCGCGTTTTTCTGCCACGTTGGAAAAAGGTGTTTATCTCTTTTTCTCATCCTCCGGAAGTTCTTTCCGAATCTCTTTTGTACGGATTTCTTTACAGATCTGATCCACAAATTCGCCAAGCGGCTTCGGGCCTTCATTTCCTTCGAAACGGCTTCTTACAGAGACAAGACCCTGTTCTGCCTCACTTGCACCAACCACCAGCATATACGGAATCTTATCCATTCTGGCATCACGAATCTTATATCCGATCTTTTCACTGCGGTTATCAACGGTAACATCAACATTATTTCTTGCAAGCTCTTTCCGAACCTGCTCAGCATAATCCGCATATTTATCCGAAATCGGCAGAACACGTACCTGCTCCGGACACAACCAGGTCGGGAATTTACCTGCATATTTTTCAATCAGCCATGCCAATGTTCTCTCATAGCATCCAAGAGATGTTCTGTGAATAATGTATGGACGAATCTTATCTCCATTCTGATCAATGTAATACATATCGAAGTTTTCTGCAATCGCACAATCCAGCTGAATGGTGATCATAGTATCTTCCTTACCGTACACATTCTTTGCCTGAATGTCGATCTTAGGTCCATAGAATGCAGCTTCTCCGTCAGCCTCGGTGAAAGGAAGATTATCATTTTTCAGAATCTGACGAAGTGCATCCTGTGTTTTCTCCCAGTACGCTTCATCTCCCAGATATTTTTCCCGGTTGTTGGGATCCCATTTGGACAAACGATAGGTCACATCCTCCTGCAGTCCCAGAGTTGACAGAACATAGTTTGCCAGATTCAGGCAGTTCTGCAGTTCCTCTTCTGCCTGATCCGGACGGATCACCAGGTGACCTTCTGAAATCGTGAACTGACGTACCCGAGTCAGGCCATGCATCTCACCGGAATCTTCATTTCGGAACAGAGTGGAGGTCTCACCATAACGGATCGGCAGCTCCCGGTAAGAATGCTGTTTATTCTTATAACAGTAATACTGGAACGGACATGTCATCGGACGCAGAGCAAATACTTCCTTATCCTTTTCTTCATCTCCCAGTACAAACATTCCATCCTGGTAATGATCCCAGTGTCCGGAAATCTTATACAAGTCACTCTTTGCCATAAACGGAGTTTTGGTACGGACATAACCCCATTCCTTGTCCTCCAGATCCTCAATCCAGCGCTGCAGCTTCATGATCATCTTCGTTCCGTTCGGAAGAATCAGCGGAAGACCCTGTCCGATAACATCGACTGTTGTGAACAACTCCATCTCACGACCCAGTTTGTTGTGATCCCGTTTTTTGATATCTTCCAGATGCTCAAGATATGCAGCCAGTTCCTCTTTTTTGTTAAATGCGGTTCCGTAAATTCTCTGCAGCTGGGCACGGGAAGAATCCCCTCTCCAGTAAGCCATGGAAGAAGAAATCAGTTTAAATGCTTTAATCCCTTTTGTGCTCATCAGATGAGGACCGGCACACAGATCCACAAAACCGCCCTGATCATAGAAAGAAATCTCGGCATCCTCCGGAAGATCCCGGATCAGTTCGACTTTATATGGCTCGTCTTTTTCTTCCATGAATTTAATTGCCTCTTCTCTTGGAAGTGTAAAGCGTTTCAGTTCATGACCTTCCTTGATGATCTTTTTCATCTCTTTTTCCAGATTATCCAGATCTTCTCTGGAGAAGGGAGCATGATCGAAATCATAGTAAAATCCCTCGTCGATCGATGGTCCGATTGTAATTTTGGCATCCGGGAACAGTCTCTTGACCGCCTCTGCCAATACATGAGAACAGGTATGACGCACGGTACGAAGTCCCGCCTCATCATTTGCTGTCAGAATACTGACTGTACAATCCTGATCAATGACCGTTCTAAGATCAACAAGATTACCATCAACTTCGCCCACACAGGCTGCTCTTGCCAAACCATCGCTGAGATCCTTTGCGATCTCATAAACACTCATGGCATGATCATATTCTTTCACACTTCCGTCTTTTAATGTGATTTTCATTCTTTTCATTTCCTTTCTGTTTAATTTAAAAGAAAGCTCCGTTCCGAACCGGGGCGGACTTTAAGTCCCGAAAAAACGATTCTTCTGCGGATATTCTCAGAATCAGAAAACAAAAAAATCCCTTACATTGCTTATGCAATGCAAGGGACGTATTTCACGCGGTTCCACCCTCCTTGTTCTGAAAGCAGATAAAAAACACAATTTCTTTTCAGAACCTCTCGTTATTGACGATAACGGAATCACCGGGCTGTATTAAAGCCACTCAGAGGCGGTCTTCGGACGTTTCCTGCAAGAATGCTTTCACCACAAGGCATTCCTCTCTGCTGCTTTTCACATCGTACTCTTCTCTTCAGCGTATTATTCTATGTTTTCTTTTTCATACTTATCTTAATCCCAAAACCCTTCTTTGTAAAGAGTTTTTTGCTTGACAAGCAAATAATCCCATGATAGTTTTTTTCCGTAAGTATCTTTTTGCGGTTTCTCTCAACCATATTGAAACCGTATACAGAAAGGAAATTCGATGTTATTTGAGGCAAAACAACCATCTCCTCTCGGACTTATTACCATGGTAAGTGACGGAACCAATCTGGTCGGTCTGTATCTGGAGGGACAGAAATATTTTTGCAGTTCCATCCGCGAAAAACCAATTTTACAAAGTGATTTACCCATCTTTGATGTGACAAAAGACTGGCTGAAACGCTATTTTTCCGGAAAGAAGCCGGAAATTGCGTCTCTTTCGCTGAATCCTGCCGGCAGTGAATTTCGCCATCTGATCTGGAAATTTCTTTGCGAAATCCCTTATGGTCAAACCACCACTTACGGTGCACTTGCACAAAAAGCGTCTCACCTCTTAAACAGACCACGGATGTCTGCTCAGGCTGTCGGAGGAGCTGTGGCACATAACCCCATTTCGATCATTATTCCCTGCCATCGTGTCATAGGTTCCAACGGCAGTCTGACGGGATACGCAGGCGGAATTGATCGGAAGGTCAAACTGCTGCAGCTGGAAGGAATCAACATAGACCTTTCCGATTTGCATGTTTGCCTTCCACAAAATGTAGAAACTTGATCCGGCCACTTTTCAATCAAAATATTGTATGATATAATCATGAACAGCGAGATTCTGATATCAGTAAAAATAAAACAACGAGGTGACTAAAATTATGAAGATTACAAATGACATTTGTTATGTTGGAGTGAACGATCACAAAGTAGATCTTTTTGAGGGACAATATGTCGTTCCAAACGGAATGTCCTATAATTCCTACGTCATCATGGATGAAAAAATTGCAGTAATGGATACCGTAGACCGTAATTTCACCCATGAATGGCTGGACAATCTTGGCGCAGTACTGGAAAATCGCAAACCGGACTATCTGATTATTCAGCACATGGAACCGGATCACTCCGCTAACATTGCTAATTTTATGAAAACCTACCCGGAAGCTACAATCGTTTCTTCCGCAAAAGCCTTTGTTATGATGAACAATTTCTTCGGCACAGACTTTTCTGACCGCCGTATCGTTGTGGGCGAAGGTGACACCTTAACCCTCGGCAAACATACCCTTACCTTTGTTACCGCACCGATGGTTCACTGGCCGGAGGTTATCGTGACCTATGACAGTACAGATAAAGTGCTGTTCTCTGCTGACGGTTTTGGTAAATTCGGAGCTCTCGATGTTGAGGAAGACTGGGCATGTGAAGCCAGAAGATACTACATCGGTATTGTCGGAAAATACGGCGCACAGGTACAGGCTCTGCTCAAAAAAGCGGCAACTCTGGACATTTCCATCATCTGCCCGCTTCACGGACCTGTCCTCACGGAAAATCTCGGTTACTATCTGAATCTGTACAACACCTGGTCCTCCTATGCGACGGAAAGTGACGGTGTTGTCATTGCCTACACTTCCGTTTACGGAAATACAGCAAAAGCGGTAGAACTTCTGGCTGAAAAACTGAAAGAGAAAAACTGCCCGAAAGTTGTTGTTCACGATCTGGCCCGCACAGACATGGCAGAAGCAGTGGAAGACGCTTTCCGCTACGGCAGAATCGTTCTTGCAACTACCACTTATAATGCAGACATTTTCCCGTTTATGAAGGAATTCATTCATCACCTGACAGAACGCAATTTCCAGAACAAAACAGTAGCTCTGATCGAAAATGGTTCCTGGGCTCCTTTGGCTGCCAAGACCATGAAAACAATGCTGTCCGGCTGCAAGAACCTGACCTTCACCAATATCACAGTCAAGATTATGTCTGCGCTTAACAAAGACAGTTCCGCACAGCTGGATGCACTGGCAGATGAACTTTGCAAAGATTATCTTGCACAGCAAAATTCCACAGCAGATAAAAATGATATGTCAGCTCTGTTCAAGATCGGATACGGCCTGTATGTAGTCACCTCCAATGACGGCAAGAAAGACAATGGTCTGATCGTGAATACCGTTTCACAGCTCACTGATTCTCCAAAACGGGTTGCTGTTACAATCAACAAACTGAACTATTCTCACCACGTAATCAAACAGACCGGCATTATGAATGTAAACTGTCTGTCCGTGGATGCTCCGTTCTCTGTATTCGAAAACTTTGGATTCCAGAGCGGCAGAAATGTAGATAAATTTGCAAGCTTTACACCACTTCGTTCCGATAACGGCCTTGTATTCCTGCCAAAATACATCAATGCATTTATGTCCCTGAAAGTGGAACAGTACATTGATATGGATACCCATGGTATGTTCATCTGTTCCGTAACAGAGGCCAGAGTTCTTTCCGACAAAGATACCATGACCTACACCTACTATCAGAATGAAGTAAAACCAAAACCGGACACAGGAAATAAAAAAGGCTTTGTCTGCAAAGTCTGCGGATATGTTTACGAAGGCGATGAACTTCCGGAAGATTTCATCTGTCCTCTCTGCAAGCATGGTGTTGCTGATTTCGAACCAATTGCTTAACAACCGGAAGGAGCATTACATCAGAACTGATTTGTCAGTTGTGGAGTGCTGCTCCTTTCTCAATAAAGGACAAGAAAATAAGCGGCTGTATTTACTGATTGGAAATCCTGAAAGGCTTTTCCATCTGCAAATACAACCGCTCTTTCCTTATACAATTAAATCAGTTCCGGAATAGAATTCAGGTTCATGTAAGTAGCTACCGAACAGTCAAAACCTTTGATGTGTCCATACAGCCATTCGATCACATTCTTATTAACCGCCTGAACAAAAGCATCTGTCGGCCCTTCCTCCTCTGCAAGCATATCATGCAGTTCGGAAACTGCCTGTTTGAATTCCTCGTGTTTTTTTCTATGCTCATCAATACCCGGATAACCAATCTTCTCCTGCAGATCTTCCTCTGCCTTAAAATGAAAATCTGTGTAATCTACCAGATAATCCAGCATTTTAATTGCTTCGAGCTTTCCGCCGCCCTCTTCACAGCAGATAACCAGTTTGTTAATCTTATCGATGAGTTCCTTATGCTGTCCATCAATCAGTTCATTACCCGTTACAAGACTGTCATCAAATGTTGCACGCATAACTGCTTCCTCCTTTTGCATTTGAAATAAAACTCTTATTTCACTATAACACTAATTCACCTGTGATTCAATCTGCAAATTCAAAAGAATACCCACCGCTTTCCCGGCAACTCCTTCTTCATTCGAATTTGATTTCCCCTTTTTCTTTCAGATAAGTCAAAAATCCTTCGCATCCCTCCACGACATCACGATAAGTCTCATCAAAATCTCCGGTATACCACGGATCCGCAATATCTCTGGATGAGCCTGCAAAGGTTAAGAATTTATACAGCTTTCCCTCCGGATCTCCTTTTAACATTCGGTTCAGATTTCTCATGTTCCAGGTGTCCATTCCAATTATATAATCAAAATTGCAGTAATCTTTCCACGTGATTTGTGTCGCCCTGTGGGGCAATACCGGAATTCCTTCCTGCTGCATCTTTCTGATCGTTCCCCGGTGAGGAGGATTCCCGATCTCTTCTGTACTGGTTGCTCTGGAATCTATACAAAAGCAATCTGACAGTCCAAGTTTGTTAACCATATCCTGTAGTACAAATTGACTCATTGTGCTGCGGCAGATGTTGCCGTGGCACAGGAAAAGCACTTTTATCATAATCTCTATATCCCTCCATAAGTCTGAAAAACGTTGATATTACTGGGTTTTTCGGACTTTCGGTTTTTCTTCCATTTTTCATAAGTCTCTATAAATCTATGTAACTACACCACCTGGTGGTGTAGTAAATGGTGTAGTAATCTTAAGATACTACCACCATATTTGCTGCTTTTTCGGCAGCAGAATCCTCCTCTTTTTTCGAGTCAGAGGACTGACGAATCTGAGAAATCTTTGCCATCTGCTCCGCAGCGTGTGCGTAGCTTGCATGGGTGTAAACATTGAGTGTGACACCCGCATCGGAATGACCCATCAGGTACTGAAGGTTCTTAATGTCCATACCATCGTTTGCGTAATTCGTACAGAAAGTATGTCGGAACACATGTGGACGTGTCAAGTATGGGACAAAAAAAATATTTCTTTTTTCTTGCCGGATAGTACCTGACCATTCCAATCAGGTACCCCAGCACTTTTATTATCTTCCACAATATCGCTCTTGTCCAGAACATTTTATCTCTGCCCTAAAAATACATCATCAAAATTCCATTCAATTTCGATTTCCTCCTGGCTATGCACCCGGATAACCTTGATGATCTCCCGTAACTTCTCTGTATCGAATTTCTCCATGTCCAGAAATTCTTCCAGTTTCATTTCCTTCGCAGTATTGTCCTGCTCGAGCATCTTTGCATCACGTTCAGACTCTGCTATCTTTCGTCTGATTTCTTCCAGCTGTCTGCCTATCTTTTCTGCTTTCTGCTTGTACAATTCCCGGTCAATACAACCATCTTTGTACCCATCATAAAGTCTCATTTTTTCAGAAGACAACTGGCGGCTCTGTTTCAACAATTCTGCAACATTCGTCTCCATACCTTTGCTCTGGTTCTTTGATTTAACAATCTTCCGGTTTTCCAGCATGGAAGATGCAAACTGATGAACAAGCTCCAGGATATGCTTTTCCATTGGCTCACGTCTGACCACCAGGCTTCGACAGACATGATCACCGCTGGTACGCCCATCCGAGCATTTCAGCAGATGCTCCGTTTCTCTTACCAGACAATGACCGCAGTGTGCACACAGCATCAGTGCTGGCTGTTTCTTGCGTCTTGCCAACGTATAATTGGTTCTTGTTTCTGCAACACCTCTGGATTTTTTCGGATGCAGTCTGTTCGCTTTTTCAAACAGTTCCCTGTCAACAATCGGATCATGGTGGTTTTCCAGCCTGATCCAGTCAGACTCGTCATTAAGAACCG
>JAQYOA010000015.1 GCA_028727605.1 Lachnospiraceae bacterium
GAACACATGAACAGTGATAATCGAAAAACAGTGTGCGGAATGTTTGGAATCTGTATCGACAGTGACGGTAAGGAATTTGAATATTTGATCGCCGATATTTACTGTCCGGAAAGTGAAGTACCGGAAGGGTTTGAAACCAGAGTAATTCCTGCCGGGACATGGGCAGTCTTTCCATGTTATGGAGCACTGCCGGAGTCTTTACAGGATGTGAATACAAAAATATGGAGCGAGTGGCTGCCGTCTTGTAAGACATACAAACTTGCCGGAAACTATAATATCGAGATGTATACGGAAGATTCGAATTACAGTGAAATCTGGATACCGGTAGAAAAAGCGGAATAATGTTGCACAATTATTTCCGGATGTGGAAAGGATACAAAGAAAAAGATAAAAAATGAATTCGAATTGAAAATTGGAGGAGATTCTATGCTGATTGATTTTAATAACAAGAAAGAAACCACTGCACCTGGAATGAATAACGGTACAGGCATGATGACTGCAAAAATGTACATGGACGACCAGGGAAAAATTATCACATGTTCCATTCATGCCGGAGGTTCTATTGGGCTTCATAAGCACAATACCAGTGATGACATTAATTACGTTTTGTCAGGAAATGGAAAAGCAATCTGTGATGGCAGGGAGGAATGTTTGACAGCCGGAACTTGTCATATCTGCAGGAAGGGCTCTGAACACAGTATTATCAACACAGGCAGCGAAGATTTGGTTTTACTTACCGTTGTTGTAGAACGGTAAAGATGATTGTTTCGCAAGTTCTTTTTCTCTGAAAGAAAATGAGAAAAATGGAGCCTTTTATGATATACTGAATTCATGTGTTAACTTATAAATAAGCAGCTGAGATAACAGACATCAGCTGCCGGTATTACTTGGAGGAACTATGACTATCAAAGAAGAAATTCACGCATTATCGGAAAACTTGATTGAAAATCTGGGAAGACTTGTCGCTGTGGATTCACAGCTTGGGACTCCTCTGGAGGGAATGCCTTTCGGAGAGGGTCCGGCAAAAGTGCTGAACGAAGGACTTAAGATCGCTGAAGAGCTGGGCTTTCGAACTGTAAATCTGGATAATTACTGTGGCTATGCTGAGATGGGTGAGGGGGAAGAGATTGTCGGTATTGCCGGACATCTCGATATTGTTCCTGCCGGCGGAGGCTGGACCCATGATCCGTTTCAGCTTACACGGGAAGGTGATTTTGTATATGGACGCGGAGTGACCGATGATAAGGGTCCGGTGCTGGAAGCGCTTTATGCTATGAAGCTTCTCCGCGATTCGGGGATGAAGCTTAACAAAAGGGTCCGCCTTATCATGGGATGCAACGAGGAAACCGGTTCCAGATGTATGGAGCATTATAACAAAGTGGAAGAGAAGTTATCCTGTGGATTCACACCGGATGCAAATTTTCCCTGTATTCACGGTGAAAAGGGTCATATGTCCATGATGGCCTATTCGAAGAACACCAGGATCATCTCCATCAACGGTGGATTTGTCTCAAATGCGGTGTGCGATGAGTGCACTGCTGTTATTCCGGCAGAAGACGGACTTAAGGAAAGGCTGGAACTGGCTTTTTCAGAGACAAAGCTTTCCAGGTATCAGATCACAGAAGACAATGGCCGGATCAGTATCTATGCAAAAGGGGTGCCTGCTCATGCCAGTACGCCGACCCTTGGCGTTAATGCAGCCGGTGTGACCTTTGAATGTCTTGAAAAAGCCGGATTTGAGGATGATTTTGTTCGGTTCTACAATACCCATATCGGTACAGCATGCGACGGCCAGGGTGTAGGACTGAAGTTTGAAGACGAATATGGAGAGCTGACTTTCTGCAACGGAATTGTTAAGACACAGGACGGTATCATTTCCTGTACGATTGATATCCGGGTTCCTGTAACTTTAAGGGAAGCAGAGATCCGTAAGATGTGTGAGGGCAAACTGGAAGATGAAAACGGACGGATTGAAATCAAAGCCATTGGTGATCCGTTGTTCTTCCCGAAAGAATCTCCACTTGTGGAGGCTTTATACAAAGCTTATGCAGATGTAACCGGAGATACAAAAAATGAGCCTATGGTGATCGGTGGGGGAACCTATGCAAAGTCACTGGATAATATCATTGCATTTGGTCCCGAGAAAACCGGAATGGACTATCATATCCACGGTGCAGATGAATTCCTGCTTGTGTCAGATATGGAAGAAGCGGTTCAGATCTATATGGAAGCGATAAAGAACCTGCTTGCAATCTAGAAAACGTGTATAAATAGAAAAACTATTTTATCTAGGAGAGTTCGTGGTGAAGAATGCAATCAATTGTTTGGCGGAAAAGCTAATTGGAAAAGGCTATCATGTTCAGATTTTCAA
This sequence comes from Lachnospiraceae bacterium, assembly GCA_028727605.1. Taxonomy (GTDB): domain Bacteria; phylum Bacillota; class Clostridia; order Lachnospirales; family Lachnospiraceae; genus Fusicatenibacter. The sequence continues at coordinate 2,372 of JAQYOA010000015.1, forward strand.
TGATAAAGAATCAGCAGCAGACTATATTAACAGAGAAATTGATGGTAAAATTGTTGGGTTTGGCGGCTCAGTTACAATTCATCAGATGGAGCTTTTCTCCAAACTGTCTGCTCATAATGACGTTTGCTGGCATGAGGAAAGACAGGATAATATGAGTATTATGGAGGCAAGGAAAAAGGCATCTGCCTCTGAAATATATATATCTTCGGTGAATGCTGTTTCTGAAAAAGGAGAAATTGTTAATATTGACAATACTGGAAACCGTGTAGCAGCAATATCTTTTGGTCCTTCGGAAGTCTATTTGGTTATTGGAAGAAATAAAATATGTGTGGATTTAAGTGCTGCATTGGAAAGAGCCAGAAACGTTGCCGCACCGCTTAATGCAAAGCGATTAAACAGGAAAACTCCTTGTGCGGTAAAGTCTGATAAATGTTATGATTGTAAAAGTCCAGAACGAATTTGCAGAAACCTATCTGTTTTGTATGAAAAACCAACCGGTGCCGTTTATCATGTTATATTGATAAATGAAGATCTGGGTTATTGAAAGTCAATAAGTAGCTTTCTGTCCCTGTTAACGATCTCTAAGTAAGTTGTTAATAGGGACAGCTTGCATAGTGAGATGGTGCCAATGGATCGTGGGTTCATGGGGACGCTCATGAAAAATCAGGCTTTGATTTGTGTATTATGTTTTAGATGATGAGCAAATTTCAACTGATCTGGAAGCGATAAAAATTGTATTGAGGGTGATAAAGCATGAAACAGGAATACATTGAGCAGATTTATGCCGGATGGCTGGCAAAGATCATCGGAATCCGTCTTGGAGCTCCAATCGAAGGGTGGACTTATGAAAAAATCAAAGATACCTATGGCGATCTTCGGGATTATCCGGTGGATTATCGGGAATTTGCTGCGGACGATGACAGCAACGGACCGTTGTTTTTCTTAAGAGCTCTGGAAGAGGGAAGACACGGATTCGACCTTGAGGCGCAGGATGTGGCAGAGGCCCTTTTGAATTATGCGCCCTATGAGCACGGTTTTTTCTGGTGGGGAGGCTATGGTATCTCTACCGAGCATACGGCATATTTGAATTTGCGCAGCGGGATTCCGGCTCCGAGAAGCGGCAGCATCCGGCAGAACGGTTATGCGACTGCGGAACAGATCGGCGGTCAGATTTTTATCGATACCTGGGGATTGGTAACACCGGGAAATCCGGATCTTGCTGCAAAATATGCAGAAAAAGCTGCCAGCGTTACGCATGACGGAAATGGAATTTATGGCGGAATTTTTGTTGCGGTGTGTATCAGCTATGCATTTGAAGAAAAGGATATCCGGAAAATCATTGAGAAGGGTCTTTCCTATATTCCGCAGGATTGTGAGTATACCCGTGTGGTAAGAGCAGTGATGACTTTTTATGATGAGAATCCGGAAAACTGGAGAGCATGCTTTCAGTATATAGAGGAGAACTTCGGTTACGATAAATATCCGGGAAACTGTCATATTATTCCCAACATTGCGGTAATGATCCTTGGACTTCTTTACGGAGAAGGAGATTTTTCCGACACATTGAATATCACGAACATGTGTGGTTGGGATACCGACTGCAATGTGGGAAATGTGGCAACGATTATGGGTGTGCGAAACGGTCTGTCTGGAATTGACTATGAAAAATGGAGAAAACCGATTAATGATTTTCTCGCTTGTTCCAGCGTTGTCGGTTCAATGAATATCATGGATATCCCATATGGTGCCACGTATATTGCAAAACTGGCTTATGCAGTGGCCGGTGAAGAAATGCCGGAACCGTGGAAAACCATTGCCGGGGAACGGATTGACAGCTGTCATTTTGAATATCCGGGTTCTACTCACGCCGTTCGTGTTCGCATAGAAAATGCCGGAAAAGTATGCAGGGAACATGAGACGGCTGTTTTGAACACAGAGGAATCTGCAGCTACGGGGAGCCGTTCATTGAAAGTTTTGGCAAAAGCAGTGACAGGTGGAGATGCCGTCTGTGCTTACCGGAAAACATATTACCGTCCGGAGGATTTTTACGACAGCCGTTATGATCCGTGTTTCTCGCCGCTCATTTATCCCGGACAAATGCTGCATGCCAGTGTCTGTATCCCGGAATACAGTGAGGGCGCAGAGATCAGTCTTTATGTGCACGATGCACATTCCGGAAAAGTTTACGAAAGCGAAACGGTTTCTGTGAGAAAGGGACAATGGAATACGCTTTCTTTTCGGATACCGGCTATGGGTGGTGTGCTTTTGGATGAAATGGGAGTGTGTTCACATCTGAAGGGAACAAATACGGAATTTTTTGATTATACAGTCTTTTTGGATGATCTGTATGCTGACGGAAGCCCGGATTATACCCTGGACTTTTCCAGGGAAACAGAAGAAAAATGGCCGGGACTGCACAGGGAAATCAGTCAGATGACGAGACTGAAAGGGCTGATGTATCTTGCAGACAGCCAGCTTCATCTATCCTGCGCCGATTTTGCTGAGGCATATACAGGAAGACATGACTGGGGAGATTATACAGCGGAGTTTTCATTTACACCACTTACCGGCGAACATCATATGGTAAATGTACGCGTGCAGGGAGCAATCCGCTCCTATGCCTTTGGCCTCCTTCCGGGTGGAAAAGCTGCGCTTCTTAAGAATGATAATGGATATCGTGTACTGGAGGAAAAAGCTTTCGATTGGAGAATCGGCAAGGAATATAGCGTTAAACTGACGGTACAGGGAAATTCATTGAAAGCGGAAATCGACGACTGCGTATTGGAAATCTGCGACGAGAACCGTCCGTATCTGCATGGTTCTGTCGGTGTGTCGGTGAGAAACGGAAGTCATGATCAGTACCGCAGTATTGCCGTTGCAGGAATATAAGAAGGAAGAATACATTTTCTTGTGGAGAAATCGGAAGAAGTATGGTAAACTGAATCAATGTATGGAAAATATAGTCAGTTGGAGGAATGGAAAATGAAAATTGCAGTCACTTATGACAATGGAAATGTATTTCAGCATTTTGGAAAAACAGAAAATTTTAAGGTATATGAGGTAGAGGATAATCAGGTTGTCTCCAGTGAGGTGATCAGTTCCAACGGAACCGGACATGGAGCGCTGGCTGGGATTCTTGCAGATCAGGGAGTTGATGTTTTAATCTGCGGCGGAATTGGCGGCGGTGCACAGACAGCACTTGCGGAAGCGGGAGTTGAACTGGTTTCCGGAGCTGAGGGAAATACAGATGAAGCTGTCGAGGCATATTTAAGAGGAGAACTGGTTTCAAAAGGATCCACTTGTCATCATCATGATCATGAGGAAGGACACTCCTGCCATGGACACTCCTGTGGTGGTCATGAGGAGGGACATACCTGCGGCGGCTGCGGAAACAGCAGTAAACTGGAAGGAAAAAATGCAGGGAAAACATGTCGGGTACATTACAGAGGTACTTATAATGACGGTACCCAGTTTGATTCTTCTTATGACCGGGGAGAACCGCTGGAATTTGTGTGCGGTGCCGGTATGATGATTCCGGGATTTGATGCTGCTGTTGCGGATATGGAAGTGGGACAGATTATCGATGTCCATCTTATGCCGGAAGAGGCATACGGTATGCCGGATCCGGATGCGATTGTAACTGTAGAGATTGCCATGCTTCCGGGCTCGGAAGATCTTGCCGTTGACCAGCAGGTTTATCTGTCCGGCGCATCGGGACAGCCATTTCTGGCCAAAGTGACGGCAAAGGATGACAGTACGATTACGTTTGATACAAATCATCAGATGGCCGGAAAAGAACTGAATTTCCGGATCGAACTGGTAGAAGTGCTGTAATTTTCCGGAAGTGAATCGGACCGGCAGCATTCGTTGATGGGATAAAAAGGCGGGGTATTTCATATGCATTTGGAAAGAGTAACCGGCAAAAATGTATGGAAATTGGTCGCCCTGGAAGTGAGGGAAGATCAGAAAAATTTTGTTGCATCGAATACGGAAAGTATCATAGAAGCTTATACCACCATATCTGCCGGAGGATACGCTTTTCCATTCGGTATTTATGATGGAGATACGCCTGTGGGGTTTCTGATGATCGGGTATGATGTGGATGAGGATTGGAGTGATCCTCCGGAAATTGCCAGAAAGAATTATTCCATCTGGCGCCTGATGATCGACAGGAAATACCAGGGACGAGGTTATGGCAGGGAGGCAATGAAACTGGCGCTGGATTACATCAGAACCTATCCTTGCGGCAGGGCAGAATGCTGTTATCTGTCATATGAGCCAGACAATCTTTGTGCAAAGAAACTCTATGCGTCGTTCGGATTCCGGGAAAATGGGGAGATGGACGGCGATGAAGTGGTCGCAGTGCTTTCGCTTTGATGAAAACAGAGCTGTATAAAACAAAAGATCGACGCTTTTGTCCGATGGGATGAAGCGTCGATCTTTTGCTGTACTTTTGTTTTTGACACGGTGTACCGGAAGGACAGTTCCTTATTATTCTTTGCAGTTCAGAATATCGTTGTAAAACGCATTCATCTCTTCTCTTGTGGGGAATACTGCCACATACATCTGATTTCCCATTGCACCGGAGAGTACGTCCGGGATTCGCTCCATCATTTTGATGTTGGAGTGATACTTTTCGGCGATATCTTTATGACTCATAATAAAATCTTTTCCGTCACGTCTGCCGGCAAATGCACAGTATGCGCTTTTGCCTACCGGCATGGTGGAACGATCAAAAGCAATCATATCTGCCCAGATCTTATAAACATCTGTACTGTGGGCGAAATCAATCATGTCGGGTGTGACACCGCCGCTTGGGCGCATATTTACTTCCAGGGCTACCAGATCCCCTTTCTTTCCGAGACCTTTCTGATCTTTCAGCAGACGGAAAAATTCAAAATGAACGAAACGGCTTTTTACACCAAAACTTTTCACGGTAGCGCGTCCGGCAGCACGTGTGTCGTCGGGAAGATCTTTCAGAATGTAAAAAATAGAATTATCCGCCTTGTTAACGATATCCATGATTGACATAGGAGTGATATTGCCTGTTTCAAACATCGGTTCTCCTTTGGAATCTATGATGGCATCGTAGGAGTTTACTTCACCGTTTACAAATTCTTCCATAATATAGGAGGTGTTCGGCCATTTCAGGTCGAAAAACTGCTTCATCTGCTCCTCGTTTTCAATTTTGAAGGTATGAGAAGCGCCTACTCCGTTGTCGGGTTTTGCAACTACCGGGAATCCGACTTCTGCGGCGAAAGCCATGCAGTTCTCAAAAGTATCCACCATGTGGTAGCGCGCTACCGGGATACCGGCTTTTTTGTAAAATTCTTTCATGCGGGATTTGAATTTCACATTTGGAATATCGGAAACCTGAAAACCGCTGGTAATATTAAAATCGGTGCGGAGTTTGGCATCCCGCTCCAGCCAGTATTCGTTATTGGATTCCAGCCAGTCGATTCTTCCGTGTTTGTAGGTCAGAAATGCCACAGCACGGTATACTTCATTTTCATTTTCCAGACTGGAGACTTTGTAATATTCATTCAGACTGTCTTTCAGTTCCGGAGTGAGCTCATCATAGGGCTGATCACCGATTCCGAGTACATTCAGACCGTTCTTTTTCAGTTCACGGCAGAACAGCCAGTAATTGGTAGGAAAATTCGGAGAGATAAAAATAAAGTTTTTCATAAATGTTTCTTCCTTTCTTATCATTGGTATCATTGTTAATTCGGCAGTTTAGTTTTTTCCTAAGAAATAGGGCAGAAAATATGCCACCTGCCGATACCACCAGCACCAGTCATGACTGCAGTCATATCCCCAGTAATCTACCCAGGCATGGATTCCTTTGTTATCCAGGATGGACTGCAGCCATCTTGTGGAATCGGGCATTTCCCAGGGTCCCTGACCGGTACAGATGACCGCTTTTTTCTGATTATATAGAGAGATATAGGGGTGGTCAGACGGCATGTTTGCCAGATAATGAACCGGAGAGTTTTCATATACCAGATCATCCATATAGCTGTCAAATCCATATTCTGCAGTATAGATGCCGCTGAGTGCCAGAAGAGAATCAAACAAATCCGGTCGGCGGAAATACAGATTGGCCGCATGAGTTGCGCCAAGACTGCAGCCAAAGACAAAGATACCAGGATATCCGGTCCAGCCATTGCGTTCGTTGGCAAACTGCCGCAGAAATGGCACCACTTCATCTGTGATGTAGCGGATCCACGCCTCATAACGACAGATTCTGGTTCTGGGATCCTGTTTCCGATCCGACCAGGTTTCCGCGTCAATGGTATCGATTGCACATACCATGAATTCACCGGAATCGATCCACGGTGCCCAGGTATCGCTCATATGAAAATTTTCGAAATCATAAAAGTGTCCATCCTGACAGGGAATAAACAAAACCGGTCTTCCTGCATGACCGTAAATCTTGCATTCCATATCCCGTCCCAGTGCCGGGCTGTACTGTTTTCTGTAAGTAGTTTCCATAGTCAAGCTCCTTTTGCTGTGTTTATCTTTCAATTGTAAGAAGATCCATAAAGTAGGGAATCTGTCGTTCCCAGCTTGCCTCACAATGAGTTCCTCCGGGCACAATACGGCTTTCCACAAGAACTCCCCGCTCCATGAAAAGGGAAGCAACCCGGGCAAACTGATGACAAATGTTCGGGTGATTTCCGATTTCCAGCTCGCCGTAGTCCATGTAAAGAAAAGTATCGGGCAGAAGAGCTGCATTGCGGATCATCTGTTCAAGTTTTCGCGGTGCTACCCAGACAGATGGAGAGAGAGCAGCGGCACGGGAGAAATGTTCAGGGTATTGAAGAAGTGCATATAAACTCATCAGTCCTCCCATGGAACTTCCCGCAATGAAGGTGTGTTCCCGGTCAGGGATCGTACGGTACTCGCGGTCAATCTCCGGTTTCAATACATTGACAAACCAGTCCATCGTAAGTTTCCCTTTTGCATTGATCTTTCCGCTGTTTGGCTCTGTAAAGGAAAAGGGAGTATATTCTTTTAGTCTGCCGTTGTCAGGACTGTGGTTGCATTCCACTGCAGCGATGATCATTTCTGTTTGGCTGCTGTCCATATATTCTTTCATACCCCAGCATTTTCCGTAAGTAGCATCGGAATCAAAAAATACATTGTGTCCGTCAAACATATAGAGAACCGGGTATCGTAATTGGGGTTGTGTGTCGTAAGAATCGGGAAGATAGATGTAAAGTCTGCGCTGTTCATCCCCGGTAAGTTCCGGAATTGTAATATTCCTTTTTTGTATCATAAGCGTCTCCTGTCCTAAGCATAAACTTTGATGTATATTAAGGCCTTAAAACTTTAGCCAGCTAAAGTATAGCACGTGACGGGGAAAATGGCAATGCACAATTGCAGTCAGAATCCATTCTGTTGTATAATAAAATACGGTGAAAAAATTGGTACGAAAAGGAAATGCCATATGAAGAAAAGAAATTATCTGGTCATCACATTTTCGGAAACTACAATGGCCCTGTTTATGGAAAAGAAATGTAAAGAAAATAAAATGCCGGGGCGTATTATTCCGCTTCCAAAGGAAATTGATGCGGGATGTGGGCTTGCCTGGGCCTCGGAAGACAGGGAACAAGACATGTGGAAGAATTATATGGAAACACAGCAGATTGAATATGAAGAGATGGTGGAGGTAGAATTCTGATGGAAGAGATTATTTTTTGCAGAGGCGGCGGATGTACTGCAAAATTGGGAGCGGGAGCTCTCGGGAAAATTCTTTCAAAACTGCCGAAAAACAGGGATCCTGATTTGCTGGTTGGTTTTGACAGCAATGATGACGGCGCCGTATATAAAATCAATGGTGAACAGGCAATCATCTCGACATTGGATTTTTTTCCACCGGTGGTGGAGGATCCTTATCTGTTTGGGTCGATTGCGGCGGCCAATGCGCTCAGCGATATTTATGCCATGGGCGGTGAGGTGAAAACTGCGCTGAATATTGTGTGTTTTCCGGAACAGATGGATATGAACATTCTGGGTAAAATTCTTCAAGGCGGGAGTGAGAAAGTGATTGAAGCAGGGGGAACACTCTGTGGAGGCCATTCGATCGTGGATGAGGAGATCAAATACGGATTAAGTGTTACCGGAATCGTTGATCCGGCTAAGATTTACCACAACAATGGATGCAGAAACGGCGATGCCCTGATCCTGACAAAAAAGCTGGGTGTGGGCATTATCATGACAGCACACAGGATTCATATGGACAGTGAAGAGGCATTTTCCAAGGCGGTTTCGTCTATGACATTTCTGAATAAGTACGCAGCGGATCTTCTGAAAGAATACGAAGTACATGCCTGCACAGACGTGACCGGTTTCGGGTTTCTGGCGCATCTTCTGGAGATGCTTGACGGAAAGCATACGGCTGTGATTGAGAGCGCCCAGATTCCTTATTTTGAGGAATGCGAACAGTACGTACAGGAATTTTACCTGACGGCTGCAGCTCAGAAAAACAGAAATCATGTGGGAGATCAGGTAGAGTTTGAAGATCAGGATTTTGTGATGGAAGAACTTTTATTTGATCCGCAGACGTCGGGAGGTTTACTTGTTTCCGTAAAATGGGAAGAAGCAATGGAAATTGTATCCAGAATGAGAGAACGGCAGATTCCGGCGCAGATTGTGGGAAAGATTACCGAAAAACAGAAAAAATCAATCATAGTAAAAGGGAGAAAGAACAAATGAAACATTTTGTGGATGCAAGGGGGTTGTCCTGCCCCTTACCGGTAGTTCATACAAAAAATGAAATCAGTCTTATGAAAGAAGGGGAAGCGGTCGAGGTACTTGTGGACAATGAAATCGCAGTACAGAATCTGACCAAGTTTGCGAATGTCAGAAATCATTCGATCAAAGCGGAGAAGCTTGCCGAAAACGAATTTCGTGCAGTGATTACGGTGGGCAGGAAAGGGGAAGAAGCAGAAGAGAAAGAAAAGGATACAGCAAATGAAGAATCCTGCTCGGTGTTCCGCAGAAATCACAATGTGGTTGCAATTTCTTCTGACCGTATGGGAGAAGGAGAGGAAGCGCTCGGAAAGACATTGATGAAAGCGTTTCTGTTTGCACTGACGAAGCAGGATTCCTATCCGGAAGCAATCTACCTGTACAACAGCGGAGCTTTTTTATCTTGTGAGGGTTCTGACAGTCTGGAGGATCTGAAATTTCTGGAAGCTGAAGGTGTATCGGTTTACACCTGCGGTACCTGTCTGAATTTTTATGGATTGACCGAATCTCTTGCAGTGGGCTGTGTGACGAACATGTATGATATCGTAGAAAATCTGAGTAAAGCGGAAAAGATTATAAAACCATAGGAGTGGATATGGAACAGCTTGTAGTAGTACGAGGGGGCGGAGATATTGCTTCCGGAACCATTTACAAATTATATCAGTGCGGTTTTCCGGTTCTGATTCTGGAAATCCCGAATCCGTCTGCGATCCGCAGAAACGTGGCATTTAGTGAAGCCGTCTATGAGGGAACGCAGACGGTTGAGAATATCACCTGTACCTTGGTACAAAATATAGAGGAGGCAGCTACGCTGCTTCGAAAGGGAGAGCTTCCCCTTCTGGTAGATCCGGCGGGAGAGAGTATCAGAGAATTAAAGCCTGCTGTGGTAGTGGATGCGATTCTCGCCAAGAAGAATCTGGGCACAACAAAAGCGATGGCACCGGTCACGGTGGCGCTTGGGCCGGGATTTCTTGCAGGGGAGGAAGTAGACGCGGTGATTGAGACCATGAGAGGTCATTCACTGGGAAGAGTAATTTATCAGGGATATGCGATGAAAAACACCGGGATTCCCGGAAAAATTGCAGGTTATGACAAAGAGCGCGTGATTAAGAGCCCGGAAGAAGGAATTCTGCGCAATGTTGCGAAAATTACGGATACGGTAAAGAAAGGCGAAGTCATTGCGGTCGTTGAGACGGGAAAGGAAAAAGTTCCTGTCAGGGCAACCATTGACGGTTTGCTGAGGGGATTGATTCGTGACGGCTATCCGGTCACCAGAGGATTTAAGATTGCAGATATTGATCCGCGTATCAGCGAATATGAGAACTGCTTTACGATATCGGACAAAGCCAGGTGTATTGCCGGAGGTGTGATCGAGGCGATCTGTCATCTGCATGGAGGAAGAGTATGATTTATGTTGACAATGCAGCAACGACATTTTATAAACCGGATTCGGTTATTACAGCGGTAAGTGAATATCTGAGACATCCGGGAAATCCGGGAAGGGGAACCAATCATTGTGCGCTGGAGGCTTCCAGAACGGTACTGGATACCAGAATCAAGCTGGCGGAGCTTTTTGACTGTGATATGAGAAAAGTTGTATTTACGAGCGGCGTGACAGAGAGTCTGAATACAGTGATTCGTGGTCTGTTTGGTCCGGAAGATCATGTGATTACCACTTATATGGAGCATAACAGCATGCTGCGCCCGCTGTATCGTCAAAACTGTGAGCTGTCCATCTGTGACGGATCCCTGGCGGAAATAAAGAAGCTGGTGAAAGAGAACACAAAGGCAGTTCTGATCAATCATGTGTCAAACGTGACGGGGGAAATCAATCCGATCAGAGAAATCGGGAAATTCTGCCGTGAAAATCAGTTGTTGTTTCTTGTGGATTCTGCTCAGAGCGCCGGGCTGCTTCCGATTTCCATGAAAAAAGATTTTATCGATGTATTGTGTTTTACCGGTCATAAAGGTTTGCTTGGCATTCAGGGAATCGGAGGCATCTGTATCGAAGGAAATCTGAAAATTTCTCCGCTGAAAGTGGGAGGAACCGGATATCGTTCCTTTGATAAAGCGCAGCCGGATAAATATCCGTCAGCCCTGGAAGCAGGAACGTTAAATATGCCGGGCATTGTCAGTTTAAATCATTCTCTGGATTATCTGAAAAAACAGGGAATCGAAACACTTCTTCATCATGAACAGAGAATTGCGGATGAATTTTGCCGTCAGGTGGAAACATTTCCCTTTGTAACAGTATACCGGAATCCGAAAAAAGAACATGTGGGAATCGTTTCTCTGAATATCGCGGGAATGGATGCAGCCTATGTCAGCGACCGGCTCTCCTGCCTGTATCAGATCGAGACGCGTGCCGGTGCTCACTGTGCGCCTCTTGTGCACGAATATTACGGAACAGAATCCATGGTTCGATTCAGTTTTGGAGTGCAGAATACGATGGAGGAAGCAGCACAGTGTGCGGAAGCAATTTACAGGATAGGAAAAGAGGGAAGAAATGATTAAGGCAGTGGTTGGCTCAGGAGGCAAGACAACGCTGATACGGAACTGGGCGAAGGCATATGTGGAGACGGGACGGAAAGTATTTGTCACCACATCTACTCACATGATGATTGAAGAGGATACGCTTCTTACCGAGGACGCAGATGAAATAATAGGTGAGCTGGAAGAGAAACATTATGTGATGGCCGGTGTGCAGGAAAAAGAGAAAATCAGAGCGCTGCCTTTGGAGGTTTATGAAAAGGTATGCTCTCATGCAGATATCGTATTGATTGAGGCGGACGGTTCCAGACATATGCCGATTAAGTATCCGGCTTCCCATGAGCCGGTAATCTACGATAATGTCGATGAAATTGTAATTGTTACCGGACTGCAGGCATTGAATCACAAGGCGTCGGAAGTATCCTGGCGTATCGAACTTGTGAAACAATGTCTCGGAATCGAAGATGACACAAAGATCAGTCCTGTTCATATACAAACATTACTTCAGAAAGGATATGTAAAGCCATTGAGAGAAAAATACCCGGAAAAAAAGATCAGTATCCATCCGGCACATGATCAGACCTTGTACCAGAGAGCCCTGGCAGCACTTATGAAAGCGGAGATGGATGTATCTTTGATTGAAGAGGCGTGGTTTGCTCCTGAGCCTCATTTGTTTATCTGTGGAGGAGGACATATTTCCTGCGATCTGGTAAAAATAGCCTCCTGTCTGGATTTTCATATTACGGTTATGGATGACCGGGAGGAATTTGCCGAAAAGGAACGTTTTCCGCAGGCAGACAGGGTAATTTGTGACTCTTTTGAAAACCTGGGACAATATCTGGAACCGTGGAGCTATGTTGTTGTGGTTACACGCGGCCATGCAGCAGATTATGAATGTGTAAGGACGATCCTTTCTCATCCCTATGCATATCTTGGAATGATTGGAAGTAAAAAAAAGGTACAGAAGACGTTTGAGAGTCTTATTACAGAAGGATTTCATGAGGAGCAAATCCGAACCATTCACGCGCCGATCGGGCTGAAGATCGGAGCTGTCACACCGGCAGAAATTTCCGTCAGTATTCTTGCAGAAATCATTGCAGAAAAAAACGGGAAACAAACAGCATCTGCTTCAAAAGAACTTCTGGAAGTACAGGAGCATGGGGTGCTTTGCATTATCATAGAAAAGACGGGCTCCTCTCCACGGGGAGTCGGAAGTATGATGTTTGTAGGAGAAGAGAGCGTAATCGGCAGTGTAGGCGGAGGTGCGGTGGAATTTGCAGTGATCCGGGAGGCTCGCAATCATCCAAAGGCACAGATAAAGGAATATCAGCTGAACCAGAAGGAGAGTGCTGAGCTTGGTATGATTTGCGGCGGAAGCAATCGGATTTTATTCCTTCCGATCTGATTGTTTCGAGTCAGTGGTGAGCAGTGTGAAGCGGTTTTTATGAAACCGGATGAGTCCTTCCTGCTGCATCAGGCTCAGTTCATGGGAGAGTGCACTTCGGTTTACGCAGAGAAATGCGGCAAGTTCCTCTCTTGAAAATGGAATGGAAATAGTATTGGTTCCCTGTTTGTCCGTCTGCATTGTCAGATAGGTCAGAATTCTGTCGCGGAGGCCTTTTCTTGACAGGATGGTAAGGCGGTATTCTTTCCGTATGTTTTCATTTGAGACCAGAATCAGAAGCCGGTTCAGAATGGAAATCCGATAGATTTCCGGTATACTGCCTTTTTGCTGGAGAAAGGAAACGGGAAGAAAGAATACACAGGAAGCGGTTTCGGAGATGGCATAGTAGGGAGAGATCCGTGTACGGGTAAAAATCAGATCTGCCCCGAGAATTTCGGGAGTTTTCAGTACGTCCAGAATAGTGAAAGTTCCATCGGTAAAGATGTGCGCCACCTGGATTCGACCTTCCAGAAGAATGCCAAAGTGAGTAACCTGTTCATGAAGTGAAATGACAAGAGCTCCTTTCGAGAGATGCCTGATCTGACCGAGAGGAATAATCTCTTTTTCTATGAACTTCTCCGGCAGATCGCAGAAAAGAACGGATTTTTTCAGTGTTTTACAAAGCGTTTCCAAGTTTACCTCCCTTTGCTGTACTTTCCTCAAGCAAGCTTGCATCAGATTTTGATTTTATTCGCAATTCGCACATTTTTCTTTGAAAAATGGCTGCTTGCTCATATTTTGGCGGGTCTCAAGATCAAAAATCCTTCTCCAAGCAAGCTTGCATCAGATTTTGATTTTCAGACGATAAGTGATACCCGGATTGCTCCGCACAAAGTGCTCTCGCAATCCTCAAAATATTCGCAATTCGCACATTTTTCCTTGAAAAATGGCTGCTTGCTCATATTTTGGAGGGTCTCAAGATCAAAAATCCTTCTCCAAGCAAGTTTGCATCAGATTTTTGATTTTTCGACCCTGGTATCACTATAATATCAGAAATATGTTGTCGAAACAACTTATTTTGCCCGATGGATCACTTATAATCAATGAAAAAGTTTTTTTGGAGGGATATGAAAATGAGAAAACATTTGGCATTATTTGCATCAGCCTGTCTTATTCTGTCTGCGTTTGCAGGCTGCGGAAGTTCTGCAAAGGAGGAGGTACAGAATACCTCTGCAGCGGTTGAACAAGCTTCTGATTCCACAGAAGTTTCTGTTTCCGGTGGAGAAAATCAGACAGACGAATCCGGTGAGCAGACAGAATTGATTGTGTTTGCCGCAGCGTCAATGCAGGAAACGCTGACGGAGCTTGGAAATTCTTACATGGAGGAAAATCAGGATATCACGGTAGTGTTTAATTTTGACTCTTCCGGAACCTTAAAAACACAGATTCAGGAGGGTGCCGACTGCGATATCTTTATTTCTGCAGGTCAGAAACAGATGAATCAGTTGGATATCAGTGCAGATCCGGAGGTGAATACCGAAGGATTGGATTTTGTTTTGGAAGATACCCGTTTTGATATTCTGGAGAATAAGGTGGCATTGGCTGTTCCGGAAGGAAATCCGGCAGGCATCAATTCTTATGATGATATGAAAACCGGTCTGGAAAATAATACGATTATGCTGGCGATGGGAAATTCGGATGTGCCGGTAGGACAGTATACTCAGAGTATTCTGGCATTTTATGGTTTGTCGGAGGAAGATTTGGCACAATCGGGATGTCTGACTTATGGTTCCAATGTGAAAGAAGTTACAACTCAGGTGTCAGAAGGTACCGTTGACTGTGGTATTATTTATGCGACAGATGCATTTTCCGCAGGATTAACCATTGTGGATACTGCGACAGAAGAGATGTGCGGACAGGTGATTTATCCGGCAGCTGTATTGAAGACGTCAAAAAATCAGGAAAAAGCAAAGGCATTCCTTGAGTATCTGAACAGTGAAAAAGCAGACGCTGTATTTGAAGCGGTTGGATTTACACCGATTGCGGACTGATGAATCGGCAGAGGGAGGAAAAGTATGGATTGGTTCCCGTTGATTAATTCGCTGCGGATTGCAGCGATCAGTACGGTAATTATATTTTTCGTCGGTATTTTTACGGCGTATTACGTGGCGAAGGCCAATCCTGTAGTGAAAGGAATTCTGGATGTCATCCTGACACTCCCGTTGGTACTGCCGCCTACGGTTGTGGGATATCTGCTGCTTCGGGTTCTCGGCCCGAAACGGATTATCGGAGCATGGTTTTTAAAGCATCTGGGCGTCAGACTGACAATGAACTGGTGGTCTGCTGTATTTGCGACATCGGTGGTGATTTTCCCTCTGATGTACCGCACGGCAAGAGGTGCGTTTGAATCATTTGATGAAACACTTGCATATTCTGGACAGTCCCTGGGACTGTCCAATCTTTCTATTTTCTGGAAAATCCGTATGCCCTGCTGCCGACAGGGGATTCTGGCCGGCACAGTGCTGGCCTTTGCCAGAGCATTGGGTGAGTATGGCGCTACGAGCATGATATCGGGTTATATTCCGGGAAGAACGGCAACGATTTCGACAACGGTTTACCAGCTGTGGAGAACCAATGATGATGCGCTGGCGTTTCGATGGGTGCTTGTGAATCTGTCCATTTCCTTTGTGGTGCTCCTTGCGGTTAACCTGCTGGAAAAAAAGAATCAGGGAACAAAAATTAGTCGTAGGAAAAAGAAGGCAGGTATCTGATATGTCGTTGAATATTGAAATCGAAAAAAATTTTCCGGGGTTTCATCTGAGGGTGAAACTGGAAGCGGGCGATGAGACACTTTCCCTTCTGGGGGCTTCCGGATGCGGAAAGAGCATGACATTAAAATGCATTGCAGGTATTGAGCGGCCGGATCGGGGAAAGATTGTAGTAGATGGTATTACACTGTTTGACTCGGAAAAGAAGATAAACCTGACACCGCAGGAACGGCAGACGGGGCTGATGTTCCAGAATTATGCGCTGTTTCCCAATATGACAGTGTGGGAGAATATAAAAGCAGGGGCTAACAGAGAAAAAAATACGTTGCGAAAAAAAGAACTGATCCGGACAATGATAGAACGGTTTGAATTGACCGATCTTTGCGGCCACTATCCGTATCAACTTTCGGGAGGGCAGCAGCA
>JAQYOA010000016.1 GCA_028727605.1 Lachnospiraceae bacterium
GATCACCGTCTGTTCGATGCGTTGGGCGTCTCGATAAGGATACCTCGGGAGTGCTCCTGCTTGCAAAAAACCGTCTGGCTGCAGCCAGGCTCTCCCGTCAGCGTGAGAGCGGTGTTTTGAGAAAAGAATATCTGGCAATTGTGCATGGTGTTTTCCCGGAGGAAAAACAAGAGGATTGGATTTGCCTTCCTTTAAAACAGGAAACAGTCATAGTTCCTGATGCTTCTCTTGTCACTCGGATGAGTATATGTCAGGACGGGGAAGGAATGCAGGCAAAAACACATTATCAGGTGCTATGTCGAGACAAGGAGTATTCACTTGTAGGATTTTGGCTGGAAACGGGCAGGATGCACCAGATTCGTGTCCACATGTCTGCGATCGGTCATCCGCTTTTCGGTGATCCCCTCTATGGGACAGGAGACGATGGCGGAAGCCGGGCAGCGCTTCATGCGTTTCGGATTCAGTTTTTGCAGCCGATGACAGGGGAGAAGATTGAAATAAACAGTTTTCGAACACATATGTTCGATTAACAGAGCAGAGATAAAAATGACAGGAGGAAATAGATGGAAGAGAAACAGGAACATAAACGGCGCGTTCGGTATAAGGGAACGCATCCGAGAAATTACAGTGAAAAGTATAAGGAATTAAATCCGGAAAAATATGGAGAGACGATTGAGAGGGTCATTCAAAAGGGAAGCACTCCTGCCGGCATGCACATTCCGATTTGCGTAAATGAGATCCTTGATTTTCTGCAGATCATGCCGGGGCAGAACGGATTAGACGCAACACTTGGATATGGAGGTCATACATCGAAAATGCTGGAATGCCTGGGCGGTCAGGGAATGCTTACTGCACTGGATGTGGACCCGATTGAAAGTGAAAAAACAAAAAAGCGTCTTATGGATCAGGGATATGATGAGAAAATTTTGCGGATTTTGCAGCAGAATTTTGCAAACATCGATCAGGTTGCAAAGGAATATGGTCCTTTTGATTTTATCCTTGCGGATTTGGGCGTTTCCTCTATGCAGATTGACAATCCGGAAAGGGGATTTTCTTACAAGTTTGACGGTCCGTTGGATCTACGTCTGAATCCTCAAAGCGGTATTTCGGCTGCAGAACGGTTAAAGAAAATGAAAAGAGAAGAATTTGAGGGTATGCTGATTGAAAATTCGGATGAACCCTATGCTGCAGAAATCGCGAGAACCGTTTTTTCAACATTGAAAAAGGGAGGGAAAATTGAAACGACTTTCGCATTTCGGGAATGTATCGAACGGGCACTCGCTTTTCTTCCGGAAAAGGAGAGAAAAGAGGCGGTTAAAAAATCCTGTGCGCGTTGTTTCCAGGCTCTCCGTATTGATGTTAACAATGAATTTGAGGTTCTGGAGGAGTTTTTGGAAAAGCTGCCGGATGCACTGGCACCTGGCGGACGTGCGGCGATCCTCACCTTTCATTCCGGCGAGGACCGTCTCGTAAAAAAATCGTTTAAAGGTCTGTATCAAATCGGTATTTATCGCGATTATTCCAGAGAAGTAATCCGCCCCTCCAAAGAAGAATGCGTCCGAAACAGCCGTGCAAGTTCAACCAAAATGAGATGGGCAGTAAAAGCGTAATTGTTTATTCAGACAGATTTTCCCGAAGACGTACTGCCGTAGCTGCTTTCCGCCGTCTTGCATCGTCCATGGCAGCATAATGACGCTTTGTGGTGTTTACATCCTTGTGGCCGAGAACATCGGCTACAAGGTAGATGTCGCCTGTCTCCTGATAAAGAGTTGTACCGTAAGTACTTCGCAGTTTATGCGGAGTTATTTTTTTTGTAGTGGTAATGTGGCGGGCATATTTCTTAACAAGATTCTCCACGGTTTTGACATTGATTCGTTTTCTCTGTGAAGAATAGAAGAGTGCGTGTTCATGTCCGGCAACAGGTGTGATTCCGTTTCGAACCTCGATATACTTTTTCAGTGCATCTGCAACTTCAGTGCCAAAATAAACAATCATTTCGTTTCCGCCTTTGCGGAAAACTTTTATTCCGTTGTTTTTGAAATCGACGTCTTCCAGATCCAGACCGACGCATTCAGAAACACGGATTCCTGTTCCCAACAGAAGTGTAATGATTGCGATATCCCGTTCTTTTGTTTTCTCATAGTAAGCTCTCTGATGACTGTTCAGCTGATCACCGCAGGATTCCACGAAATCAAGGAGATCAGCGACTTCATTTGGTTCAAGGCGGATAATTTCCTTTTCGTGAAGTTTCGGCATATCTACAAGGAGAGTGGGATTCGTTTCGATGAGTTCCTTTTTATAATAATAGGTGTAGAAGGTTCGAAGGGACGACAGCTTTCTTTTCAGTCCTTTTTCTCCGTTTGTGGTAAATTCCTCATGGGAGCCGACATAGGCTTTCAGGTATTCGATATATTCCTCAATGTCAAGGGCAGTAATCTGATCAAGTACGGTTATGGGCAGATCTTTCATGCTGTAATCAGAAAAGGCCGGATTCTCTTTCAGAATAAACTGAAAAAAGATTCTGAGATCATAGGCATATTTTATTCGGGTGCTTGTTGATGTGGTTGTACTGATGCCGCGGAAAAAATCGGAAGCAAAAGAGGGGAGCGTCTTTAGAACATCCCGAAGCTTCAGCGTATTTTCCATGTCTGTTTTTTCGTGATAAGTTATTTTCTGACTCATAAAAGACTTAGCCTTTCTTGTTAAGGAAACATCCGGAAACAGGCAAATTGGGGATTAGAAACCTGCATACAACTATTCGGAAAACGCAGGTTTTTCGAATAGTTGAAGAGATCTTTCCGCCATTCACCGGATTTCCCGGATGTTTGAATTAAAAAAATATCTTTGTTTTTGCTGTGTAAATTGATCCTTATGACATAAAACGAAGTACTCCGATCACTTTGCCGAGAATCTGAAGATCTTTCTGAACAATGATCGGATCCATGGAATCATTTTCCGGCTGCAATCTGAAATAACCGTTTTCTTTGTAGAAGGTTTTTACTGTAGCGGAATCATCAACCATAGCGACAACTTTTTCTCCGTTTTCTGCGGTTGCCTGTTGTTCTACGAGAACGTAATCACCATCAAGAATACCGGCATTGATCATGCTTTCACCTTTTACTTTCAGCATAAAGGTTTCTGCATTCGGCAGCCGGTCTACCGGCATGGGAAAATATCCCTCGATATGTTCAACTGCCAGCAATGGCTCTCCGGCGGCAACTTTTCCGACCAACGGTATCTGAACCACTTCGGCTTCTGATGCTGTGTCCTCAGATGCAATTCCCTGGATTGCACCAATGCGGCCGGTATGAAAACCTTCATCACAGATTTCAATTGCTCTGGGCTTTGTAGCGTCTCTTTTGATGTAGCCTTTTCGTTCCAGTGTTTCCAGATGTGCGTGTACAGAAGATGTAGAACGAAGGGATACTGCTTCACAGATTTCACGGACTGACGGCGGAAAACCGCGAAGAAGAATCTCCTGTTTCAAGTAATCCAGAATTTGCTGTTGTTTTGCAGTTAATTTATCTCCAGCCATATGCGAACCTCCAAAATTTCAGATAATCAATTGAATGCTTTGTGGGTAATAAAATTCATATATATCTTAACATAATCAAATTGATAAATCAAACATATTTTCCCGAAAATTTGTTCGCTTTTCTTATTGACAAACATTTGTTCCCGTGATAGAATGGGAACATCAATTCTCACGGAAGGAGGTTGTGCCACGTGAACGTTCTGCTGACCTCCTGCGGCCTGGAAACCCAGGCCATTACGGAATGCTTCCTGCGCATGCTGCCCAGGTCCCCGGAGGATGCAAGGGCCATCTTCATTCCCACGGCGGCCAACTCGCCCGACGCCATCGAGGTACTGCCCAAGTGCCTGCATGATCTGCTGAGGTGCGGCTTCCGGCGGGAGAGCATCCTGGTGTATGACCTGTATAGGCCCATGGACAAGGAG
>JAQYOA010000017.1 GCA_028727605.1 Lachnospiraceae bacterium
TTCGCTAATAAAGTCCACGCAGGCGAGATCACCAATGAGAACGGCGAGAAATTTACAACCGTAGTACAGATCGGTATCGGTGGAAGTGACCTTGGTCCTCGCGCAATGTATCTTGCTCTGGAGAACTGGGCAAAGAAGAACGGAACATTTAAGATGGAAGCAAAATTCATCAGCAACGTTGACCCGGATGACGCGGCAGCAGTTCTGAATTCCATCGATGTGGCACATTCCATTTTTGTTCTTGTCTCCAAATCCGGCACAACGCTGGAAACACTGACCAATGAGTCTTTCGTGAAAGATGCCCTGAAAAATGCCGGACTGAATCCTTCCCGTCATATGATCGCCGTAACAAGCGAAACGTCTCCTCTGGCAAAGAGTGATGACTATCTGGCAGCATTCTTTATGGATGATTATATCGGAGGACGTTTCTCCTCCACATCAGCTGTTGGCGGTGCGGTTCTGTCTCTGGCATTTGGACCGGAAGTATTTGCAGACTTCCTGGAAGGTGCAGCAAAGGAAGACGAACTGTCAAAAGAGGAGGATCCGTTAAAGAATCCAGAGATGCTGGATGCTCTGATCGGTGTTTATGAGCGCAATGTGCTGGGTTATCCGGCAACAACCGTTCTTCCGTATTCTCAGGCGCTCAGCCGTTTCCCTGCTCATCTGCAGCAGCTGGACATGGAGTCCAACGGAAAATCAGTCAACCGCTTTGGAGATCCGGTAGATTATCCGACCGGACCGGTGATTTTTGGCGAGCCGGGTACAAACGGACAGCATTCTTTCTATCAGCTGCTTCATCAGGGAACCGATATTGTTCCGCTTCAGTTTGTAGGCTTTAAGAACAGCCAGATCGGAACCGATGTTGTGATTCAGGACAGCACAAGCCAGCAGAAACTCTGCGCGAATGTGGTTGCTCAGATTGTTGCATTTGCATGCGGCAAAACAGACGAAAACCGCAATAAAAATTTCGAGGGCGGACGTCCCTCCAGTATCATTATCGGTGATCAGCTGACTCCTCAGGCTCTCGGAGCGCTTCTTGCACATTTCGAGAACAAGATCATGTTCCAGGGCTTCTTATGGAATATCAACAGCTTTGATCAGGAAGGCGTACAGCTGGGTAAAGTACTGGCAAAACGGGTACTGGCACATGAGACAGACGGTGCTCTGAAGGCGTACAGTGATCTTATGAATATCTAAGAGATCATTTTTTGCGGCTAATTTCCGAATGAATAAGAAAACGCAAGTCAATGAAAAGAAAAAACGGATCGTTGGCTTGCGTTTTTTACGGATAAAAGGAGGACAACACACAATGACAACAATCAGTCTGAAAGACAACTGGACGCTCACTGTTCTCGGAAAAAATGTGTATGACATTCCGGAAGAACCGATCGAAACAAAAGTACCGTCTACGGTATATGGTACACTTCTGGAAAAAGGGCTGATGCCGGATCCGTATTTTCGTGACAATGAGCTTGACGCTACAAAACTGATGGAAAATGATTTCGTTTATGAGACTGAATTTTCCATCGGAGAAGAGGCAAAAGAAGCAGACAGGCTGTTTCTTCATTTTGAAGGAATTGATACTCTGGCGGATGTGTTCCTTGACGATATCCTGCTTGGGTCAGCCAATAATATGAATCGTGCGTGGGAATATGATATCACTTCTGCGGTAAAAGGAAGTGCAGGGGATGCCGTTCATCACCTGAAAGTACTGCTTCATTCACCAACCAGATTCATCGAAGAAGAAAATGAGAAATGTCCGGTGGGCGGTTCTTCAGATGCCATGCCGGGATTTCCGCATATTCGTAAGGCAGCCTGCATGTATGGATGGGACTGGGGTCCGAGACTGCCGGATGCAGGACTCTTTCGTGAGGTATACATAGAAGCTGTAAAAACGGCAAGGATTTCCCAGGTGCTTCTCTGCCAGAAGCATAACATTACCGGAAAAACCATTCATGGAAATGAAGTTTCCAGTGTCGAGGTAACCGCGGATGTTGAGATCGAGTGGATGACAGAAAAAGAAACGGACAAGGTTCAGGCTTTGCTTCTTCTCACCTCACCGGATGGAAATACAACCGTATCTGCGGCAAGTGAACCCATCGATTTTATTTCGGGTTCTTCCTATTGTGCCGGACTTACCGGGATGAAAGAAAAGTTTTACCGGAATCATGTGAGTATCCGTGTAACCGTGGAGGATCCGATGCTCTGGTGGCCCAACGGGTATGGCGCTCAGCCGCTGTATCAGGCGCAGGTACTGCTGCTTCCGGCAGATGCGAAAAAGGAATCCTGTACGCAGCAGATTCCAACAGAGGAGCCTCTTGATCTCTGGCAGAAGAAAATCGGTCTGAGAACGATGACAGTGAATACAGATCCGATGCCGGATGAGGTATTTGACCCGCACATGACAGATCAGATGACAGATTTCGACGACGGGGACAATATGGTGCTCTCCCAGGGAGATAAAAAAGTGTTTGTTACAGACAAAGAGGCGAAAAAAGTCGAGGGACGTAATTTTGCCTTTGAAGTAAATGGACTTCAGATTTTTGCCATGGGAGCGGATTATATACCGGAGGATAATATCCTGACCAGACAGAACCGCGAACGTACCGATTTGCTCCTTGCATCTGCACAGGAATCCCATTTTAACTGTCTGCGTGTCTGGGGCGGCGGTTATTTCCTGGATGACTTTTTCTATGATGTCTGTGACGAGAGAGGCCTTCTGGTATGGCAGGACTGCATGTTTGCCTGCGCGTCCTATGAACTGAATGACGCTTTTGAAGAAAATATTTCCGCGGAAATCCGTCAGAATATCCGCAGACTGCGCTCTCATCCATCTATGGGACTCTGGTGCGGAAACAATGAGATGGAGACTCAGTATGAGACGCTGGCATGGCCGCAGTCGAAGAAACAGTATTACGACTACATTCACCTGTACGAATATATCATTCCGAAGATTGTAAAGGAAGAGGATCCGATGGCCTTCTACTGGCCGTCATCACCGTCTTCCGGCGGAAATTACGAGAACAGCAATGCGGAAAATGTGGGAGATGTTCACTACTGGGGTGTATGGCACGGAAATGAGCCGTTTACCGCATACAGAAAGCATCATTACCGTTTCCTGTCTGAGTTTGGTTTTCAGTCTTTCCCGTCACTGCAGACGGTTCGCCGCTTCACCGATGACGGAGACAGAAACATTTACTCCCGTGTTATGGAGATGCATCAGAGAAACACAGCAGCCAACGGAAAAATCATGAATTATATTTCGCAGACTTATCTGTATCCGAAGAACTTTGATGAACTGCTGTATATCTCACAGCTTCTGCAGGCAGACGCAATCCGTTACGGTGTGGAGCATTTCCGTCGTTTCCGCGGTACTTGTATGGGTGCTGTTGTGTGGCAGTTGAATGATATCTGGCCGGTGGCATCCTGGGCGAGTGTGGACTATTACGGCAACTGGAAGGCACTGCAGTATGCTGAGAAGCGTATGTTTGCACCTGTTCTGCTGTCCTGTGAGGAACACGGAGAGATTGACCAGAAACCGTATGTGAATACCCTTCCTCATCCGATCGATATCAGCGCCGATCTTCATGTGGCAAATGAGACAGATCAGACGATTGATGGAGTTGTAAGATGGTCCCTGCGTCTTCCGGATTCTTCCGTAATCCGGGAAGGTAGCTTTGAGGTGAAAGTGTCGCCGTACAGCGGAACCTGGCTGCCGCATCTGGATTTTAACGGGGAGGATCCGCTGAAGGCACATCTGGAATATGCACTGATCGTTGACGAACAGGTGATCTCTTCCGGAAGTACGCTGTTCTGCGCACCGAAGCATTATGAATTCCTGGATCCGGAACTGACTGTGTCCGTCGAAGGAGACACGGTTACCGTAACGGCGAAGAATTATGCGAAATCGGTCAGCGTTGAGACAGAACAGGGAGTGCTGCGACTGGACGACAACTTTGTGGATATGGAAGCCGGAACGAAAACGTTCCGTATTCTTCCGAGCCGGGATTTCACGGATGATGGAACCGGAGTATCCGGAGCTTATCGCGCAAGGAGTGTTTACGAGACTTCAGAGAGATAAAACTGCAGACAAAAAACAGGAATTTCCCATAATGAGCAATCTTTTTTCAAGGAGTTGTTGGAATGGGAAATTCCTTTTTTTCTGAATAGAACATACCGACTGCGAAAGGCTGCCGGTGTAATGTGCGGGAGACAGTAAAAATATGATTTTATGACTGACAGGAGAAAAAGAAAATGAAACGATATCTGGATCATAGAGCTCCGATTGAGGAGCGGATTGCGGATCTGCTTGCGAGAATGACGACAGAGGAAAAAATACTCCAGACAGATCAGTTTTTTACTTTTGATTTCTGCAGAATCTCGCCGGAAGGACGGGTGTTGGAAATTGATTGGGATAATATGAGAAGTTCAATGCATGGAATGAGTGTGGGAAGTGTTCAGCTTCGGGGCGCTTCTCCTGTCATTGCCAATGCATTGCAGCATTATGCAGTAGAGGAAACCAGACTGGGAATTCCGTTCCTGTTCAGCGAAGAAGCACTGCACGGCTTTTTTGAGGAAAATGCGACCTGTTTTCCGCAGCAGATCGCGCTGGCAGGAACCTTTGAACCGGAGCTGGGAAAAAAGATGGGACACTGCATTGCAGCGGAGGCGAGGGCTTATGGGGTGCATGAAACCTTCAGTCCCGTGATGGATTTGACCAGGGATCCGCGTTACGGAAGAGTGGAAGAATCCTATGGGGAAGATACCTATCTGTGCGGTGAATTTGCGCGGGAAACGGTGAAAGGAATGCAGGGAGAGAGCCTGAGAGAACCGGATACTGTGGCAGCGGAACCGAAGCATTATGTGGGCTATGGCACTCCGGTGGGCGGATTGAACTGTGCGCCGTCTGCGCTTGGACGTCATGACGTCTTTGCATGGTGTCTTCCGGTTTTTGAGCAGGCTTATGTGGAAGGCGGTGCCTGGAATGCCATGTGTTCTTACAATTCCATTGACGGCCAGCCGGTGGCGTCGGATCGGGAACTTTTGACGGATGTACTGCGGGGAACGTATGGGATGCGGGGGTTTGTGCGTACAGATCTGACCGCAGTATCCAGACTGTACGGCAGCCATTTTACGGCGGAGACAAAGCCAGAGGCAATCCGTCAGGGAATGGAAGCGGGAGTCGATCTCCAGCTCTATGATTTTACCCATGAGGAATGGATGGAGGGAATCAAAGAGCTTCTTCTGGATGGAAAAATGCGTATGGAGACGCTGGATCAGGCGTGTGCGAGGGTGCTTCGTCTGAAATTTGAACTGGGCCTGTTTGAACATCCTTATGTACAGGAAGGGCTTTATGAGAAAACAGCAAACTGCAGAGAACATCAGGAAACTGCGCTGGAAATAGCAAGACGGAGTATTTGTCTCCTGAAGAACCAGGATCGGTTGCTTCCGCTTACCGGGGAGAGGAAAAAGATTGCGGTTGTAGGTCCGGGGGCTGCAGAACCTGCTCTGGGTGATTACTGTACGAACTTTAAGAAATCCCATATGGTAAGTGTGCTGGATGGAATCCGAAAGCTTGCAGGGCAAGACGTTGAGATATCCTATGAAAAAGGCTGCAGTTATCTGGGAGAAAAGATCGTTCCGTTTCATCCGGGATGGCTGGAAAGTGAAGATGGGACACCCGGTCTGACCGGGCGGTATTATCATGGATGGAATATGGAAGGGGAACCGGTTGTAACACGGGTGGATCCTATGATCCAGTTCAACTGGATTTATGCAAAACCGCATCCTGCTCTGGACGCCAATTGTTTCAGTGTGGTATGGACAGGAAAAGTGAAAGGACTGGAAACATTCTCCGGATGCATTGGCATTTCCGGACAGGACAGCATGCGGCTGTATGTGGATGGAGAGCTTGTGATTGATACCTGGGGAAAAAACAGTCAGCAGGAACTGCTGGTGGATTTTGCCTTCGAACAGGGAAGAGAATACCGGATCCGGCTGGAATTTCGAAACGATGCCAGAGGTGCCCGTGTGATTTTCGGATACAATCGAGGACGGGAAAATCAGGATGCAGCCATAAAACTTGTGCAGGAAGCGGATGCAGCAGTGGTATGTCTTGGAGATTCGGTGGAGACCTGCGGTGAAAATCTGGATCGTGCAGAGCTGATCCTTCCGGGAAAACAGCTGGAATTTCTGAAAAAACTATGGGAAACAGGGACACCGATTGTTCTGGTGCTGCAGAATGGCAGGCCGTTATCTCTAACCTGGGAGCAGGAACATATTCCGGCTATTCTGGAGTGCTGGTATCCGGGAGAAAAAGGAGGAGAGGCAATCGCAGAGGTTCTTTTTGGAAAAACAGCACCCTCCGGGCGTCTTCCAATGTCTTTTCCGAAAACAACAGGCCAGGTTCCCTGTAATTACAATCGTCTGCCGGGCGGCGGTATCCGGTATGTGGAAACGGATTGGGAACCGCTGTATCCTTTTGGCTATGGTCTTTCCTATACAACCTTTGCCTACAGTGATCTGTCAATAGAAAACAGTGAAAAAAGCGCTGCGGAAGTGGAAAACGGCGCCGTGATCCGGGTTTCCTTTACCGTGACAAATACAGGAAATCAATCCGGGGAAGAAGTTGCCCAGCTGTATATCAGGGATTGCTATGCTTCCACAGTGAAGCCGCTAAAAGAGCTGGCAGGCTTTGAAAAAATTTCACTTGAACCGGGGGAAAGCCGCCGCATCCGGCTTCTTCTTGGAAAGAGACAGTTAAGGACGCTGAACCGGAATTATGAGTGGCATGTGGAGCCGGGAGAATTCCAGGTAATGGTCGGTGACAATGCTGCCGACGTGCTTTTAGAGGGAAAATTCCGTCTGAAATAGAGAAAACAGGCTTACAGGAGCTGTTTTCGATATTCAGACGGGGATACACCGCACTGTTTTTTAAAGAGCCGGCTGAAATACAGCGGATTGTCATAGCCTATAATATTGGAAATTTCGGAAATATTATAGGAAGTGTTTTCCAGCAGGGTTCTCGCATTGGAAATGCGCAGGGAGAGGAGATACTGGGCGGGTGTGGTATTGGTATATTCCCGAAAACAGCGAATAAACCAGCTGACACTCATGTTGTGATCAGAGGCATAGGATTCAATGCTGATAGGTTTGTTGTAGTTGGAATGAAAATAGCGCACGGCGGCATCCATTTCGTTGTCAAACAGCGGCTGTCTTCTGACCTGTTTTGTGAGCAGAATACGATGTACGGAAATCAGCAGCTGATTCAGATAATGGGCCAGCATTTCTTCGTAATCGGTCCGGCACAGCTTGAGCTCCTGAATGATCTGGGTAAAAAGGTGCTTGTATTCCAGAGAAGTTCCGGTGTAAATAACGTGGAGATCGTCTGTGATGCCGTGCTTTCGCAGAATATTTTTGACATCGTTTCCGGTAAAATGGATCCAGTAGACTTCTGTCTGATCGGAACCGCAGTAATAATAGCGCTGCTCTTCTTTTGGACGATAGATCACCATGTTTCCAGCAGATACGGTTTTTTCCTCGCCCTGAATCAGAAAATGACCTTTCCCCTGAGCAATATAAAGGATCTGATAGTCCAGCCTTCCTTTCGGATAATGAGTCGGCAGTTTTGGAACCGTATAGAGGTGATAGGTACCGCAGCTTTCCACAAAAAGAGGATGTGTCTTGTCTTTGATACAGGAACGCTGGTTGTGGTAATAGGCAGAATCAGTATACATGATGGGAAAAGCCCTCCGGGATCATAATTTTACGAGATTGTTCCTATCAGTATATCATCCGGGGATTTGTTTGTCCATGAAAAGGAGCCGTTGGAGAAATGTGTTGATTTTTCGCTCCGGAATTATTATAATAACGAAAATAGGAATACTCAATTTACAACGGAGGAAGTCGCAATGAACTTTTTGGAGGAACGGATTCAGAAAGATGGAATTGTAAAAGAAGGAAATGTGCTGAAAGTTGACAGCTTCCTGAATCATCAGATGGATATTGACCTGTTCAAACAGATGGGCGAGGAGTGGAAGAGGCGTTTTGCAGATGCCCCGATCAACAAGATCCTTACGATCGAAGCGTCCGGAATCGGAATTGCCTGTGTGGTTTCGGAGTATTTTCATGCTCCTGTGGTTTTTGCAAAGAAATCCAAGAGTATCAATATCGAAGGTGATATGTATATCACAGAAGTGGAATCTTTTACTCATAAATGTAAGAATCAGGTCATTGTCTCAAAGAAGTTCCTGAACCCTGAGGACCATGTCCTGATTATTGATGATTTCCTGGCAAACGGATGTGCTCTGCAAGGGCTGATTTCCATCGTTCAGCAGTCCGGTGCAACACTGGAGGGAATCGGCATTGCCATTGAGAAAGGATTTCAGAGCGGCGGACGTGTGATCCGCAATCTTGGCTACCATCTGGAATCGCTGGCGATCGTGGACGCTATGGATGCCCAAACCGGTAAAATTACATTCCGGGAGCAGTAAGCCAAAAGAATTAAAAAACAAAATTACAAAAAAGAAAAGCTTCTGAAGATGAGAATTCGGAGGCTTTTTCTGATGCTGCCGGACAGAAGAATTGACAAATACCTGAGAATCCATTACACTAAAGAATACGTTATTATGGTGAAAAGAAATAGAAAGGTCGTTTTGCCTTGAAAATTGCAATGATCGGACAAAAACAGGTTCCATCCAGAGCAGGAGGAATCGAAGTTGCAGTAGAAGCACTGGCTGTGCGCATGGCAGCTCTTGGTCATGATGTGACACTGTATAATTATCGGAAGTGTCCCGAGAGGACCAAAGACGCATGTCAGACCGGGAAAAAATGGGATTACAAAGGCGTTCACATTCGGGAATTGCATATCCCAAATATCAGAGGGGTTTCTGCAGTGCTGGGGTCTCTTGCAGCTACCATTTGTGCGGTATTTGGAAAATATGACTGTATTCATTATCATGCAGAGGGGCCGGCCGCCATGGTGATTCTTCCACACCTTCTGGGGATTCGTACTATAGTTACAATTCACGGACTTGACTGGCAGCGCAGCAAGTGGGGGAAGGTGGCCACCTGGTATCTGAAACATGGGGAAAAGACTGCTGCCGTCTATGCAGATGAGATCATTGTCCTCAGCAAAGCCCAGAAACAGTATTTTCTGGATACTTACAACCGGCATACGGTATTGATTCCGAACGGGATTGACAAACCGGTGAAGCGGGAGGCGAACCGGATCCGTGATCTCTGGGGACTGGAAAGAGACAATTATATTTTGTATCTGGGCAGGATCGTTCCGGAAAAGGGGCTTGAGAGTCTGATTGAGGCATTTTTGCAGGTAGACACAGAGAAAAAACTGGTAATTGCAGGGGGATTCTCCGATACAGAAGCATTTTATAAGAAAATACAAACAATGGCAAAATGTGATTCGAGGATTCTGTTTACCGGATTTGTATCGGGAGAGATTCTGGACGAGCTGTATTCCAACAGTTATCTGTATTGTCTTCCATCGGAAGTGGAAGGGATGCCCATCAGCCTTCTTGAAGCGATGAGCTACGGAAACTGCTGTCTTTGTTCGGATATTCCGGAGTGTGCCGAGGTGATCGGGAAATTTGGATATCTGTTTCAAAAGGGGAGTACAGAAGATTTAAGAAGAACACTTCAGAGACTTTGTCGCCTGCCTGAACTGGTGGAGGAATGCCGTGTTCAGGCAAGTGAGTATGTCTGCGGCCGGTATCACTGGGATGAGATCACAAAGGAAACTTTGAAACTGTATGAAAAGAGATAGCGTCGAAAGCAGTCCAGATGGTCTGCTTTCGGCGAAAATGAGGCGGTATGGATTGAAAATTCTTATGGTAAATAAGTTTCTGTATCCGAAAGGAGGAGCAGAGACTTATATGCTGCTGCTGGGAAACAATCTGGCTTCCCGGGGACATAAAGTAGAATATTTTGGAATGTATCACCCGGACAATATAGTCGGGAATCAATGGAATCTGTACACGAAGCCGGTGGATTTTCACAAACAAGGCAGACGGGCCAATTTGGTAAATCCATGGAAAATCATCTGCTCTTCTGAGGCGGGAAGAAAGATGGAAAAGCTTCTCAGAGAATTTCAGCCGGATGTGGTACATATCAACAATTTTAATTATCAGCTGACACCGTCGATTCTTCTGGCTGTGGAAAAATATCGAAAAAAAGAACAGAAGACGGTAAAAGTGGTTTACACAGCACATGATTCTCAGCTTGTCTGTCCGAATCATTACCTGTATCAGCCATTGCAGAAGAAGGCGTGTGACGCCTGCCTTACAGGAGGATTTGCAAACTGTGTTCGGAAAAAATGCATTCACAATTCCACACTGCGGAGTTTTCTCGGTGCGATGGAAGGATGGTACTGGAAACGGAGGAAGGTTTATGGGATCCTGGATGTGATTCTGTGTCCTTCAGCATTTATGAAAAAAGCGCTGGATACAAATCCGCTGCTTGCATCAAAAACCGTGTATCTGCAGAATTTTGTAAATCCGACTGCATGCAGCGACGACAAACAGGGTGATTATGTTCTGTATTTCGGACGGTATTCGGAAGAAAAGGGGATTGAAACACTGCTGGAAGTGTGCAAGGAACTGCCTCAGATTCCGTTTGTCTTTGCCGGGAGCGGACCTTTAGAAGAGCTGATCCGGGATATTCCAAACGTCCAGAATATCGGCTTTTTGAGGGGAAAAGCTTTGCAAAGGACGATCCGCGGGGCAAGATTTTCGGTTTGCCCTTCGGAATGCAACGAAAACTGTCCCCTTTCTGTTATGGAGAGTATTATGAACGGAACACCGGTACTCGGAACAAAGAGAGGCGGCATTCCGGAATTGATCGAAGAGGGAAAAACGGGATGGCTGATAGAAGCAGGGGAAAAAGAACAGCTGAGAGAAAAAATTCTGGAAATCTGGGGAAGCAGTGAGCCCGAGAAATTTTCCGATTTCTGCCGGAACGTAACCTTTCTTTCCCTGGAGGAGTACGAAAAAAAGCTGCTGCAATTTTACACTGTATAGGAGAATGATGCGAGATGGAACAGCAAATTGATTTTGTTGTGATGTGGGTGGACGGCGCAGATCCTGCCTGGCAGCAGGAGAGAGCAGCTTATTGTCCCCGGGAGGATAATAACGGAACCAGTGAAAACCGGTATCGGGACTGGGATCTGATGCGATACTGGTTTCGCGGTGTGGAAAAGTATGCGCCGTGGGTACATCGCATATTTTTCGTCACGAACGGTCAGGTACCGGGGTGGCTGAACAGACAGCATCCAAAACTGCGTCTTGTAAAGCACAGTGACTATATTCCGGAAGCGTATCTTCCGACGTTTAATTCGAATGTGATTGAGCTTTGGATTCACAAAATTCCGGATCTTGGGGAACAGTTTGTTTTGTTTAACTCTGATATGTTTCTTGGGGCACCGGTGGGGCCGGAAGATTTCTTTCGGGACGGTATTCCCATGGAAACGGCACTTATGGATCTTGCGACAGCGCCCGGGCCGGAAGACTGTCTGCCTCATATGCTGATCAATAATTTCTCCCTGATCAATCGTCATTTTCAAAAAAAGGAGGTTCTGAAAAAGAACTGGCGTAAATTTTTTACTCCTATATACGGAAAAGAAGTACTGCGAAACATCTTCCTTGTTCCGTTTCAGTATTTTTCCTGTTTCCGTGATTCTCATCTGCCGACTTCTTACCGAAAAAGTACTTTCTTCAAGGTCTGGCAGGAGGAGGGAGAACTTCTGGAAGCCTGCAGCTGCAATCGGTTTCGCTCCAAGTCGGATCTGACCCACTGGCTGATGAAGTGCTGGCAGATCTGTGAGGGCGAGTTTGTTCCGAGAAATGTCAGATGGGGCCGGCATTTTGAATTGTGGGAGGACGATATCGATCAGATTTGCCGCTGCATTCAAAAGGAAAAATACCATGCCTTCTGTCTCAATGACAGCAAGACGGAGATTGATTTTGCACGGATTCAGAAAAGACTTTCAGAGAGTTTTGAGAAGATCCTTCCTGAAGTATCTTCCTATGAAACTGATTCGGTACAGTCTGATGCAGGAAAAGATCGAGGTAGCTGCAATGAATGATAACAAATTCGTAACCAGGAAGAAAACCGTTTTCTGTCTGGCGATGATTTTTCTCTTTTTGCTGCAGAATCTTCTGCAGCAATGGTATGAGCCGTTTTCCTATCTGGATGAGGCCTTTGCCTTTCTGTTTTTTCCGGTGTTTCTGTTTTGTCTGTTCAAAAGAAAGCACCCCTTTGTGTGGAATAGGGAGACCATTCTGTTTTTCCTTCTTCTTGGTGTATTCTGGCTCTTTGGATGGGGAGGTTATTTCCGCTATCACTATCAGCCGCTTGCAAATACGGCAAAAGATGCCTATGTGAATCTGAAGTTCTTTCTCGCCTGCGGTGTTTCCTACCTGCTTTTTTTTGAAGAAACACTGGATTTTTCCGTGCTGAAGAAAAAACTGTGGCCGGTTCTGAACGGAATGACCCTGTTTTTATTTTTACTGTGTCTGTTGGATCTTTGTTGTGGTATTTTTTCCACCGAGACCCGTGCTGGGATGAGAGCGGTAAAGCTGTTTTATTCGGATTATACGTTTTTGGTGGGAGTGTGTGTCTTTCTCTGTTCCATCTATCTGTGGTATTTTGAAGAAAAGCAAAAACGGATTTTTCTGCCCCTGATTGCGCTGTCCTTTGTCATGCTTTGTACCAGAAGGGTGAAATCGATGGGTGCAGTGGCCTGTATTGTGCTGATTTTTCTGCTGGTATTCTATAAGAGACAGAAGATAAACAGAAAAATAATGGCGGCAGCATTTCTCGTAATTGCGGTTGCGGCAGCTGCTGCAATCTATCAGATCGTCAGTTATTATTATACGATGGGAGTGGGCTCTGCGCGGGCAGTACTTACTATGGGAGCGCCGTTTCTGGCGTTTGATCATTTTCCATTTGGAACTGGATGGGGTACCTACGGGTCTGCTTTTTCCACGGAGCCCTATTCTCCGGTATATGGCATGTACCACATGGCAAGTGTCTGGGGACTCTCACCCAGTTACCATGAGTTTGTCTCGGATACCTTCTGGCCGATGCTGCTTGGAGAGTGCGGTTATTTTGGAGTTGCTGCATATATCGGGGTGCTGGTACTTTTTGCGCGAAAAGTGAGAAATCTTCGGATTCGGAAGGGAGCTTATGCAGCCGCATTACTGCTGTTTTTCTATCTCTTGATTTCCAGCAGCAGTGAGTCTGCTTTTGCCAATCCGATCGCTGTTCCCTTTGGATTCTGGATCGGATTCCTGCTTGCGGAACATAAAATTTGTGAGCGGACGAAACAGGAGATGATATTGTGATACGGAAACTGAAAAGTGCATACGGAAAAATGTCGGATGTTGCGCGCACTTCTCTGTGGTTTACCATCTGTAATTTCTTACAGAGAGGGACAGCTTTTCTTACGGTACCTATTTTTACAAGGCTTCTGACAAGTGAAGAATATGGCCTGTGCAATGTTTATTTTGCCTGGCTTGAAATTTTTCTGTTGTTTACATCGCTGAAAATTCCCTATGAAGGATTTCAAAACGGGCTGATCCGCAACGAGGGAGATAAGGACGGCTACACCTCGTCCATGCTGGGACTGATTCTGGTGCTGACGTGTCTTTCAGCGGCTGTGTATGCGGTCTTTCGCCGTCAGATCAATCGACTGACCGGTCTTGACACCTTGATTATGGCGCTGATGTTTCTTCAGCTCTTTTTCAACTCCCCTCTGATGCTCTGGACAAACAGGGAACGCTTTGAGTTTAAGTATCGCTGGCCTGTCATTGTCACAGTGATCAGTACGGCGGCAAATCCCCTGATTGCTGTGATTGCGCTCTTTCACACAGTCTATCGGGCACAGGCTCGCATCATCGCATCTGCACTGGTACAGGCGGTTTTCGGACTGATTTTTACTGTAGTACTGTTTTATCGGGGAAGGACTTTTTATCGAAAAGAATACTGGAAATTTGCGCTCCGGTTTAATCTTCCTCTGTTTTTCTATTATGCTTCCCAGGTGGTTCTGAATCAGTCGGACCGTATCATGATCAATTACTATGAGGGAAGCGGGAAAGCAGCGATATACAGTGTCGCCTATTCGGCGGCGACGATTATGCAGCTGCTGGTGTCGGCAGTGAACGGTTCCTTCCAGCCCTGGATGTATAAAAAAATGAAAGCGAAACAGTATGGAGAAATTCGAAAGACGATGTCAGGACTGTGTCTTTTGGTCGGTGCTGCCACTCTGATCATGAGCGCATTTGCGCCGGACCTGGTCCGGATTATGGCGACAGCGGAATATAGTCAGGCAGTCTGGATTATTCCTCCGGTGGCATCCAGCGTCTTTTTTGTTTTTCTCTATATGTTGTTTGCGGATGTGGAGATGTATTATGATGAAAACCGGGGAATTATGGCAATTTCCATTTTTTGTTCCGGGGCGAATGTGGTACTGAATGCCGTATTTGTTCTGAAATATGGTTATCTCGCGGCGGGCTGGACAACTCTTGTGTGCAATATGCTCCTCGCTTTGCTGCATTTTGTGCTGATGAAGAGAGCCTGCCGGAAAAACCGGATGCAGGAGACGGTATTTTCCGGGAAAACAATACTTTTGCTTTCAGCGGCAGTTCTTGTTTTTACCTTTCTCTCTCTGTTTATGTACAGGACCCGTTTTCTGCGCTATGTGATTCTGGCAGCGGAAGCGGGAATGCTGTTTGGGTTTCGTAAGCCGCTTGTGGAAATGCTGAAACGAATAAAATAAAGAGGAGATGATTGCGATATGAAACAGAATCAGGGGAAAAGTGAATGTCTGGGATATTTCAATCTTGCGCGGGGACTCGGCATGATTCTGATCATCGCCGGACATACTTACAATCTGTTTTGTGCTTCAGCGCAGGATTCACGGCTGTTTTCGGGAGCCGGCAGTGTGCTGGGAGGCGGTATCATTGCCATGTTCTTTATGATCAGCGGTTTTGGCTTTTATAAACGCAGTCCGCGCAAATGTTTTCAGATTCAGAAAAAACTGCTGCTTTGGCCTTATGCTCTGACCGGAGCTGCGGTGCTGGTCACGAAGCTATTGCTGGCAATCATAAAAAGACGTTCCTTCTTTTTGCATGGAGGCGAACTGGTACTGACCTATTTGCTGGGACTCAATGCAGAGGGCGGAGGAATGCTCGGCAGGATTCCGATCGAATCCGTCAGTATTCTGTGGTTTCTGCTGGCATTGTTTGGCGGCTGGATTCTTTATAATCGGATTATGCAGCTTGTTTCGGGAACGCTTCGGATGATTTTAATCGGCGGCTGTGTGATTCTCGGGTATTGCATGACTCTGCTCTCAAAAGTATGGCCCTTTTGCCTTCCGATGGGACTGCAGGCAGTCGGATATCTGGCTGCAGGGGATCAGATCCGGAAACGGAATCTGCTGGAAAAGAAACTTCCGTATCCGCTGCTGGTGTTGCTCATCGCGGTAAGCGGAGTGTCCGCAGCTTTTGGGGGAGTCAATATGGTCGCAGGGATCTGGAAACTGGGACTTTTCGATGTGGCCGGATCTTTTTGTACGGGATTTTTGCTTCTCCATCTGTATGCTGCCGTAAAAAACAAAATCAGGGGCGGAAAAATAACGGGAATGATTGAGGAAATTGGATTTTGCTCCATTTGGGTGGTGTGTCTCCATGCATATGAAAAGATTATTTTTCCGTGGTATCGTCTGGGAAACATTTTTCCCGACTGGTCATGGCTGTGCGCAGCAATTAGCCTGATCGGGAGAAGTGCGGTGATGTATTTCCTTTACCGGGTTTTGAATCGGATCAGAAAGAAATGGAAAAAGAAGCATCGAAAGGTGAAGTTGATCAAATGACAGAGAATATAAGGCAGCTTTTGGAGCAGATTGAGCGGCAGACGGCGGGCAAATGTCTGTTTCGCTGCCGAAGGAATGGAATCATTGAGGAAGTATCCTCGGAATGTTTTTTTGAACAGATACGGGTCCGCTCCCGGATTTTTTTGCGGATGGGTCTTGGCGGAAAGAAAATCGGGATCATGGGAAGAAACAGCTGTGAATGGATGATCAGCTTCTGCGCGGTATTCTGGTCGGGTTCGGTTGCGGTGCTTCTGGATCGGGAACTTCGGGAAGAGGAACTTTCCGGGCTTGTCAAACGGGTGGAATTGGATGGAATTGTATATGACCGGAGCGCAGCCGGAGTGGTCTGCGAAAGTTCTCCGGGGAAAGAACTGCAGAGAATTCCGATGAGTGTGTTTGAAGACGAGGCGTCAGAGGAATTCGGGGAATCAGAGAATTGGAAAGCAGAACAGCAGCGCATTCGGAATCGGAAACCGGAAGAGCTGGCATGCATTTTCTTTACCTCCGGGACGACAGGAATCAGCAAAGCGGTTATGATGTCGGAGCACGGAATGATTGCAGGCATCACAAGCGGCATCAATGAAAGAAACTACGAAGCGTTTCTTGCCGTACTGCCGTTTCATCATATGGCAGGGTTTATTATGATTCTGAATACCATGTACCTTGGAACCATCATTTGTATTGCTGATGATCTGAAATATTTCTTTCAATGCCTGGAACAGATGAAGCCGGATTACGTAGCTGTCGTACCTTCCATGCTGCCGATGCTGGCAAGAAAGGTGAAGCGGGGAGGACCAAACGGAAGAAATCTGGGATGGAATCTGCACAGCATTCACTGCGGCGGGGCCGCATTTCAGAGTGAGACTCTTCAGGTTTTTCTGGACCAGAACATTACAGTGCTTCAGGGCTATGGCGCATCCGAAGCCGGAGGAATCGGCTTTTTGTGGGAAATGACGCCGGATCGTCCGGATACCATCGGAAAACCGCCAAAGGGAATGGAAGTCCGGATTACGGACGGAGAACTGTACCTTCGCAGTGAATCGGTGATGATGGGATATTACGGGGACGAGGAAGGAACGCAGGAAGTTCTGAAAGACGGATGGTATGCTACCGGAGATCTGTGCCGTCAGGATGAAGAAGGGTATCTGTATCTGATCGGCAGAAAGAAAAATCTGATCATTTTATCCAACGGAGAGAATGTCAGTCCGGAGGAAATTGAGAGATGGTTTGCTTCCTGCAGGGAAATAAAGGAAATCAAAGTTGGAACAGAACAAAACAGGATTGCCGCCTGGATCTGCCCTCAATATCCGGAAAATGCAAGTGAGAGTGAAAAGGCGGCCGTTTTGGACATGATCCGGGATACGGTAGAGCGCTGCAATCAAAGAGTACCGCTGTATAAACAGATACAGAAGGTCATTATTTCGGAACGGGCGCTGGAAAAGACGGCATCCGGGAAGCTCATTCGCCGTGACAAGGGGGAAGGAGGGATTTGCGATGAAGGAAATGACAGAACAGGAAGTCAGGAATAAAGTGCTTGAGGTGATTGTAAGCTCCACAGAGACAGAACTGCCCGTCACAGAACAGACCGAGCTGTTTGGGGATCTTGGCCTCGCCTCGGTGGAAGTTTTTGTCATGTTGGGGGAACTGGAGGATGTCTTTGATGTGGAGATACCTGCATCCCGCCTTGGCTGTGTGCGGACAGCCAAAGATCTGTGTGATCTGGTCATTGACCTGATTTCCTGAGAATAGAGAATTTATTGAATTGCTGGAACTTCTTTTGATTTATTACTTGATATATTTTCCAAATCGTGGTAACCTTACGTTAAGGTATATCGCCTCATAATAGCCTGTTCGAAACATGTGATTCTTAATAAATGAACAGTGACTGTTTGCAAGAATAAGGTGATACGACCAATACTCTGTCTGAAGGGGACTTCGGATGGGAGAGGGGGAGACATCGGAACGGTGCAGGTCCGGTGAATCCGAAGTAACTATTCACTTTGGATTTTTTTGTGACAACAGAAGATTTTTCAAAAATGAAAATCCAATATTTCAGCCAATAAGAACGCAGCCAGTGTGAAATTGAGAATTGAATAAACATATGGCGGAGATGACACTTTACTGGCTGAGATATTGGATTTTTGAGAGAAAAACACTGATTTGGCAAAAAAATCCAGCGCAACAATCAAATTTCATTTTTAAAGGAAAGGGTAAAAAAATGAAAAAATATGCCAAGAAGCTTACCGCCGGCCTTGTTGCATTCGCCATGGTGGCAAGCAGTATGACACCTACTGCAATGGTTGTCTCGGCAGCTCCTGAAGATTCGGCTGCCTCTTCGGAAGAGATTACGCTTAGCGCAACCGCTGAGACAAACCTGGCATCTGCCAAAATCATTTCCTCTTTGAACGAAGAAGAGGAAACCAGCACTGCAGATTACAGTGGACTCAAAGCAGCCATCAGAGATGCCATTTTTAATGGCTACAACGATAAGACAGACCTGTCCGCTTACAATGCTTCGGAAGAAGAAGTGACTGTAACGACAGAAGAAGTTCTGGCTGAGACCAATATGGCCGATGCAGTTGAAGTTACATATGAGACAGATTCCGACGGAACTGTCGTTGCTGCAGAAGTCGAGATGGATCCGATGGTTGCCATGGCTGCCGAGGAACTGGAAGCAAATGCGACTGTTTACGGTCTGACTGAGGAGCAGAGCCAGAACCTTCTGGGTATGTATTCCCAGTATCTGCAGCTGTATGAGGACAATGCGGATATGTTTGGCGTTCAGGTGCCTTACAACACCACCAGAGATACCAACTCCAGTCCGATCGGTTCTCTTCTCGATGTGGCAAGTATCCCGGAGGCATATGCACAGGCAGGCTACATCGGATACGATGTGCTCTCCGGTATTATCCAGCTGTACTATCTGGGAACACAGTTCGCTGTTCAAGAGTACAAGGACGATGTAATTGCCGGAAGAAATGAGGCGCTCTCTGTTCTTACCGATGACATGACCGAGATGCAGAAATATCTGGCTCTGAACGACTGGATGGCAAACGAGTGCCAGTTCGCCATGGACTACATCATGAAGGAAATGGTGCAGCCGGAACCAAAGGCAAACGAACTGTATGAGTATGCATACAATTGTGCGTATAATATGATCCGGTCACAGGTATATGACGCTGCAAAAGAGGCCATGTTAAACTATGGCATGGACGAAGCTACCGCAAAAGCCCAGGCAGATGCAACTGCAGATGCGTTTATGGTGGATGTGGATGAAGAGAACGGCAGCGGCGAGCAGCAGGCTGCATCCCTTGCTTCCTCGATCGTAGGTATGTGGGGATCCAATCAGGTTGGCTTCTTCGTTAACAAGAAAGCAGTGTGCTTTGGTTATGCTGATGTCTATGCATACCTTCTTCAGTGTGCACATCCGGAAATTTACCTGAAAGATCCTTCCGCAGGTCTGGATGACGCAAGCAATTGGAAATCCTACACCGAGCTGAACTACGAACTGGGCACCGACGGAAATCCGGTAAAGGATGAGGACGGCAACTATCAGTGGAGTGAAGATTCTGCAGCAATTGTTGACTATGTAAAAATTGTTTTCAATGCCAACGTTACCATGTTTGGTCAGGAAGCTCCCTTCGGAGAAGCTCACTACTGGAATGCCGTGAAACTGGACGGTGAATGGTATTATGTAGACCCCTGCTATGTGGATATCTACGTTGAGTGTATGAACCGTGACCGTGTGGAGACAGACGGAAACTTAAATCACCTGTACTTCATGTTCAGTGATGATTCCTGTCGTGATATGTACGAGGACAACTATAAAGAAATCCGTACCCTGTACGAGGGTATCGCAACAGACAAGACCTACGAAGAGGCATGGGTAGCATTTGTAAAGAGCCAGCCGTATCAGGTGGGCAAAAAGATTTATTATCTGTATGATTCCACAGACCTGCTGGAAATCATGAATGATTACGGAAACGGAAGCAGCAGCTCCAGCAGCAGAGCATCAGATAACAGCAACATCTCTGACTATGAGGGACTGTTCCAGGATACAGAGTATAAGATTGTATACCATGACAATGCGTCGATGGATGATACCAGCGACACCTATGCAAGTCTGATCGATTTCAACAACGGTCAGGTATATAATCCGACAACAGGAGAACTCGAAGATAATGCACTGATTGCAGAGCTGTACGCAGAGCATGAGGAGTATGTGAAAGAGTATCCGTCTATCTCGATCTCCTGTGCATATTATGA
This sequence comes from Lachnospiraceae bacterium, assembly GCA_028727605.1. Lineage (GTDB taxonomy): Bacteria > Bacillota > Clostridia > Lachnospirales > Lachnospiraceae > Fusicatenibacter. Next base: position 20,153 of record JAQYOA010000017.1, read on the forward strand.
CGGAAAGATTTATTTCAGCCTTTCCAACTGCGTTCTTTCCTATGATCTGGAGACAGGCGCAATTGAGAAGCTGATCGAGTATACCGAAGTAAGCGGCGAGCGTGATATGTCCAATGGTCTTGGCGGTCTTGCGTTCACCATGACTAATGATGCGGTAAGCGAAAACGGCATCACAGTACAGAACCCGCCGATCGCGGATATGACCATCAAAACAGACGGAAAGATGTATGTTTCCGTAGCAACAAATTATGCATTCATCTCCGGTAAAGATTTCGGAGAACTGACAGACTACAGCAGCTATGGATACAAATTTGCAGAGACCAACTATGAACCGTCCTATAACACTTACTATAACAGTGATGAAGAAAACGATAACGACGAGTTCATGTGGAGTGCAAATATTGTCGGCACAATTGAAATGTCACATCTGACCGGAACACAGCACACTTCTGAGACCGTTACTGTACCGGCAAGCTGCACAGAGGACGAGTACACCGTAACCCGCTGCACCGAGTGCGGAAAGATCCTGGAAGACACAACTGTTGAGCAGACAGCTGAGACGACAAATGCTGAGGAGAACGATGCAGTTGTTAGCGTTTCTGTTTATGATGCTGCAGCAGCTGAGGGCGCGGATCCTATTTGTAAAATTGACATTGTTAAAGAAGGCAACGAAGAACTTAAAGGTCAGGATGTAATTGTCGAAGCTACAGAAATTATCGCAGAAGTAGAAAAAGCTGAAGAACTTAAGGAGTATATTCTGGACGAAACTACTGTACCAGAAAAAACGACCGCTGTATATGGTGGGGATGCAGTGCCGGTAAAACTTACGGCAACCAAAAAGGCAACTGATGCGAAAGCAACAGTAAACATTTATGTGTTTGATGCCGATACTGTAGGCCAGGAGAGTGCTGAACCAATTTATATTACAACACTGGAAACTAAGACTGGTCTGGAAGGTGAGGAAACCAGTTATAGTGCAGATGAAATTAAAGCAGCACTTGAGACAGAAAAATTTGCAGACTATAAACTGGACGAAAGCAGTGTACCGGAAGAAGTAACGGTCGTATATGGAGGAGCCCCAGAACCTGTTAATCTTACAGCAACTAAAAAGGCAACTGATGCAAAAGCGACCGTAAATATTTATGTTTATGATGCTGATATGGCAGAGCAGGAGGGCGCAGAGCCAATTTACACTGCAACACTTGACAGTAAGATAGGTCGTGAAGGCGATGAAACCACTTATAGTGCAGACGAAATTAAAGCAGCACTTGAGACAGAAAAATTTGCAGATTATAAACTGGACGAAAGCAGTGTACCGAGTGAAGTAAAAGTCGTATATGGTGGAACCCCAGAATCTGTAAAACTTACAGCAACCAAAAAGGCAACCGATGCGAAGGCAACTGTAAACATTTATGTTTATGATGCTGAAGCGGTTGAGCAGGAAGGTGCAGAGCCGATTTATACCGTGACGCTCAATGACAAAGTTGGTCGTGAAGGCGATGAAACCAGTTATAGTGCAGCTGAAATTAAAGAGGCACTTGAGATAGAAAAATTTGCAGACTATAAATTGGATGAAAGCAGTGTGCCGGAAGAAGTAACGGTCGTATACGGTGGAGACGCAGTGCCGGTAAAACTTACGGCAACCAAAAAAGCAACCGATGCAAAAGCAACTTTAAATATTTATGTTTATGATGCCGAGACAGCAGGGCAAGATGGTGTTGAACCTATCTATACTGTAACGCTTAATGATAAAGTTGGGCGTGAAGGCGATACTGCTACTTATAATGCAGATGAGATTAAAGCTGCTATTGATACAGAAAAACTGGTTAACTATGTTTTGGATGAAAGTTCTGTTCCGGAATCTGTAGATGCAACATATGGTGGTGAAGCTGTTCCTGTTAAATTAACAGCATCCAAAGAAACCGGTGATGCAACTTTGATCATTAAAGTGTTAGATTCTGCAACAGCTTCTGATGAGGAACCTACAGTAGTTCTTGAGAAGACAGTAACAGAGTCTGGTTATAAGGGTGAAACAATTACTTATGATGCTACAACTATCAAGAGTCTGGTTGGTGACATTAGTGGTTACACCCTGGACGAGGACAGCCTGCCGACGGAAGAAGTAACTGTAACTTATGGCGGAGATCCTGAAACTGTAACACTTACCGCAACAGCAAATCCGACCGGTACGGGACATCGCTATATCAAGTTTGATGAAACCTATTACACCAAAGTTGATAAGGATGACGCAAATTCTGCCTGGAACGAAGGTACCAGCTATGTATGTATCGATTGCGGACATGCATTTGAGCTGGATGAAGATGACGAGACAATCGAAGACAACTTAAGAAGCAACGACGTCGTTTTGACAGACGATGAGGTTGCAGCATATGCCAAAAATCTGACAGAAGTATGGACCTGGTCTACCGACAAAACAGAGGCTTCTCTGTATCTGGTTCCGACAGAACTGATGGATCACAAGTTTGACTGTGTATGGGAGAATCCGTCTCTCAGCAAACGTGGTGTTGCAACTGTGACCGGTGACTGTGAGACAGGTGAATTTACTGCAACCGTTACCTTGAACGGAAAAGAGTATACAAAGACAGAGACTGTTGAAAAACACAATCATTCTTACCTGAATCAGGAAGAGACAGATGATGACGGCAATGTAACACAGGAAGCAGCAGTTCAGTGGACCTGGGCCGATGATTACTCCAGTGCGGAAGCATCCTTCACCTGTGACGTCTGCGGAAAGACAGAAAAAGTAACGGCATCTGGAGATGCAATTGCCGTTTCCGGTCAGACAGAAGCCACCTGTACGGAAGATGGTTCCATTACCTATCAGGCAACAGTAACAGTGGATGACATTAATTATCTGAGTTCCAGAAGCAAGGAGACAGATCCGGCTACCGGACATACTTATGGTGAGGATGCAGAGCCGGAATGGGATTGGGTACAGGAGGAAGATGAATCTTATAGTTCTGCAACAGCCACCTTTACTTGTACTGCATGCGGTGAGGAAGAAACCGTAGATGCTGCTATCGAAAAGACAATTGACAGAGAAGCCGGTAAGACAATCTTTACAGCGACTGCAACGATAGGGGATAATACCTATACCGATACCAAGGAAGTTAATAAGATTCTCGACAAAGCAAATCCATTCGTAGACGTCGATGAAGATGATTATTTCTATGATGCAGTCCTTTGGGCTGTTGACAAGGGAATCACAACAGGTTATGATGAAAGTCACTTTGCACCGCTGGATAATTGTACCCGTGCAGGAGTTGTAACCTTCCTGTGGAGAACTGTTGGAAAACCGGAAGTAAAGACAACCGAAAATCCATTTGTGGATGTCAGTGAGGATGATTACTATTATACTGCAGTTCTCTGGGCATATGAAAACGGAATTACGAAAGGTATGGATGAGACACATTTTGCTCCAAATGAGAATGTAACAAGAGGACAGTTTGTGACATTTATGTACCGTGAGAAAGGCGAGCCGGAATACACTGTTGAGAATCCGTTCGAGGATGTGAAAGAGAATGAGTATTATACAGATGCAGTTCTTTGGGCATACGAGAACAAAATCACAACCGGTACGGACGCTACTCATTTCGCTCCGGAAGATAACAGTATTCGAGGAGATGTTATAACATTCCTTTACAGAGGATACGCGGTGGAATAATTACGCCCGTGGTAAAGTGTTCGTAAGAAAAAAGTAAAATAGGAAACCAAGAAGGCTGTTATGTCAGATTTTTCTTCTGATATAACAGCCTTCTCGTCTATTTATTGTATACTTTTTTTTGAATTTGTGATAAAATTTAAATATAGTATGATTATTACATATAGATGGAGATAAAGCCAATGAAAACAGTTATGGTAGTATTTGGAACAAGACCGGAAGCAATCAAAATGTGTCCATTAGTTATGGAACTGAAACGTCGCGAAGGAATCCGTACAGTGGTATGCGTAACGGGACAGCATCAACAAATGCTGCAGGCTGTATTAGATACCTTTCATGTAATTCCGGATTACAATCTTTCCATTATGAAGAAGAGTCAGACATTGTTTGATATTACTACACTGATTTTGAATCGTATCAAGGAAATTCTTGAAAAAGAGAAGCCGGATATTGTTCTTGTTCACGGAGATACCACAACTACATTTTCCACAGCACTTGCCTGTTTTTATATGCGTATTCCGGTGGGACATGTGGAAGCAGGTTTGCGCACATATGATTTGGATTCCCCATATCCGGAAGAGTTTAATCGTCAGGCGGTTGGAATTTTGGCAGCATTGCATTTTGCACCGACGGAACGTGCGAAGGAGAATCTTCTGCGTGAAGGAAAGAAACAAGACACTATTTTTGTGACAGGAAATACTGCAATTGATGCGTTAAAATGTACGGTATCGGAAAACTATCAGAATCCGCATCTTGATTGGGTAGGAGACGATAAATTGCTCTTGCTGACTGCACATCGAAGAGAAAATCTGGGGGAACCAATGCGGCAGATGTTTCGAGCAATTTTACGAATCGTCGAGGAGCATGAGAATGTAAAGGTAATTTATCCGATTCACATGAATCCTGCAGTACGAAAAATTGCCGGGGAAGTATTTGAAGGGAATGAAAGAATCCGGTTGATCGAACCATTGGATGTGTTGGATTTTCATAATTTTATGGATAAGAGTTACTTGATTCTGACAGACAGTGGTGGAATTCAGGAAGAGGCGCCGTCACTTGGAAAGCCGGTATTGGTTATGCGCGATACTACAGAACGGCCGGAGGGAGTAGAGGCCGGTACCTTAAAACTGGTGGGTACGGAAGAAGAAACAATCTATCGTGAAATAAATAATCTGTTTTCTGACGAAGAATATAAGAAGATGAGCAGAGCGGTAAATCCATATGGAGATGGTTTCGCAAGTCAGAGAATTACAGATATTTTAGTAGAAAAATTGGGATGTTAAGGATGATGAATCGGATCAAAATATTGGATACTTATGTAGATAATCTGACCATGGCAGAAACTGTCACTGTGGTAGATCAGTTTATCAAAGAGAAAAAACCGCTACACTTGATGGGAGTAAATGCAGATAAGATTAATATGCTTCGAAAGGATCCGCAATTGAAGGATATTGTAAATGGATGTGATGTCATCAATGCAGATGGAGCTTCGGTTGTATGGGCATCAAAAGTTTTGGGAAAGCCACTAAAAGAACGTGTGGCAGGAATTGATTTGATGTACCATCTGATGGAGCTTGCCGAAAAAAGAGGATATCAGGTTTATTTTCTCGGCGCAAAGCAGGAAGTGGTGACAGAAACAGTTGACATTGTAAAAAAAATGCATCCTGCTCTTCAAATTGTCGGTTATCGAAATGGATATTTTAAGAAAGATGAGTGGTCAGAAATAGCAGAAATGCTGCGAGAGAGTCGTGCACAGATTGTGTTTGTAGGGATCACTTCTCCATTAAAGGAATATTTGGTGGAGTATTTGCAAAACCAGGATCTGAACTGTGTATTTATGGGTGTTGGAGGAAGTTTTGATGTTGTATCCGGGAATATTCCGCGTGCGCCGAAATGGGTACAGAACATTGGTATGGAATGGCTTTTCCGTGTCCTTCAGGAGCCTGGACGGTTATGGAAACGCTATTTTTTTGGAAATATTGAGTTTATTACAAGTGTCTATCGCGAAAAGTTCAGAAAGAGCAAGTGATATATGAATATTATTTATTTATCGAGAACCATGGGGCAGGGAGGAGCTGAAAAAATAGTATATCAGCTTGCCACAGAGGAGGCACTGCGCGGAGAGAAAGTGTTGGTTGCTTCCTGTGGTGGTGTATATGTAAAACTATTGGAAGAAAAGGGGATTCGGCATATCCAGGTGGAAGACCTGGAGTGTAAAAATCCGGTTACGATCTATCGAACTTTAAAAAAAATGATTCATGTGGTTCGGAAGGAAAAGATTGAATTAATTCATACGCATCATCGTATGGCACAGTTTTATGCAGCTGTAATTCGTATGCTTTTCCCTAAAATACAAGTGTTGTATACTGCACATAATGTGTTTTTTGATAAAGCTATGTTTACGCGAACGATTCTGCATAAAACTTCGATTGTGGCAGTTGGAAATGGTGTGAAAGAAAACCTGATTCGTGTTTTTCATATAAAACCGGAGAAGATTCAGGTGATTTATAATGGAATTACTGTGGAACAACCGGATTTCCAGCACCGGAACAAGGTGTTGGAAGAACTTCGAGAACAAGGATATTATCTTCTTGGCGTGATCGGACGTATTTCGAAGCAAAAAGGAATTGATGTTTTTATTTCTGTATGCAGTCAATTGAAGGCACGAGGAATCCCGATCAAGGGTGTGATTATTGGAGACGGAGAAGAGAAAGAAGAAATCAAAAATCTGATCGAAGATAAGGGACTTTCCAATGATCTGATTCTGCTTGGATATCAAAGCCATGTTACGACTTTGATCAGTCAGTTGGATCTTGTGTTGATGCCTTCCCGGTGGGAAGGGCTTCCATTGCTTCCTTTTGAGGTTTTTTCTGTGCATAAGACGATAGTTGCCAGTAACATTGACGGCATTAATGAAATTGTACATCATATGGAGAATGGTATTTTAGTGCAGAAAGATGATGACAAAGCCTTTACAGATGCTGTTATTTCTTTGTATCAGGATAACGATTTGAAAAAAAAATTGGAAACAAACGGAGAGAACACTTTTCAGAAATTCCATAGCTATCAGGATTTTGTGAAGCAATACGATGAGAAATACCGAGAATTAGCAGAGGGCAGGATATGAAAATTTTGATGGTAACTCCCGGGCGGTTGCCTGTACCGGCGGTAAAGGGCGGTGCAGTGGAAAATTTGATTGAATTACTTCTCGATTATAATGAACGATACCAGATGGCAGAGATTACAGTAGTATCTGTTTATGAGAAAGAAGCCGCTGAATACTCTGAAAAATATCAAAATACGAAGTTTGTTTTTTTAAAGCGAAGTAAGCCTTCTGAGCTTATTATGCAGAAACATTTGCTGCCGTATCGATTCTTTGATTATTGTTTCAGCGTGAGAACCGGCAGTTATTTCAAAAAACGAGCCTGTTCTTTTGATGTGATCGTGATTCAAAATGAACTGGTGAATGGAAGAACATTGCAGCGGTATCTGGCAGGAAACTATATTTATCATGCGCATAATGATACTTTGGCTGTGAATAACAGAAAAGACATCTCATTTTTGCAGTCCTGTGATTGTGTCATTTCTATTAGTAAATATCTTTCAAAATGTTTTTCAGAGAAAGCAGCGCTTTCCAATATAAAAACAATTTACAATGGAATTGATCTTGAAGTGTTTAGCAGAAAACAGTGTTGTGAAAGCAGAATTGAGCTGAGAAATCGTTACGGAATTAAAGATGGTGATGTGGTGGTTGTATTTGCTGGAAGACTGGTTCCTGATAAAGGAATACAAATACTTATAGATGCGATTGCGAAAATCCCATCCGAATATCATGTAAAACTTTTGGTAATAGGTGCTTCTTTTTTTAAGAAAAGCAGTGAAAATGCTTTTGTGAAGCAATTGAAGGAGGCGGGCGCCTCTATTAGTGATCGGATCATTTTCAGCGGGTATGTTGATTATGATCAGATGCCTGCTTATTATAGTATGGCAGATATTGGGTGTGTACCTTCTTTATGGGAGGAACCTTTCGGCCTTACGGTAGTGGAACAGATGGCAATGGAACTTCCGGTAATTGCAACAGATGCAGGCGCGATTCCGGAGATTGTCGACCAATCGTGTGGATATCTGGTCGAAAGAGGAAAAAGATTATCGGAACAAATAGCAGATGCCGTAAAAGAGTTGAGTATAAACTTTGATATGCGAAAAAGTATGGGGTTAAACGGAAGAAAAAAGGCAGAAGCCTTGTTTGACAGAAAGCAGTTTTGTGAGCAGTGGTTTCGGTTGGTAACCGGAAGGAGTACGAATGAATCAGATGTGGAAGAGAAAATGGGAGAATAAATCGAAAAATCAGGTTTTAGTGAGGGTAAAGCAGGAGTTTAATTTGGAAGCCTGTTTTTTAAATCCGCGAATTTTATTGTTTTTGATTATTCCATTTTTTAAGCCTGTTTGTATACAATATATCAGTTATCTTGGATTTTTGGAAAAGATCATGGTAATTTGGAAAATTGCCGCAGCATTTCTGATTGGGATCTTGTTGATCCGAGAATTATATATTCATTCTACAATTCCAAGTCTGGTTTGGGCGGTATCCCTTTTTGAGGTTAGCATCTTTTTTTCTACGTTATTTCATTTGGGGTATCTTCAAAGGGCATTAATTGATATGGTTTCTATGGTGGCTTTTGTGTCACTTCTTTTTTATGGGATGAAATTCAATTCCAAAAAGTTTTTCAGTTTGCTCGGTTGGACATTACGTATACTTGTATTGGTGGATCTGTGTTCGATGCTTGTTTTTCCGCGAGGGATTCCTGCAGATCTGTATACAAATGGTGAAAACCCTCTTTTCTTTATGACAATTGATAACGGCAGCGCCTTGTTTCTGTTGTTTTGTATGATGGTGTTCGCAATTGAAATTGAGATGATGACAGTGAGAGGACAACAACGGAAAATTCGGCTGCTTTTCTTATTATTCTGTCCGATTTGTGCAGTTCTTTCGCATTCGGGTACTTCTCTGGTAGTGGTTGGCTTTTTTACTGTAGTGTTAGTATTACTGCATCGATTTGGTGATAGGATCAAATTCCCATGGAAAATGGTATGTACCGTGTATGGTTTGCTGGCAGCAGGTGTGATTATTATGCCGCAAAATACCATCGTTCGGTTAATTATGACGAAAATTTTTCATTATTCTGCAGATCTGAGCGGAAGGGCTTTGCTATGGAGTGGAGCGATTGAAAAGCTTAAGGGACATGCTTTGTTGGGATATGGAAGGTCTGTACAGGATTATATTCCGGCCTGGGGAGGTTTCTTTTCATCACATAATTTCTGGTTGGAACTGCTTTTACAGGGTGGATTCGTTGCCGTGATCCTGTTTGTTGTGTGTGTTTGCATCTGTTATCAGAATTCAGGAAAATATCTTCAAACAAAGCAGGGGAAAACAGCAGCATTCGCATTTTTGGTTATGATGATTTCTGCGATGATGGAATCTGCCGTTCACTCCGTGTATCTGTTTGGAACAATGACTTTTTTGTATTGCAGCAAATGGTTAGTAATGGGTGATGATAGTAACTGCAGGCAGATAGAAGAGGAAACTGATCGAAAAAAGAAACAGACGGAAACAGCACTTGCTGATCTCATACTTCCTGTTGAAGAAAATACCAGACAGGTTTCTGCGAAAAGTGATTTCTTTGGACCGATTCTCAGCGTGATTGTTCCGATTTATAATGGAGAACATTTTTTACAGCAATTGATTTCCTCTATTATTCTTCAAAAGATGTCAGGGCTAGAATTGATTCTGGTAGATGATGGATCGACGGATCAAACTTTAACGATTTGCAGGGAATTTGAAAAGTCCTATGAGTGGATTAAGGTATTTCATACGGAAAATATGGGAGTTTCTCATGCGCGAAATGTTGGACTTCGTCATGCGAAAGGAAAATGGATTCATTTTGTAGATTCCGATGATCATATCCTTCCGGGCATGTATACCAGATTTGTTCAAATGGCAGAGCATGGAATAGAGAATCCGGATGTGTTGGTCTGTGGCTGTATCAGAATTACTGCAAATAATGGAGAGAAAACGAGTTGCGGACCGGAAAGAACCGGTATTGTGACTGATGTAAATATTCCCAAATTATTTGATCATATGAGTATGGAACGGAGATATTATCTTTTGGATTATATCTGGAATAAATGGTATCGGAGAGAAGTAATTGAACGATATCGTATCCGCTTTCCTGAAAATTTATCTCTTGGAGAAGATTTTGCTTTTAATGCAAAGTATTTTCAGCATGCCGAAAAAATAGTCCTGATCTCAGAGTGCTATTATCAGTATCAGATTCAGGAAGACGGTTTGGTAAGTCGCTTCCAGGAAGAACCCTGGAAGGGAAGAAAGATTCTCTACCGGGAACAAAACGAATTGTATAGGAAACTGGGATTACTTTCTGAAAATGAAAAGTGGATTCGCCAACAGGCCGGACAAATTGCTTTTGGTGACATTCGTATGATTTCTTCCCCCCGATGTTCGTATAAGTGGAAAGAAAAGAAGAAATTTGTTCAGAAAATGATAAAAAGTCCTCAATACGGATTGATTCTGGAATATCTTAAGGCAAAAGGAGAAACATCCATTCTCTTTCGTTGCTATTTTTATCTGTTTGCGCTTCGAAGTGCAGAGATTACTGCCGGTGTTATTTGTTTCGAAAAAAAGGTAAGAGATTTTATGCGAAAAGCTTTCCATAGTATTCAGAAAGGTCGGATAGGAAGGGCAAAGGAGAAGTCATGAAACAAGAGGAATTAATCAGCGTAGTAATTCCTGTCTATAATATTCAGGAGTACGTTGATGATTGTATCGAAAGTGTAGTTCATCAGACGTATCAAAATTTGGAAATTATTATTGTCGATGACGGTTCTATTGATCAGAGTGGTAAGAAGTGTGATGCATGGGCAGGAAAGGATCCTCGTATTCAGGTAATACATCAAAAAAATGGTGGTTTATCAGAAGCAAGAAATACGGGGATGAAGTATGTTTCCGGAAATTACGTTGGATTTGTTGATGGAGATGATGTGATATTTCCGGAAATGTACCAAAAGCTTCTTGACAATATGAGAGAGACTTCGGCTCAGATCAGCTGCTGTGAGCTGAAAAGAGATACGAACTTTTCCTTGAATCAAAGCTTGAAAACTCTGGACGGGTATCCAATAGAGGATTTAGAGGAACAGAAGAAAAAAAGAAGAGTTTTGTCAGGGCGGGATGCCATGCAGGCTTTGGTTTATGAAAATCATTTCCAGGTTACTGTGTGGAATAAATTATATCACAAAAGTATACTGGATGGGATCTCCTTTGAAAAAGGAAAATATCATGAGGATGAATTCTGGACTTATCAAGTTGTTGCAAGAGCAGAGCGAATTGTTGTTCTGGATGAAGAACTTTATGGCTATCGCCTGAGAGAAAACAGTATAACAACGCAGCAATATTCGTTGAAGCATCTGGATTTATTGGAGGCCAGAGCAAAAAGGCTGGCATTTCTGGAGCAGAATTACCCGGAATTAATTCCGGAAGCCAAATGCAATTTACGTTTTGAATGTATTCGGGCATATCAGTTCAGTACACTTAGTATGCCCAAAGAGATGGCTAAAATAGGAAGAAGGAAAGCGTACACTGTTGCAAAACAGCATCCAATCAGCTATGCGGATTATAAGAAACTTCCTGTTGGAAGAAGAGTCTGGTGCGGACTGTCGAGAATATCCTTTCCGATGACCTGTTATATTCGTAATTGGCTGCATTATGGACCGTAAAAGTGAGGAAAAAGAAAAGAGTTTGCTATGAGAATTGTTGTAATTGGAGTGTATTATGCTTCAAATCTTGGAGATGCAGTGATTTGTGACTGTGTTGCACATTGGCTAAAGGAAAAATGGCCGTTATCAGAGATTGATGTAATTGATATTGAGAATAAACAGTGTTTTGAAAAACAGGAAGATACTTCACTGCGGCTTTTGGAATATCGCAGACGTAAACTGCAATGGGATTACTTTCTGACAAAACATAAGATTCGTGACAGAGTGTATTATTGGAATCAGTTAGATGTTGAAACAAGACAGTCGTTTTATGATCAGATTGCAGAAAAAAAATATGATGCGGCTGTATTTGCAGGCGGGCAGCTATTTATGGACTGGCTCTCTGTTGATTTGACAGAGTTTTTAAGGCGTTTTGAAAAAGTTGGGACACCGGTTTATTTTAATGCCTGTGGAACCGGACTTGCTGTGAGCGAGAAAATACGCAGTTTACTGTCTCGATATTTACAGAATTCGAATGTAAAATTGATTTCCACCCGTGACGATAAAGAACAGATTGAAAGATGTTATCTCGGGGGGAAGAGAACAGCAGTTAAGACGTATGATCCTGCTTTATGGGCAGCACAGGTGTATGGTGTTTCTAAAAATTCTTCCAGTCAGGTGATCGGATTGGGAGTGATGTATTCGAATCATGCGCCGCTCTGGAAAATAACACGTTTTTGGCTACGGTTGATTAAAATGTTGGATGAAAAGAAGATACCGTGGAAAATGTTCTGTAACGGAGCTATTGATGATTACAATTATGCAGCGTATCTATTGGAAAAGGCAGGAAAGAAGAAGGAAAGCTATCTTTATGATTATCCCGAGAATCCTGAGGAGCTCATCAGGCAGATTACTTCCTTTCGCAGCCTGATTTCTTTTCGTCTTCATAGTCATATTATAGCAACATCTTTTCAGATTCCGGCAATTGCTGTGGTCTGGGATGAAAAACTCCGCTTTTTCTACCGCAATCTTGAACATGAGGAAAGATGTAAAACGATTTCTGATAGTGCAGATTCTGTTTTGAAAGCTTTGAAAAAAGCGGAAGAAGAAGGATATGACTGGAATTTGATCGAAAAACAGAAAAATTTCTCCAGAGAGTTACTGGTTGGAACTTTGCAGGAGGAGGAGCAGATTGGGTAGAGGAAAAGAACTTGTTAAAAATACTGCAATTGTAGCAGTGGGGAAGGTATGCACTAAATTTCTTTCTTTTTTTCTCCTTCCGTTTTATACGGCAGTTTTGTCAACGGAAGAGTACGGAATTGTAGATTTGTTAAACACCTATATTTCTTTGCTGCTCCCGATTATTGCGTTTCAGATTGAAGATGCATTATTTCGATTTCTGGTAGATGTACGCCAGCGGGAAGAGGAAAAAAGAAAAGTTATTTCCACAGTGACGCTTTTTGCGGCATTTCAGAGCGTATTGTTTATCATCATTTTTACAGTGATTCGTCAATTTGTTTCCATACAGTATGGAAATTATTTAATGATGAATGTAGTGGTTTCTATCTTTTCCGGAGCAATGCTGCAGCTGGCGAGAGGAGTTGGAGATAATTACACCTATGCGTTTGGAAGTTTTCTGACAGCACTTGTGGCGATTTTGATGAATATCGGATTGGTGCTTTTCCTGAGAATGGGTGCAGAAGGGTTATTGATCACTTCCTTTGTTTCGAATCTGATTGGTGTAAGTTATATTGTTATAAAGGATAAAGTATATCGGTTGGTTCGAATCCGGTGGTTTGACAGAGGATATTTAAAAGAGATGCTGTCGTATTCACTGCCGCTTGTGCCGAACTACTTATCCTGGTGGGTGGTTGGCGCCAGCGATAAATCGATTGTAAGGTATTTTCTGGGAATTTCTCAAAATGGTATTTTATCCGTATCTCAGAAGTTTTCTACGGCATATACCTCTTTTTACAGTATTTTTAATTTGACCTGGACAGAAAGTGCGGCTGTTCATCGGGGAGATGAGGATAGAGAAAGCTTTTATTCCCAGATTATTGACATGGCTTTTCGTGTGTTATCCTGTGTCTGTATGGGAATTATTGCAGTTGTGGCGTTGGTTTTTCCTTATATGATACATGAAAACTATGCAGAATCCTATTACCAGATTCCAATTTATATGATTTCTTCACTTCTGTACTCTGTGATTGGCATTTACAGTGTGGTTTACGTTGCATATAAAAAAACAGACAAGATTGCAAAGACGTCACTGATAGCAGCTATTATCAATGTTGCAGTCAATGTGTGTCTGATTCGTTACATTGGATTGTATGCAGCTTCGATTTCATCTGCGGTGGCTTATGGTGTGATGCTTGTGCTCCGCTATTTCGATATTCAAAAGCTTGTACATGTTCGCATGAAACGATCTGTGTTGATTACTGTGATTCTGTGTATGGCGATAAATATTGCTACATATTATTTAAGAATAACATGGCTTTCAGTTTTGAATTTAGTATGGATTGTTTTCTATTCGATTCTTATGAATCGGAAAATACTGAATGAACTATTGCATGCAGTAAAAAGTAAGATAGGAAAGTAAAGGAGTACGTGATGAACGGGATGAATTCAATGATTTCAGTAATACTTCCGGTATATAATGGAGAACAGTTTCTGGCGAAAAGTATAGAAAGCTGTCAGAAACAGACTTATACAAACTGGGAATTGTTAATTATTGATGATGGGTCTACGGATCACAGTCCGGAGATTGCCCAAAAATTTGCCGAAGAGGACCATCGGATTCATTATTATCGAAATGAGAAAAACTTAAGACTTCCAAGAACATTAAACCGGGGCTTCTCACTTGCCTCTGGGGCGTACTTAACCTGGACTTCAGATGATAATTACTATTATGATACTGCATTCGAAAAAATGGTAACAGCACTAAACGAAAAGAAGAGTGATTTTGTTTTTTCTTCCTGTGCGATTATAAATGAAAAAGATGAGCAGACTTTGATTATATCGGCTCCGGAAGATTATGCTCATGCTATTTGGGATTATAATTTTGTGGGTGCATGTTTTATGTATACACGAAAAGTGTATGAGATCGTTGGAGATTATGATCCGGATCTGTTTTTGTGTGAGGACTATGATTATTGGCTGCGGATTTTTGCTTCGTTTCCGGTAACTTATCTTGATGAAATATTATATGCCTATCGACGTCATGAAAAAGCATTGTCGGTTACACATCGGGATGGACAATATGAGGCTATGGAAAAAGCACTTTTGAAGAATTTCAAATTGAAGAAAAATCCAACTACACTGGATCGATTTTATCTTTATCGCGGATTACATAGAAGTCGATCTCTGAAGAAATCAGTGCTGCAAAAGTACCATTATTTTCCGATGTTAATCTATTATAAAATCTGGCATAAGACCATTGGAAGGTAAGAAAAAATAAGTACCTGCAGTTAATATATGGAATATGAATTTTCCTCTTGCAATACTGCTCTATCTTGTTATATAATATGGATGCGTGATAGCGGTGACTAACCATCAGGAAAAGAAAGAAGAAGTTAAATTCTTCTTTTTTCTTTCCTTGAAAGTTAGTATGAACTAATATATGTTGTGATAAACATACATAAGTTACAAGAAGATAAGTGATGATGGAAGAAAACAAAAGAATGGAAAGAGAGGATGCAACCTTATGAAAAAAAATCCCTTAAGATGGATTTGGATGCTGATTGGTTTTTTGTGTCTTGCGCTTGGCACAATCGGGATTGTATTGCCGATTCTGCCTACGGTGCCGTTTTATATGGCAACTCTGTTTTGCTTTGCCAAGAGTTCAAAAAGGCTTCATGACTGGTTCCTTGGCACCAGCCTTTACCGAAACCATCTGGATGATTTTGTAAAGCAAAGAGCGATGACAATGAAAACGAAACTGAGAATTATCGGAATGGTGACACTGGTTATGGCGATCGGTTTTTGGTGTATGAAAGAGGTACCGATCGGACAGGCATGTCTGGCGGTGGTATGGGTTTGCCATTTGCTGTATTTCTTCCTGAGAGTAAAAACGATTCAGACGGAGGGTGTATGATTAAGACAAGACTGATTCAACTGCTGGCACATGCGAAGAAATATATCGCATATCAGGTGCTTTGGAAATGGCTGTCGCTGATTTGTCAGATTGTGATGATCTTTCATGCGGCTGCGCTTCTGGAAGATCTTTACCAGGGAACGGTAACGGAAAAAGGAATTCTCGTCTGCGGTATTACCGTTCTTATCTGCATATGTCTGCGTTTTCTGTTTGAGCGGCAGGCTTCCTATGCCTCCTATCGGGCGAGTGTGGACGTAAAATGGACGCTGCGGAAAAAAATATATGAGAAACTGCTGCGTCTTGGAGCCTCCTACAAAGAGAGTACGGCGACTTCCGAGGTGGTGCAAATGGCGGCAGAGGGTGTCGAACAGCTGGAGACTTACTTTGGCAGATATCTGTCGCAGCTCTTTTACAGTATCTTATCACCGGTCACTCTTTTTGCGGTACTGATTTTTGTCAATCGAAAAGCAAGCATTATACTTCTGATCTGTGTTCCGCTGATTCCGATTTCTATTGTGGCGGTTCAGAAAATTGCAAAGAAACTGTTGAACCAATACTGGGGAATCTATACCAGTCTGGGCGATTCCTTTCTGGAAAATCTTCAGGGGCTGACGACGCTGAAGATTTATCAGGCTGATCAGGAAAAGGCAGATGAGATGGATGAGGAGTCTCAGAGATTTCGCCGGATTACGATGAAAGTACTGACGATGCAGCTGAACTCCACCAGTGTGATGGATATCATTGCCTATGGCGGTGCCGCAGTCGGAATGATCGTGGCGCTCCTGGAATTTTCCGCAGGAAATGCAGGTTTTGGAGATACGCTTAAGATCATACTATTGGCTTCCGAGTTCTTTCTTCCGCTTCGGCTTCTGGGTTCCTTTTTCCATATTGCCATGAACGGAATGGCGGCCAGTGATAAGATTTTTGCGCTTTTGGACCTGCCGGAACCTCAAAATGAAGGGGTGGAACTGACACCGGGAGAAATTTCCATAAAAATGCAGCAAGTACAGTATTCCTATTCCGGAAGAGGAGCGGAGGAGCATCTGAAAAGCGAACCGCAGGAAGTGCTGAAGAATATTTCAATGGAATTTCCGTTCGGCAGCTTTACTTCTCTGGTGGGAACTTCCGGATGCGGAAAGAGTACGATTGCAGGAATCCTCATGGGAAGAAATAAGGGGTATCGGGGCTCCATTACCCTTCAGGGAAAGGAATTGTCCGGGATTTCTGAGAAAAGTCTGATGGAACAGATTACCCTTGTCACACATAACACCTATCTGTTTCGGGGTACCGTTCGGGAAAACCTTCTGATGGGAAAAGCAACTGCTTCCGAGGAAGAGATGATGGAAGCACTGGAACAGGTGAATCTGAAAGGATTTCTGGAATCCCTGCAGGGACTGGACACGGTCGTGATGGAACGAGGCAGTAATTTTTCCGGCGGTCAGTGCCAGAGACTGGCGCTGGCAAGAGCACTTCTTCACGATACGCCGGTTTATATTTTTGACGAGGCTACTTCAAATATCGATATGGAAAGTGAAGAGATGATCATGAATGTGATCAGAAAAATGGCCGGAACCAAAACGGTTCTGTTGATTTCCCATCGTCTGGCAAATGTTGAGACATCCGACCGGATTTATCTGATGAAGGATGGCTACGTGGCAGAGAGCGGAACACATAGCGAATTGTTGGAAAAGAATGGTGCTTATGCAGAGCTTTACCATATGCAGAGCGAATTGGAGTCTTACGGAAAGGCGGTGGAAGGATGAGAGAAGAAAAGAACAGACGAAAGGGAATCGTCATTATGGGACAGCTGATCCATCTGGTAAAGCCACTGCTTCCGCTGATGTGTCTTGCCGTGATTCTGGGTGTTGCCGGTTATTTGTGTGCGATCTTTCTGACGATTTTCGCAGGATATGGACTTCTGAAAATCGGAGCGGGGCTGTCTTTTACAGTGAGAGCCGCCGGTGTGATGGTTTTACTCGCCGTTTTCAGGGGAATCCTTCACTATGGGGAGCAATATTGCAATCATTTTATTGCGTTTAAACTGTTGGCAATCATCCGGCATCAGGTATTTGCAGCGCTTCGCAGACTTTGCCCGGCGAAGCTGGAGGGAAAAGAAAAGGGAAACCTGATTGCCATTCTTACTTCTGATATTGAACTGCTGGAAGTGTTTTATGCACATACAATATCGCCGATTGCGATTGCAGTTGTAACCTCACTTGTTATGGTCATTTTCCTTTGGCATTGTGCTCCGGCGGCAGGAATGCTTTCCCTTGTGGGCTATCTGGTTGTAGGAGCTCTGATTCCTCTGTGGAATGGAAAAAGAGGAGCCGGGGAAGGAATGAAATTCCGCACAGATTTTGGAGAGCTGAACAGTTTTGTGCTGGATTCCCTTCGTGGACTGGATGAAACGATTCAGTACGGAGAAGGAAAAAAACGGATGAAGCAGATGGAAGAGCGTTCCCGCCAGCTTGGTCTTTTGCAGAAAAAACTCAATCGCCATGAGGCTGCCCAGAGTTCCCTTACGAATCTTGTGATCCTTGTGTTCTCTTTTGGAATGTTGTTTCTGATGCTTTTTCTGTTTCAGCGAGGGGAAGTGACATTTGATCAGCTGCTGATTTCGGTGATCGCTATGATGGGTTCCTTTGGACCGGTTGTGGCACTGTCCAATTTGTCCAATAACCTGAATCAGACGCTTGCCAGCGGGGAACGCGTGCTCTCGATTCTGGAGGAAGCACCACAGGTGGAAGAAGTGTGCGGTAAGGCTCAGGTTTCATTTGAAGGGGCATCTGCTGCTCATGTGAATTTTGCATATGAGGAGGAGCAGATCTTAAGAGATTATTCCATATCTCTTCCGAAAGGGAAAATTGTGGGAATCTGCGGAGCAAGCGGTTCCGGAAAGTCTACGCTTTTGAAGCTTCTTATGCGCTTCTGGGATCCGGACAGCGGAAGCGTGACGATTTCGGGAAAGGATGTTCGGGAGATCAATACCGCCAATCTGCGGGATATGGAATCTTACGTGACACAGGAGACGTACCTGTTCTGCGATTCCATTGCTGATAACATTGCAGTCGGAAAACCGGGTGCTTCCAGAGAAGAAATTATGGAGGCGGCAAAGAAGGCTTCTATCCATGAGTTTATTATGAGTCTTCCGGATGGCTATGATACAAAAGTCGGAGAACTTGGAGATTCTCTCTCAGGAGGAGAGAAGCAGAGAATCGGAATTGCCAGAGCATTTCTGCATGACGCGCCGTTTTTGCTTCTGGATGAGCCCACCAGCAATCTGGATTCGCTGAATGAAGGGATTATTTTGAAATCCCTGAAACAGATCAGTCGGGAGAAAACGGTTGTGCTGGTATCCCACAGGAAATCGACGATGAACCTGGCAGATACGGTTTATGCAATGGAGAATGGACGGATTTCATGAAAAAAACTCCTGTGCCGCTTAAAATGCGGCCAGGAGCAGGAAGAGCGGATGGTTCCGTTATAAAAGGGAAGAGAGACTTGTGTGGAACTACACAGGTCTCTTTTTGGCATTACAATCCGAAACAAGGGTGTCGGCTTCATACATGTAAAGTTCATGAAGTGCCCGGGTGGCTGCAATATATCTTGCCTGACACAGCAAAGGACGCCGATCGTTTGCCGGGAATATGGCAAATACCTGATCGAATTCCAGACCTTTTGCCAGATAGAAGGTAGTCACGGTCAGACCTTTTTTGAAGCTGGAACTGTCTCTGTGAAGGTGGAAGAGACGATGTTCGGTGTCAAATCCGGCAGCCAGAAGGATCGGTTCGATTGCATAAAAAGCATTTTTCGCATCCGCCTCTGTGGGGAGCAGAATGGCAGCCGTCTCGTAATTCTCTTCATCGAGACGTACTTCGTCTGCAATGGCTTTTAAGGCAGCTTCCAGATCCGAAACCGCTTCTTCCGTTACCGGTTTTCCGTGACGCTCAAATAATTCCATGTCTGTGATTCCGGTCAGTTGGTTTGCGTAGGCTGCAATTTCCACTGTATTGCGATAACTTTTTTTCATGTCGATCCTGCGGATGTCCCTGCCGAAAATTTTCGGAAGAAAGGTCATAACATCCTGCTGACTGTCTCCGATCGTCTGGGCACGATCTCCCAGAATGGTCATGCGGCAGGAGAACATCTGACGAATGATCCGGTATTGCAGGATGGAATAATCCTGCATCTCGTCGATGACCAGATGACGGATCAGACTGCGGTCGGATTGCTTTTGAAGCCGGTATTTCAGATAGAGGATCGGATAGACATCCTCATAGCGCAGACATCGCAGCTCCCTTGGAATATCCGGAAGGGTCGGATAGCCTTCTGATTTCAGAAAACGGTTGTACAGGATATAAAAGTCACGGGTTTCGTACATGCGGTTAAACTTTTCCAGAAGAGGAAGTCGTTCCTCCTCCGGGAGATCTGCATTTTTCAGCGTTTCAATCTCATCAATAAAGGTTTCCGCCACTGCATCCATGCGGGAGAGAAGAGGAATGTCTGCGAACTTGTTGTAAAACAGATCAAGGATTTCTGATTTGCTTTTTACAAAATCCCTGTATTTCACATCGGTAAAATTCATCAGGTCGTCTTCCAGCCGCAGAATAAAATATTCCATTGCGTCGATAAAATCCTGAGACTGTTTTTGCTGATACAGACCGTTTTCTTCTGTTCCGGAAAGTTCCCGCTCAATCTGATCGAAGCGGTCTTCACAGTCGGCTGCCGTATCCTGCAGCTGGTGGTAAGCAAACAAGTCAAAACTCATCTCCTGTATGTTTTCCTCTCCAAGTTCCGGAAGAATGTGGGAAATATAGTCGGAAAACACGCCGTTTGGGGAAAGAATCAGAACATTTGAGGAGTTCAGATTCTTCCGGTCATGATACAGAAGATAAGCAATCCGATGGAGCGCTACAGAGGTTTTTCCGCTTCCTGCGGCTCCCTGAATAACAAGAATCCGGTCTTTTGTATTGCGGATGATGGCATTTTGCTCTTTTTGAATGGTCCGGACAATATTTTTCAGCTGCACTTCCCCATTGCTTCCAAGTTCTGCCTTGAGAATTTCATCATCAATTTTGACATCACTCTCGAATTCATAAATCATTTTCTGGCCGCGGATTTTATATTGCCATTTGGAACGGATTTGTCCTGACATTTCGCCCATGGGAGCTTCATAGGAAGCCGGACCGGAATCGTAATCATAGAAAAGGCTGCTCACAGGGGATCTCCAGTCGTAAATCAGGGGAACCTCTCCGGGACGCTCGGCAAAGTTGCCGATACCGATATAAAAGATCTCAGCTTCCTCCTCATCTTCATAGGAAAAATCCACCCGTCCGAAAAAAGGAGAATCCAGCATTTTGCGAAAGCGGTGCAGAAGATCGAGCTGTTCCTGATTGGCATTGATCTGATGAAGCAGTGCCTGCTGGTTGTCAAAATCTTCATATCCGTACTGATCCATTTCGGTGTAATTCTGCCAGTAATATTCGTGCATATCCTCGATTTCCTTCTGACCTTCTTCCAGAGAAAGATGGATCTGGCAAAGACGGGTTTTCAGTTTTTCGAGAACAAAAGCGAGGTATTGTTTTCCGTTGGTGCGATCTGTCATGAATAAAAACCTCCTGAAAAGGAAACATTTTGTCATTTTTCTAAGTATAAGCTGCCCGCCAAACGGGCAGTCTGACTCATCACAGTATATCAGAAATTTCGGGTTTAAGCAATGATTGACAGACGGAAAACCTACCGTTATGATAGGAATGGAAGGAAGCTGCAGAAAAAGATGCAGGGAATAAGACGAAACGCAAAGAACAGGGAAATGCAGAACAAAGAAATGCAGAACAGGAGGAAGGCTGATAATGAACAGAAAAAAAGAAGTTCCGTCAATGGATCGATGGCTGAAAGAGGCGAAAATGCATGAGAGTGCACCGCTTGTCGGAATGTATCTGGTACACAACGGAACGGTTCGGGAAACTGCGAGAGACAGAGTGCGCAGTATGGATGAGACGGCAAAACCGGTGACCGGCATGGAATTCTCCTACGATCAGGAGAAGGTGGATCGTGCGATTGAGGATACCTATAACTTGCCGGGAATCTATATATTCGGGTCTGGCTGAATGAGGGCCACCTGGAGGTGGGGGAGGATATCATGTACGTCCTGATCGGAGGAGATATCCGGCCCCATGTCGTGGATGGACTTTCCTATCTTGTGGGGAGAATAAAAGGAGAATGTGTTTGTGAACAGGAGCTTCACTCCTTGCAATAATCCCCATGAATTCCGCCGGTTTTGCTAAGCAGACGGATATCTGTGATCACGATGTCCTTCTGAATTGCCTTACACATATCATAGACGGTCAGCGCAGCTGCGGAAACAGCAGTGAGTGCTTCCATTTCGACACCCGTTCTCCCGTCGCAGGAAACGACGGCCCGGATTTCCACGGAAAGCCGCTGTTCATCCAGGTGCAGTTCCAGATTGATGCCGTCCATGAGAATCGGATGGCACATGGGAATCAGGTCGGGGGTATGCTTGGCCCCCATAATTCCCGCAATCTGTGCGACGGTCAGGACATCTCCCTTTTTGATTCCGCCGGAACGGATACGGGAAAAGGTTTCCGAATTGACAAGGACACGGCCGGCGGCAACTGCGGTACGGCGGGAGAGCGGTTTTTCTCCGACGTCCACCATTTTGGCACGGCCCTGATCGTTAAAATGAGTGAAATCCAAAGCGGAAGAATCCGGTTTTGCTTCGGTTAAATTCTGTAATTGATTTGACATGAGTTTGTTCCTTTCCTGAAATCAAAGATAGCACAATTTCATTATACACAAAAAAAGGTCCTGCGGACCTTTTTTTGTGTGCTGATGCATAAGAAAAAGCAACAAATTAGATTTCTTTGCCTTTTGTTCCGATTGCATGAATCACAAACGGTATAAACAGAGTGATAAGTGCGGCATAGCCAAGATATGCGTAGCCTTTCTTTACCACTGCCATCAGACCGAACTGAGCGATGGCGAAAGCGATGAAAGTAAAGATTGCGGTAAAGACAGCGTTGCGTGCCAGATGGCCTTTTTCTTTCTCGGCTTTTGTGGTCATACGGCGTTCGATTGCATTGACGCAGCGGGTTACAATACCGGAGATCATATTCACTGCTGTGGAGATCGCACCAAGGATAATCAGCAGGGAAATGATCGGGGTCAGAATTCCGGAACCAACGCCGTTTTGTACAAGTACCAGCATCGGAACGGATGCGGAGGCAAGGTCACCAACAAATGCGATTGCAAGGAGACCTACGATAGAGAGTTCCATTGCAAAGAAGTTGCAGACAAAAATTCCGATGGCTGCGCGGTTGATCTGTTTTACGTCAGTGATATTTTCCATATGCTGATACATAACGGATACGGAAGCCAGCTGGAAGAAGAAATACAAAACTGCAGACCAGAGAGCGGGGCCAAATGCGCCTGTCTCGGAGGAGAGTACCGTCATCTCACCGGATGCCATACGGCTGACGGTAGAAGTGATTTCTCCCCACTGTGCAACAATATTCGGTACCAGAACCAGGATCAGACCGATGATGATCAGAACACTTAAGGTAGAGGCACATTTGCGAACGACATTCGTTCCAAAAAGAGCTACCAGGAAAATAAAAGCGGCGATGATCACAGTGCAGAGCCAGTAAGGAAGGCCAAACAGTGTGGAAATGGTGGAGCCGCCGGTTGCAAATGCAGCTGCGGATGCAGTACCGATCATAATCAGGTAACAGATCTCGTAGAGATTTGACATGATAGGACGTGTTTTTCCGTACAGACTGTCAGAAAAACTGCGGTAGTCATAGGTTTTGTGTTTGTAAGCGTAGCGCATGCCGTACCAGAAGAACAGAGCGTAAAGTCCCTGGGTAAGGGCCGGAAGAATCAGACACCAAATGCCATAGTTGATGAAATACTGATAAATCTGTGCACCGGAAGCAAAACCGCCTCCGAACTGTGTAGTGAATGCCACAAAAGCAACACCCATTGCAAGCGGCATTTTGTTTTTATCTACTAAAAAGGATTTCTTTCCACTCATTTGTTTATTCCCCCTCAATGAAATTCAATAATTTTCCCGGGATTCAGGATCAGCTTGTCGTCAAAGGCAAGCTTGATTGCTTTGTACAGCTGAATCATACGCGGACCGACAAATTCTTCCAGAAAGGCAATACGTCCGTTTCCGATTCCGTGTTCACCGGAAAGCTGTCCTCCCAGTTCTTTGGAAAGTGCGTAAAGTTCGGTAAGACTTTCGTGAGTTGCTGTTTTCCACTCCTCATCACTCATGCCGCTGCCGCGCAGCATTTCAGTATGAATATTTCCATCTCCGCAGTGTCCGCAGGGCTCTACCCGGATGCCATGGGAAAGGGCAATCTTTTTGGCTGCTTTTACGTATTCTGCGATTCGGGAGCGAGGTACAACCACGTCACATTCTTCCTGTGCCACGGAATCTGCTTTCATGCCTTCGAGGATTCCGCCCCGGACAGCCCAGACAGATCCGGCCCGTTCCGGTGTACCTGCGATACAGCAGTCCAGAGCACCGTTGGCAAGAGCAGCCTCCGCGGCAGCTTCGACGGCGCTGTCCAGCTCTTCTTTGCTGGAAGCATCGTACATGACGATGAGAACTGCTTCTCCCTGCTTGACAGGAAACATTTTGTTCAGATTCCGTTCTACGATATCAATCAGTTCTCGCTCCAGGAATTCGATGGCTGTGGGAACAAAAGGAAGATCCAATACCTTTGGAACCATATCCGCACATTCTTCCAGGCTCTTAAAAGGCATGACCAGTGTACAGGTGCAGGTAGGAGCCGGAAGAAGCTTGAGTGTTACCTGTGTCAGGATACAAAGGGTACCTTCCGAGCCGATGACCAGATCCTTGATATCATAGCCGGTGGTATTCTTTACCACATTGGAAGAAAAGTTCATGATGGAACCGTCCGGAAGCACCGCTTCGATACAACGGACAAAGTCTCTTGTCAGTCCGTAGCGGACAGCTTTCATGCCTCCCGCGTTGGTGATGACATTTCCTCCGATGGATGCCGTTTTCTCACCGGGATCCGGCGGATAGAAAAGTCCTTCTGCGGAAGCCGCAGCCTGGATATCAATCAGCAGAGCACCCGGCTCGGCGGTGATGGTCTGATTTTTGTGATCAACCGGGAAGATCTTGTTCATACGCATGACAGAAAGCATAATGCCGCCGTATTTACAGGTTGCACCGCCTGCCAGGCCGGTTCCCGCACCGCGGCAGACAACCGGGATATTTTCTTTGTAAGCATAGGCCATGATCGCGGAGACTTCCTCTTTGTTCAGAACCTCCACATAGAGTTCCGGAGGAAACACACCGTATTCCGGCATCTCGTCACGGTAATATTCTGTGGCGATTTCGCTTCCGACCCAGACACGCTCAGGTGCTGTGACAGAACGAATGTAGTCAAAATCTTCCGGAGTCATTTTCTTATAGGGGTAGGCCATATCAATCATCCTCCTTCCGATTTTTGAGTAGTTCGGTGAGTTTTGGAACAATCCGGAATAAATCGTCGTTTATACAGTAATGGGCAACCTGAAAGATCTGGGCATCCGGGTCTTCGTTGATTGCCACGATGCATTCGGAACCGGTCATACAGGAAGTAAACTGAATCGCGCCGGAAACACCGCAGGTGATAATCAGCTTCGGGCGAACTGTTCTTCCGGAAAGTCCGATTTGATGGGCAGTGTCGCCAAAACCGTTTTCTACCATCGGACGGGTGAATGCTAACTGACCGCCAAGGGCATCTGCGAGCGCACGGCAGAGTTCCACGCCCTTTTCGCTGCGGGCTCCGCGTCCTGCAACAACCAGAATGTCTTCCTCTTCCAGGCTTTTTACTTTGTCAATGACCTCCGAGGAGAGAATCTGGATGCCGGAATGTGTCATCTCCTCCGTTACCGGACAGACAATCACCTCACCGGTGGGATTGGCAACGCGCTCTGCGCGGTCCATTACGTGATAGCGGACTGTGGCAAACTGAGGCCGTGATTTGGTGATACCGATTTGTGCCATGATATTGCCGCCAAAAGCAGGACGAATCTGAATCATATCCGAATTCGGCCGGATATCCAACGTTGTGCAGTCGGCTGTCAGACCGGTATGAAACCGTGTGGAAAGCCGCGGAGCCAGGGAACGTCCAAGGGAGGTGGCACCGATCAGAACAGAACTTGGCTTATTGGCCGCAATACAGTCAGATACCGCATCGGCATAGCAGTCTGCGCGGAACCCCTCGAATCCGGGATGCTCATAGACAAATACTTTGTCAACACCGTAGGAAAGCAATTTCCCGGCATTTTGGGCAGTGCCTTTTCCGCCTACAATAACGCAATGTACTTCATAATTTACTTTTGCCGCCATCTTTCGCGCTTCCCCGATCAGCTCGTAGGTGACCGGATGAATGTCGCCTCGTTCCTGTTCTACAAAAATCAGAAAATTGCGCCATTTTTCCTTGTCAAACGATTTGGCGCGTTGTTCGAAACGGAAGGCCTTTTCCGGACATCGGCGCACGCAGAGGCCGCACATCCGACATTTCTCATTTACAAGGATGCCGCTTCCTTCGATGGTAAGTGCACCGAACGGACAACCTTCCACGCAGACACCGCACAAACTGCACTTGTCTGCATCAAATTTCAGAAAATCCATGATATGTCCCCCTCTATATGATCTTCTTGTCTGTGAGAATGGAAAACAGTTTTTCTGCTTTTTCCTCGGCGGTTCCCTCGATGACAACCTGGCGTTCCATCACCGGTGGTGCGAACATACGCTCCACCTGGGTAGGGGAGCCGATCAGACCATAACGGCTCAGATCCTGGTCCGACATGTCGGAAAAACCGAGAATCCGGATGGGACGGTCGGCGGTTGCTTTTTTCAAAAGATAGGAGGGCAGACGGGGTACACAAGTATCCTTATCGATGGTGATCAGACAGGGATAAGGGATTCTTGATATCTGTGAGACACTGACCAGATCCTGACGGACACAAATGGCATGCTCATCTGCACTTACCACTTCCGCAACCCAGGCGGCATGCGGTATGGCAAGATGCTCGGCAATCGCCGGTCCCACCTGGGCAGTGTCGCCGTCGGTGGTCTGTCTTCCACAGATAATAAGGTCAGCGCCTCCGATGACCTGAATGCCCTGAGCCAGGGCGTAAGATGTGGCAAGCACATCCGCACCGGCAAATTTTCGGTCGGAGAGAATCACGGCATCATCTGCACCGCAGGTGTATGCGTCCCGCATCATCTCTTCCGCCTGAGGAGGCCCCATGGTGAGCACGGTGACCGTGCCGCCCAGCTGCTCACGAAGCTGCAGAGCTGTCTCAAGAGCAAAAAGATCGTATGGATTTGTGCGTGTCTCTCCGGACATACGCTTCATTGCTCCGGTTTCCGGATCAATGTCCACTTTGGTGCCGGCAGGCACCTGTTTCATACATACAATAATTTTCATTTGGATTGTTTCCTTTTCTGCACGCTTTTGAACTTTGACGTGCTAAAATCTGTTCCTATTATAGCATTGTAAGTGAAAAATGTCGAGAAAAAATGGACAAAAAACGGGGAAAAACAGAACATTTTTGGCTGAAATGTATAAAAAAGAAAAAAACATATAGAGGATTGCAAAATATCGAAGTAATATATTTATTAGGAATTGCTCAGTTTCATGATGTTGACATTTCAAAAAGAGTATATTATAATATGCAACACGAAAATACCATATTGAGTTGAAAAACCATGCAGCATGGTGCCAGGTGCTTAATAAGGAATCCGGTATAAGCCGGAACAGCCCCCGCTACTGTAAGAAGGACGAAATGCGATGCCACTGACAATTTGATGTTGGGAAGGTTCAGAGTAGGAAGAATTCGAGTCAGGAGACTTGCCATGTTGCCGTTAGAATCTATTTCGGTGGGAGATGGTTATTCTGTACAAGGTTGAAAGACAGAGCCCTTTTTTTGGCTCTGCTTTTGGTGTGCATGATTACAGAAGACCCATTTTAAGGGTCTTTTTTTGTGTTATGCAGTCCTTTTCATGCGGCTCAGGCACGGGAAAACAGCGAGAGTGGGGTTTTCATAAATACAGACAACAAAGGAGAAAAAGAGATGAAGAAAAAAATCATGTGCCTGGCTATGAGCGTTGCTGTGGCTGCAACCGTGTTTTCCGGATGCGGATCCAGTGATTCTGCACAGGAGACAACAAGTAAGACAGAATCCCAGAGTGAATCCGTACAGGACGAATCTGTGCAGGCCGAATCAGCACAGGCGGATTCAGAGTCTGATGAGGCAGAGGAAGGTTATACCTTCACAGTGTCGATTGACCGTAATGAGCAGGGACTCATTATTGATGAGACTGTCACAGAAGTTCCGACCCATGTTGTGTGCTCCGGATTCCAGATGGCCGGAATGCTTTGTGACCTTGGACAGGAAGATAAGATTGTCGGCGTTCTTACATCAAGACCGGAATCCTGGAATACCAGCTATGCACCGGGTGTGAGTGAAAAACTGGGACAACTTGAAGTGCTCGGAACCGCAAATGATGTATCCAAAGAACAGATTCTTGCACTGGAATGTGATTTTCTGATGGGATGGGATTCTACTTTCTCCGATAAACGGTATGATGTTGATTTCTGTCAGTCAAACGATATTATTATGTATCCGCCTTATTGTACTTATGATTCCGCAGCCTCTATGGATGACATCTACAAAGATTATGAGACCCTGGGACATATCTTTGACTGTGAGGAAGTGGCACAGGAAAAGATCGCTGAGATGAAGAAGGTTGTCGCTGAGGTAGAAGAAGTACTGAAAGATGTGGAAGAGCCGATCACGATTCTGAACTATGATTCCGGAGAGGATGACGTTTTCACTGCCTGCCAGGGTATGCCGGGAGCTATTTTCAAATATGCAGGCGGAATCTCAATCTTTGATGATATTGAAAAAGGATGGGCCAGAGTATCCTGGGAGGAGATTGTAGACCGCAATCCTTCTGTCATCATCATCAACAATTATTCCGGAACAGAAGAAGAAGCGCAGTCCAGCTGTGATTTCCTTCTGAGTGTATCTGCGATCAAAGATATTGATGCAATCAAAAACGATAAAATCTATGCTGTAAATCTGGATGATATGGAAGGTTCTGCAGGAACTGCTTATCTGATCAAAGAACTGGCTCAAATTCTCTATCCGGAGAAATTTTAACAGAGTAATCTTTTCATTTAACCTTGAGGAGTCTGTCATGGAATATGACAGGCTCCCTTTGCTGCCATGTATATGAAAAAAGTATGATGGATCATTTTTGAATAGGAGGATTCCATTGAAAATACGATTTCGTAAACTTAAGTTTGGAAGTGTAATGGCGCTGGCTGTTGCGGCACTGTTCATTTCTTTTATCGTCGGGGTAGTGATTGGGGCTGTTCATGTGGATCCTGACTGGATCCTGAAAATTGTGGTCAATGAAATCAGCGGCAGAGAAGTGTTTCAGCCCGAATGGAGCAGTTCCAATGAAGCAATCATCTGGGAGCTTCGAATTCCCAGGGTTTTGCTGGCACTGCTTGTAGGGGTCGGGCTGTCTCTTTCCGGTGTTTTGATGCAGGCACTGACCAAGAACTCTCTGGCCGACCCCTATGTCCTTGGTATTTCATCCGGTGCATCTGCCGGTGCAGTTCTGGTGATTATGACCTCCGCTCTGGCTTTTATGCCGAAATACAGAACGATGGCAGGAGCATTTGCCGGTGCGGTACTGGCAATCATCATTGCGGTAAAGTGCGCCACAATACACAATCGTGTGACGGCAACTCAGCTGGTTTTGTCCGGTGTCGCTGTGTCTGCGCTGTTTTCAGCGATCACCAATGTGATTATTTACTGTTCGCCGGAATCCAGTAAAACGAAAACGGCATTGTTCTGGATGGTGGGTTCTTTGTCAGGAGCAACCTGGGAACAGGTCATTGCTATTTCTGTGATCTGTCTGGTCTGTGTGGTTCTTATGCTGCTGCTCTCTTCGAGTCTTGATGTCCTCATGCTGGGGGATGAGACAGCCTCAAATCTGGGACTGAATATTCGAAGAATTAAATTTCTGATTATTATTCTGTGTACCGTTTTAACCGGTTCTATTGTTGCTGTCAGTGGTGTAATCGGATTTGTCGGTCTTGTAATTCCTCACATTGCCAGACTTTTTGTCGGATCTACCCACAGGAAACTGATTCCTGCCACGATTCTGATCGGAGGCGTTTTTGTCATTTGGAGTGATATCATTTCGCGTGTCATTGTAGCTCCCGAGGAGCTGCCGATCGGAGTGGTTACATCCTGTATTGGAGCACCTTTCTTCCTGTGGCTGCTTCGGAAGAATTCCAGGTCGTTAGGAGGTAAATGAGGATGAAGCTAAAGGTAAAGGACCTGCAGTACGGTGTTGTGGATCTGAATATTTTGAATGGGATTGACGCTGTTGTGGACAATGGAGAATTCGTAGGCATGATTGGTCCAAATGGCTGCGGAAAATCCACCATGCTGAAATGCGTTTATCGGGCTTTGACGCCGGACGGTGGAGATATCGAGCTGGATGGCCGTTCGATCCGGGCGTTTTCGAACCGGGAACTGGCCAGAGAGATGTCGGTAATGATTCAGGAGAACCACGTAGAATTTGATATGACGGTGATGGACATGGTTCTTCTTGGACGTTATGCACACAAGAAGGTATTCAGCGGAACAGACCAAAATGATCGGGAGATCGCAAGGGAAGCGCTGAGCAAAGTGGGCATGTTGGAATATGAAGAGAGAAGCTTTCTTCACCTTTCCGGAGGAGAAAAACAGAGGATTCTGATTGCGAGAGCGCTGGCTCAGAAAGCAAATTTCATTGTTTTGGACGAGCCGACGAATCATCTGGATATTAAATACCAGTACCAGATCATGAATGTATTAACGAAAGAAGATGTTACTGTTTTTTCCTCTGTTCATGATCTGAATATTGCCGCTCAGTACTGTGATAAGATTATTTTGCTTTACAAGGGGAAAGTGGTCGATTACGGAACACCGGAAGATGTGATTACGGAACAAAATATTCGTGACTATTTCGGGGTGAATGCGCAGGTGACCATCAATCCGATTACAAAAAAAGTGCAGGTTTATTATCTGCCGTAAAAAAAGATTGAAATTTCTTTCTGAAGATGTCATTATTAAAACAATAAAGTTTGAAATACATACAGATCAGGAGGAGGTTTTGAAGGATGCCCATAGCAACTTACAGTCAATCGATATCGAAGGAGTTAGCAGACGAGTTTTCCAAATCCGCTCCCTATGGGAAAGTCAGGATGGGAACGGAGCATCTTTTCTGGAAGAAAGCGTTTTCCTGGAAGTATCTCCCTTATCAGGAAATCCGGCGGATTTATCGCCGCGTGGAGGCCGTGGATACGAAAATGTGCTGCGGTAATGTGAATTTTGATATTCAGAAGCTGGTATTGGAGTTAAAAAGCGGAGAAGAGCAGGAAGTGCTGATTGGTGAGGGAATCCCGTCAGTGGCGGAACAGTTGTTCCGGGATCTGAAAGAAGCCCGGAATGAAATCACTTATGGGCTTCCCGTTCGTCAGTGAAATGCAAAAACAGCAGGGAGGAAAAGAAAAATGAGAACAATACCGTTTGGTCCCGACAAAGTGCAGGTGAGTGCAGTCGCAGTCGGATGTATGAGAATCAGTTCCTTAAGTGAGAATGAGGCAGACCGTTTCGTGAAGGAAGCGCTGGAAATGGGAGTGAATTATTTTGATCACGCCGATATCTATGGAGCCGGGAGCTGCGAAGAACTGTTCGGCAAGGTTTTAAAAGCCAATCCGGGTATGAGAGAAAAAATGTTTCTTCAGTCAAAAGCCGGTATTGTGCCCGGTGTGATGTATGATAATTCTAAGCAGTATCTGCTGCAGGCTGTGGACCGTATTCTGCTGCGTCTGAACACAGATTATCTGGATACGTTCCTGATTCATCGTCCGGATGCGCTTGCAGATCCCTGCGAGACGGCAGATGCACTGGATACACTTGTGGAAAGCGGAAAAGTACGCTATGTGGGTGTTTCCAATCAGAGAAGCGGCCAGATGATGCTTCTTTCCCGTTATCTGAAAAATCATCTGGCGGCAGACCAGCTTCAGCTGAGCCTTACCAATGCCACGATGATTCAAAGCGGTATGGAGGCGAACATGCTCACAGACGGTGCGGTAGACCGGGACGGACAGGTGCTGGATTACTGTCGTCTGGAAGGAATTACGATTCAGACCTGGTCACCGTTTCAGCATGGCTTCATTGCAGGCACATTTCTGGGAAATCCGGAATTTCCGGGGCTCAATCAGGTGCTGAAGGAACTGGCTGAAAAATATGAAACTTCCGATACGGCGATTGCTGCTGCATGGATTCTGAATCATCCCGCAAAGATGCAGTTGATTGCGGGAAGTACAAAGATACAGAGACTTCGTGAAATCTGCGGAGCAGCCGAACTGAAACTTGAGAAAAAAGAGTGGTATCAGCTGTATCTTGCAGCGGGACATATGCTTCCGTAAAAAGGAGATTCTGATTTTATGTCATTATACGCGATCGGTGATCTTCATTTGTCTTTTTCGGTGGATAAACCCATGGATATTTTCGGCAGTGAGTGGAAAAACCATGTACAGAAAATCCAAAAGTCCTGGAACAAACATGTAAAACCGGAGGACACCGTGGTAATCACGGGGGATCATTCCTGGGGAAGAAATCTGGAAGAGAGCAGGGAAGATCTGGAGTTTATTGCTGCACTGCCCGGAAGAAAAATTCTTCTGCGGGGAAATCATGACATGTTCTGGGACAAGGGAAAGACGGAAAAATTGAATCAGCAATACCGGGGCAGGCTTTCTTTTCTGCAGAATAACTATTTTGTTTACGAACAGTATGCACTGGTCGGAACGAAAGGGTATTGTTATGAAGGAAAAGATACACCGGAGCATTTCGAAAAAATTTTGAACAGAGAATTGTATCGATTGAAAATTTCTTTTGAGATGGCACGTGAGGATGGGTATCGTGATTTCCTTATGTTTCTCCATTATCCGCCCACAAGTATCGGCGAGATGGAAAGCGGTTTTACGAAAATGGCAGAAGAATATGGCACCAAAATGGTGATTTACTCTCATTGCCACGGAAAAGAACGATATCAGGACAGTTTCCTTGGAGTGGTAAATGGAATCGAGTACCGTCTGGTCTCCTCTGATTACCTTCGTTTTCGTCCGGAACTGCTGATCAAATGAGAAGGAGACATAAGAGAAAATGAAGATTACGGCGATTGCACTTGATCTGGACGGAACGACGCTTACCAGCCGGGGCAGTTTAAGTGAGAGAACAAGACAGGCGATTTGTGAGGCAATTCGCAGAGGGATACAGGTATTCATTGCCAGCGGGAGAGCGCTTCTGGCTCTC
>JAQYOA010000018.1 GCA_028727605.1 Lachnospiraceae bacterium
AGACCTGTTTCG
The DNA here is from genome assembly GCA_028727605.1 of Lachnospiraceae bacterium. Lineage (GTDB taxonomy): Bacteria > Bacillota > Clostridia > Lachnospirales > Lachnospiraceae > Fusicatenibacter. The sequence continues at coordinate 13 of JAQYOA010000018.1, forward strand.
TCTGTATCAGCTGATCTGGAAGCGCTTTGTTGCCAGCCGGATGCAGCCGGCGGTCTATGAGACGATTTCCGCGAAAATCAAAGCAGGTGAATATCTCTTTACCGCATCCTCCGCCCGGATTGCTTTTGACGGCTTTATGTCAGTTTACACGGAGGCAGATGAGGAAAAGAAGGAAAATAATGTGGCTGTGCGCACTCTGGAGGAGGGGACCAGCCTGACACTGGGGAAATTTGTACCGCAGCAGCATTTCACTCAGCCGCCTGCTCATTATACGGAAGCTTCTTTGGTGAAGACGTTGGAAGAACTGGGAATCGGACGCCCCAGTACGTATGCGCCGACCATCACTACCATTATCAATCGTCGTTATGTAGCAAAAGAAAATAAAAATCTGTATATGACGGAGCTGGGAGAAGTCGTCAACAATATGATGAAACAGGCTTTTCCAAGCATTGTGGATGTGAATTTCACTGCGACGATGGAATCTCTTCTGGATAAGGTCGGAGACGGGACGGTTCAGTGGAAAACGGTTGTGAGAAATTTCTGGCCGGATCTGTACAGTGCTGTTCAGGAAGCGGAGAAAGAACTGGAAGAGGTGAAGGTGGAAGACGAGGTTACTGACGTCATCTGTGAAAACTGCGGACGCAATATGGTGGTCAAATACGGCCCTCACGGAAAGTTCCTTGCCTGCCCCGGGTTCCCGGAATGTAAGAATACGAAACCGTATCTGGAAAGGATCGGAGCACCCTGTCCCAAGTGCGGCAGCGAGGTAATCCTTCGCAAGACAAAAAAAGGCAGAAAATATTATGGGTGTGAGAAGAATCCGGAGTGTGATTTCATGTCCTGGCAAAAACCTTCTCTGAAAAAATGTCCCAGCTGCGGAGGATATATGGTTGAAAAGGGCAATAAACTGGTATGTGCAGATGAACAATGCGGATATGTAGAAGTAGCTGAGAAAAAAGACTGATGCATGGATCATGCAGGAACAGGCGGACAAACTTTTTTGGAAGTTTGCTCCGCCTGTTTTTCGTAAGTCTTTTTATTTGTCAGAAAAGTATATTGCTTTTCCAAAAACTTCGTGATAGAATGAGACTAGTCTAATAGTGTGTCTGAAAATTTGCTCAAATTCAGGAAGTCAGAAAAGAGAACAGGGTGAAAGGTTTTGCAGATTTCCGGATGCGGATCAGGATGGAAATGAAAGGCTTCGCAAATACAGTGAAAGGAGAAGAAGATGAGCGTACAATTGTTGGATAAAACAAGAAAAATCAACAAATTGCTTCACAACAATCATTCGACGAAGGTTGTCTTTAACGATATCTGTGAAGTAATGATGGAAACCCTGGATTCGAACATCCTAGTCATCAGCAAGAAGGGGAAAGTACTCGGCATCAGTCTTTGCTCCGGGGTAGAAGAGATCACGGAACTGATTGAAGACAAAGTTGGCGGTTATGTGGACGGCGCCCTGAATGAGAGACTGCTTGGTGTTCTTTCGACGAAAGAGAATGTGAATCTGGAAACACTCGGTTTTGAATGTCCCGGTGTAGAACGTTACAATGCGATTATCTGTCCTATTGAGATTGCAGGGGAACGCCTTGGAACTGTTTTCATGTATCGCGGAAGCCCGCAGTATGATATTGACGATATTATTGTCAGTGAATACGGCACGACAGTAGTAGGCCTGGAAATGATGCGATCGGTCAATGAGGAAAATGTGGAAGAAAACCGAAAAGTACAGGTGGTGAAATCAGCGTTTAATACACTTTCTTTCTCAGAACTGGAAGCGATTATTCATATCTTTGATGAACTGAACGGAGATGAGGGTATTCTGGTGGCAAGCAAGATTGCGGATCGTGTGGGAATCACACGTTCTGTGATTGTAAATGCACTTCGGAAATTCGAGAGCGCAGGTGTCATCGAATCCCGTTCCAGCGGCATGAAGGGAACGTATATTAAAGTTTTAAATGATTATATTTTTGATGAGCTCGATGAGATTAAGGCACGGAGAAACCTAAAGGTAAAAGGGGAATCTCATTTGGAAGAAATGAAATGAAAAAGAAAAGCTGCTATGGATGAAATCAAAGATCAATACCATGGCGGCTTTTTTACTGCATGGGTAAGAAAAGATCCATCGGATCTTTTGGTGAGTCAGAGAGAGTTTAAAGGAGAGCAGGATAGAACAGGATGAATACAGAAAAAAAGAAGAAAATCGTGATTCCCATCGGGGATCCGGCCGGAATCGGTCCGGAAATCGCGGTGAAAGCGCTGTCGCACCCGGAAGTGTACGAGCTGTGTGACCCGATTCTGGTGGGAGAAAAAACCGTTCTGGAAAAAACAATCGCATTTACCGGGCTGGCCGTACAGCTTCATGAGATTCATAACGCACAGGAAGGAATTTACCGGCATGGAGTGATTGATTACAGAAATCTGGATAATATACAGGCAGACGAAATCGTATTCGGGGAAATTCAGGGAAGAGCAGGACGGGCTGCCTACGAATTTATCGAAGAGGCAGTACACTTTTTGAAAACCGGGCAGGCGGATGCCATTGCGACAACCTGTATTCAGAAAGAAGCTTTGAAGGCTGCCGATGTTCCATATATCGGCCATACAGAGATTCTTTCGGGACTTCTTGAAACGGAGGATCCTATGACAATGTTTCAGGTCAGGAATCTGAAGGTATTTTTCCTGACACGTCATTTATCGCTGCAGGGCGCTGTAAATCAGGTGAAAGAGGAGCGCATTTTTCGATTTCTTGTCCGCTGTCATCAGGCACTTGGGGAGCTGGGGGTTCAAAATGCAAGGATCGCAGTTGCCGCCTTAAATCCTCACGGAGGGGAGCATGGATTGTTCGGTATGGAAGAGGCTGAGGAGATTGTTCCGGCAGTAGAACATGCCAAAGAACAGGGAATCTGCGCTTTCGGACCGGTCCCTGCGGATTCTGTTTTTTATCAGGCACTCCGGGGAAAATATGATGCGGTGATTTCTCTGTACCATGACCAGGGACACATAGCAACAAAGATGGTAGATTTCGAGCGGACGATTTCTGTGACTTTGGGTATGCCTTATATCAGAACTTCGGTGGACCACGGTACGGCTTTTGATATTGCCGGGAAAAATCTGGCCAGTGAGATCAGTATGTGTGAAGCGATCCGTCTTGCCGCCGAGTACGCGAAAATTTACAGGACATGACAGGCAGGAGCCGGGGAAAAATCGATGTCAGGCGTGTTTTCGGGCAGCTCCTATGCATAAGAATCCGGATAATGGAATAAGAATATAAACAGATTATAAAAAATGAAAAAGTTGCCAAAATGAGAAAAAGAGAGAAAATAAGAGTATACAAGAAAAAGAAAGAGTATATTTGAGAATATATCAAAAATCGTGCACTTGCGAAAAGAACCTGGAAACACTATAGTAAGAACCATCAAGTAGCACTCGAACCGATTGAGTGCTAATAAAAAAGAAGCATATCTTGAAGGAGGCAATATAAATGAAGTTAGTACCTTTAGGTGACAGAGTTGTATTAAAAGAGTTAAAAGCAGAAGAGACGACAAAATCAGGTATCGTATTACCGGGACAGGCACAGGAAAAACCGCAGCAGGCTGAAGTAATTGCGGTAGGACCTGGAAAGGTTGAGGACGGCAAGGAAGTGAAAATGGAAGTAGCTGTCGGCGATCAGGTTATTTATTCCAAATATTCAGGAACAGATGTAAAACTGGACGGCGAAACCTATATTATCGTAAAACAGGATGATATTCTTGCAGTTGTAAAATAAGATCCGGTGTTGAGAGATAACGGATTGTTTCAGAAATCAGAAAAGAAAATTCAGGAGGCATGACAGTCATGGCAAAAGAAATTAAGTATGGAGCAGAAGCAAGAGCAGCGCTTCAGAAGGGTGTAAATCAGTTAGCAGATACCGTACGCGTTACACTTGGACCGAAAGGAAGAAACGTCGTACTTGACAAACAGTATGGTGCTCCGCTGATCACAAACGACGGAGTAACAATTGCAAAAGAGATCGAGCTGGCAGACGGTTTTGAAAACATGGGCGCTCAGCTGATCAAGGAAGTTGCTTCCAAGACAAACGATGTTGCAGGTGATGGTACTACAACAGCTACTGTTCTTGCACAGGCTATGGTAAATGAGGGAATCAAAAACCTGGCAGCAGGTGCAAATCCGATCGTTCTTCGTAAAGGAATGAAAAAGGCAACAGATAAAGCAGTTGAGATTCTTGCAGCTATGAGCCAGCCGGTAAACGGAAAAGAGCAGATCGCCAGAGTTGCAGCAGTGTCTTCCGGTGATGACGGCGTAGGACAGATGGTTGCAGATGCAATGGAAAAGGTTTCCAAAGACGGTGTTATCACCATCGAAGAGTCCAAGACCATGCAGACAGAGCTTGAACTGGTAGAAGGTATGCAGTTTGACCGCGGATACATTTCCGCTTATATGTGCACCGATATGGAGAAGATGGAAGCTGTTCTGGATAATCCGTATATTCTGATCACAGACAAGAAACTCTCCAACATTCAGGAGATTCTGCCTCTGCTTGAGAAGATTGTACAGACCGGTTCCAGACTGCTGATCATCGCTGAGGATGTTGAGGGCGAGGCTCTTCAGACTCTGGTTATCAACAAACTGCGCGGAACCTTCAATGTAGTAGCTGTCAAAGCTCCGGGATACGGCGACAGAAGAAAAGCAATGCTGGAAGATATCGCAATCCTGACCGGCGGACAGGTAATCTCTGAGGAGGTTGGTCTGGAGCTGAAAGATGCTTCCCTTGAAATGCTTGGCCGTGCAAAATCTGTGAAAGTACAGAAAGAAAACACCATCATTGTTGACGGTGCAGGAAATAAAGATGCAATCGCAGCAAGAGTCGGACAGATTCGTGCACAGATTGAGGAGACGACTTCAGAGTTTGATAAAGAAAAACTGCAGGAGAGACTTGCAAAGATGGCAGGCGGCGTTGCAGTCATCCGTGTAGGTGCAGCTACCGAAACTGAGATGAAAGAAGCAAAACTTCGTATGGAGGATGCATTGAACGCTACAAGAGCAGCTGTAGAAGAGGGTATCATCGCAGGCGGCGGTTCTGCTTATGTACATGTTACCACACAGCTTGCTGAACTGATTGATTCTCTGGACGGAGATGAGAAGATCGGTGCAAGAATCGTAAAGAAAGCTCTGGAAGCTCCGCTGTTCCATATTGTGACAAATGCAGGACTGGAAGGCGCTGTTGTGATCAACAAAGTAAAAGAGTCCAAAGTTGGTGTTGGATTTGATGCATACAAAGAAGAGTATGTGGATATGATTCAGGCAGGTATTCTGGATCCGGTAAAAGTTACCAGAAGTGCTCTTCAGAATGCAACCAGTGTTGCAGCTACCCTGCTGACAACAGAGTCTGTTGTATCTACCATTAAAGAGCCGGCTCCGGCTATGCCTGCAGGCGCTGATGGCGGAATGGGAATGATGTAAGAGAAAACACAGAAATTCAAAGAGTTTTCACAAATAGGAGACCATTCGTATATGGACGATGGTCTCCTTTTGTGCTATACTTGATAACAGTGATCGGGGGATTTCACGCAAAGGAGAAGAAAGAATCATGATAAGTCGGTATGAGTCTGACAGAACGTTCAAAGAGAAAAAAGAACTGGAAAAGCAGAAGCTGTCGCAGATGAAGTTCCGGGAGAAGCTGGAATATATCTGGACCTATTATAAACCGCTGATTTTCGGTGTCATCGGTGTGATTGCTGCTGTTTTCATCATCCTGGACCTTGTGGAGAATGCGAAGTATTACGATATCCTCAGCATCGCTGTGTCAAATGCCAGCATGATCGATTCGGTGACTCCTGTGGAGGAACAGTTAAAGGAAGAGCTTGGAACCGGAGATGAGTATGAGACAGTCAGTATCGATGCCAGCTATTCTTTTGGCTATGACATGGAGAATATAGATTACAACACGCTGATGAAGTTCAATGCGGTTGTGGCAGCGAAGAGTCTGGATGTCCTGATCTGTGGGGAGGAGATTCATGACAACTTTGAGAGCCAGGAATTTTTCATGACGCTTGGAGAAGTACTCGGTGAAGAAACCTGTGAAAAATACGGGATCGATCCGGCGGATACAAAGCTGGAGATAACAAATCTGCCCCGTTATCAGGAGATGGAACTGACCTACTATGAACCGGTTTATCTCACTGTGCTGATTAATACAGAAAATGTTGAGCATGTGAAAGATTTTATTTTATATCTTGAGGAGGACAACGAAAAATGAGTGATTTGTACACAGAGGTGATGGTCAGCAAAAAGCCGACCGGAAAAGACAAGGCGATTAAGTTCGTAATGATTTTCTTCACCGTAATCTTTGCGGTTGCGGGTATTATTATGACGCCGATTGCGCTTATTCTGGCTCTTGCTCTCGGTCTTGCGGATTATTTCTATCTTCCGCGTTTGTCCGTGGAGTTTGAATATCTGTATGTAAACGGAGAGCTGGATATCGACCGCATCTTTTCCCAGTCCAGAAGAAAACGCGCTGCAAGCTATGAACTTTCCAATATGGAAATTATGGCGCCGTTCTCTTCCCATCGTCTGGATTCCTACAAAAATAACCGAAGCATCAAGCAGGTGGATTACTCTTCCGGTATCCGGGGAGAGGGACATCATCCCTACGGAATCGTGATCCCGAATCAGAATGCACTTCAGCTGGTTATTTTTGAGCCCAATGAGGTCATGATCAAGGATATCCGCAACAGATCTCCGAGAAAAGTATTTATGGATTGACATTGGTTTTGATTTTTGGTACACTAATTGGAAATTCACAATGACTTAAGAAGAAAGGAAGAAATGAGAAATGGGCACAATTATTGGTGATGGCATTACTTTTGATGATGTGCTGCTGGTACCGCAGTATTCTGAAGTAACCCCCAACATGGTAGACCTGACTACACATCTGACCAAGAAAATCAAGCTGAATATTCCGATGATGAGTGCGGGCATGGATACGGTAACAGAACACCGTATGGCAATCGCAATGGCTCGTCAGGGAGGAATTGGTATTATTCACAAGAATATGTCGATTGAGCAGCAGGCAGATGAGGTGGATAAGGTAAAACGTTCTGAATATGGTGTTATTACGGATCCTTTTTTCCTCTCCCCGGAGCATACTCTGGAGGATGCCAATAATCTGATGGCAAAATACCGTATTTCCGGTGTACCGATTACTGAAAACGGGAAACTGGTAGGTATTATTACAAACCGTGATCTGAAGTTTGAAACCGATTTTTCCAAAAAAATTAAAGAGTCTATGACCAGTGAGAATCTGGTGACAGCAAAAGTCGGAGTGACGCTGGAAGATGCAAAGGCAATTCTCGCAAAATCCAGAAAAGAGAAACTTCCGATTGTAGATGATGATTTTAATCTCAAAGGTCTGATTACAATCAAGGATATTGAGAAGACAATTAAGTATCCGCTGTCAGCAAAAGATGCACAGGGACGTCTGCTCTGCGGAGCTGCAGTAGGTATTACAAATAACGTTCTGGAGCGTGTGGATGCGCTTGTAAAGGCTCACGTTGATGTTATCGTGATTGATTCTGCCCATGGACATTCTGCCAATATTTTCAAGACTCTTCGTATGATCAAAGAGGCATATCCGGATCTTCAGGTAATCGCAGGAAATGTAGCTACCGCTGAGGCAACCCGTGACCTGATTGCTGCAGGAGCTGATGCTGTGAAAGTTGGTATCGGACCTGGTTCGATCTGTACAACCCGTGTGGTTGCAGGTATTGGTGTACCGCAGATTACTGCTGTCATGGACTGCTACGAAGAAGCAAAGAAGACGGGAACTCCAATCATTGCGGATGGAGGTATCAAATATTCCGGAGATATGACAAAAGCAATTGCAGCCGGTGCAAATGTCTGCATGATGGGAAGCATCTTTGCAGGATGTGATGAGAGCCCGGGAAATTTCGAACTTTTCCAGGGAAGAAAATATAAAGTATATCGTGGTATGGGTTCGATTGCTGCCATGGAAAACGGAAGCAAAGACCGTTATTTCCAGACGGATGCCAAGAAACTGGTACCGGAAGGTGTTGAAGGCCGTGTGGCATACAAAGGACTGGTGGAAGACACGGTATTCCAGCTGATCGGAGGTCTCCGTTCCGGTATGGGATATTGTGGAGCGAAAGATATTGAAACGCTCAAAGAGACAGGTAAATTTGTTAAGATTTCTGCGGCTTCTCTGAAAGAGTCTCATCCGCATGATATTCATATTACAAAAGAAGCGCCGAACTACAGTGTAGAAGACAATTGATCGGAAGCACGAAAGGCGCGGTAAGGGATTGATAGCAAGGCTTAGGTTATGAACCTGACAGAAGGAGAAACTGTTGCGAAAATACGTTTCTCCTTCTGTTTTTACATTAAAAAAGGGGAGCAAAAGAACAGGGGGATTTTTATGGCACAGAGGAGGAAAAATTCCCGAAACACGGGGAGAATGAATCGCAGAAGAAGACGTGCTCAGTTAAGAAGAAGACTTTTGATGGCAGCAGTTCTTTGTATCCTGGGTGCGGTTTTTATTCCTTTTATTCGGAAAAAATTATTCACGGACAGTCAGAATCAGATTGATATTCAGACGGATCTGACCGTTTCACAATGGGAAGGGGCACCGCCGATTCAGGTGGAATTGCTGACACCAAACAGTTATTCCCGTCCTCAGATCGCGCTGGAACAGGTGAATGGAATCGTGATTCATTATACCGGAAATCCAGGCAGCACCGCACAGCAGAATCGGGATTATTTTGAAAATCTGAAGGATACAAAGACGACGAAAGCAAGCAGCCATTTTATAATCGGACTGGACGGAGAGGTAATTCAGTGTATTCCCAGTTCCGAGTGGGCTTATACCTCCAACGAGCGCAACAAGGATACGCTGTCTATCGAATGCTGTCATCCGGATGAAACAGGGCAGTTTAATGCGGCTACCTACCAATCGTTGGTAGAACTGACCGGATGGCTGTGCAAGCGGTTTGGGCTTACTTCGGAAGATGTGATTCGTCATTACGATGTGACAGGAAAAGAGTGTCCCAAATATTTTGTGGATCATGAAGATGCCTGGGAGCAGTTTCGCTCAGATGTGCAAAATTACGAAGACAGTCTTAGCTGATAGCAGATGCTATCAGCTTTTTTTAACAAGGGAACTTACCGCCTTTTTCGGGTATGACCTCCAAGGGCAATCCAGGAGAAAATGCGTACGAGTAAAATTCCGATCAGCGCGCCAAGACTGTCGATTCCCACATCTCGAACGGAAGGGCCGCGGCTGTCTACCATTGACTGGTGATATTCGTCTCCGGCGGCAAACAGAATACAGAAGATTCCTGCAAGCAGCATCAGAGACATGCCGCGCAGACCATAGACATACAGCGGTAGAGCGATGGTGACAGCCAGCAGGCAGTATTCTGTCATATGAGCCGCTTTCCGTACATAATATTCATAACGGTCCACGCGCTGCTCCACTTGCTGGGAATTCCATCCCCGGTCAGTGACACGGTTGACGGTGACGACAATCCCGCGGGTAACCTTTTCACTGAGTGCGGAAGATTCAGTGCCGGTCTGGGATGAGAAAGAGAAGATTGTATACATCATAAGCAGAGCCGGCAGAAATGACAATGGCTTTAACAGCGCAATCAGGATTCTTTTCATAGGCAATTTGCTCCTTTTGTGGTTTTCCTTTATTGGGAATTAACTATAGCACGAAAGCGGGAAAATGTCCAGCTGCGCTGAGTTTCTTAATTTTTTATAAAACAGCAGGCGGCAAAATTGCAAGGCCTTTTTCCCTATGCTATAGTTGACATAGAACCGACCGGTCGGTCGGAATTGAGAAAAGGAGAAGTATTATGTTAGCGAAATTCAGTGTAAAGAAGCCATATACTGTGATCGTGGGAATTGTGCTGGTCATTGTACTTGGAGTTGTGTCGTTTTCGAGAATGACGACAGATTTGCTTCCGGATATGAGCCTGCCCTATGCAGTGGTATTGACTACTTATCCCGGGGCGAGTCCCTCTGAGGTAGAGGAAAGTGTCAGTAAGCCTGTGGAACAGGCCATGGCTTCGATCAGCAACATTGAGAATGTACAGTCCGTTTCCAGTGAAAACGTGTCAATGGTAATTCTGGAATTTGCCCAGAGTACCGATATGGATTCCGTAAGCCTGGAAATGAGGGAAAGCCTGGATCAGATCAGTGCCTACTGGGATGACTCCATTGGAAACCCGATTATTATGAAGATTAATCCGGATATGATGCCGGTGATGGTCGCAGCCGTGGAAAAAGACGGTCTCGATAACATCGGCATCACCGATTATGCACAGGCCGGTCTGATCAGTGATATCGAAAGCCTGGAAGGAGTAGCCTCCGTGACTGCCTCCGGTGAGGTGGAACAATCTGTTCAGGTGATTTTGCGGCAGGAGAAGATTGACGAAGTCAATCAAAAGGTTCAGGATGCTCTGGAAGGAAAATTTGCAGATGCACAGAAAGAATTGACCGATGCCGAGATACAGTTAAATGATGCCCAGGAGGAACTGAATTCGGGAAAAAGTCAGCTGGAAAACGGACAGCAATCAGCGGCAGGACAGATTGCATCAGCGCAGAGCCAGCTGAATCAAAAACAGAATGAGATCCTGAAAACGGAAATTGATCTGGATAATAAGCTGACAGAGATTGCCTCTAAGATTACAGAACTGCAGACCCAGAAGGCGGAACTGCAGACCCAGAAAGAGCAGCTTCAGGGTGCGCTCTCGGAGATGGAAAAACTGCCGGAACAGGTTGATACGCTCAAAGAACAGATCAATGCTCTGGATCAGCAAATTGAGCAGTTAAGCGCATTTCTTTCCAATACAGAACAGCTGGAACAGATTGTTCAGCTAAAGAACGCCATCGACGCCCTGGAGGCCAAAGGGGATAGTCTGACCGAGGAGGAACGTGCTGCGCTGGAGCAGCTCAAAGGTCAGTATGATCAGGCAGCAGCGGTGCTGTCACAGATGGGAATTACCCGGTTTTCCGATGCCGCTTCTCTGACGGAACAGCTGCAGTCGAAACTGGAGGAGATGAAGAATCTGCGCAGTACTATGCAGACGACTCTGACACAGCTGGAAGCCGCGCTTGCGGAAGCAGAAAGCGGTAAGGAGACAATCCGGGAAAACATCAACAAAATTGATGACGGGATTGCTCAGATTGAGGAAGGAATCCGCCAGCTGGAGGATGCAAAAGCTCAGATTGAGACAGCAAAAAGTCAGATCGCCAGCGGCAAGACAACGCTTAGCGATGCCTTGCAGGAACTGAACAAGCAGCAAATCAATGCTACCATCCAGATGGCTGGAGCGGCGGCTGAAATTTCTCTTGGACAGCTGAAGCTGGATGAGGGAAAGGAACAGCTGGAACAGGGAAAAGAACAATTATCAGACCAGAAAGATGCAGCACTGGAAGCGGCTGACATGTCCTCGAAGATTACGATGGAAACGATTCAGGGCATTCTGACTGCGCAGAATTTCTCTATGCCTGCAGGGTATGTGACGGAGGATGGAATCCAGTATCTGGTTCGTGTTGGCAATAAATTTGAAGACCTTGATGATATGCAGGATCTGGTTCTTTTTGATCTGGGAATTGACGGTCTGGATCCGATCCGGCTTATGGATGTGGCGGATGTGGTTCTGACAGATAATTCCGGTGAAGTCTATGCGAAAATCAATGGGCAGGATGGTATTCTGCTGACGATCCAGAAGCAGACGGGATACTCCACAGGAGAGGTATCGGACCGGCTGAATGATTTCTTTGATGATCTGATGGGAGAGGATGATACTATCCATGTAACAACTTTGATGGATCAGGGAATCTATATCGATATGGTAGTGGAATCGGTTCTCCAGAATCTGGCAATGGGTGCCATTCTCGCCGTGTTGATCCTGTTTTTATTCCTCAGAGATATACGCCCGACGGCTGTTGTGGCATGTTCCATCCCGGTATCGCTTTTGTGTGCCGTGGTGCTGATGTATTTTTCGGGAATTACACTGAATGTGATTTCACTGTCCGGTCTGGCCCTTGGTGTCGGTATGCTGGTTGATAACTCCATCGTTGTGATCGAGAATATTTATCGTCTGCACAGCCTGGGACTTCCGGTGCGTAAGGCTGCTGTACAGGGAGCAAAGCAGATGTCAGGGGCCATTCTGGCATCCACACTTACAACCGTATGCGTCTATGTGCCGATTATCTTTATGGAAGGAATTACCCGTCAGCTGTTTGTGGATATGGGTCTTACGATTGCATATTCGCTGCTCGCGAGTCTTGTGATTGCATTGACGTTTGTTCCGATGATGGCTTCCGGATTGCTGAAGAAGGATTTCGGAAAGAAAAAAGAAAAGAAGAATGGCTTTGGCAATCGTGTAATGAAGGGCTATGAGAAGATACTTACCTGGAGTCTGCACCATAAACCGGTTGTGCTGGGAGCAGTTGTCCTGATTCTGGCAGTTTCTGCTGCAGCAAGCTTTTCCAAAGGATTCTCGTTTATGCCGAATATGGAAAGTACGCAGGCAAGCATGACGGTAACGCTGCCGGAAGGAGCTTCTGTTGAGGAGACAGGAGAAATGACCGATCAGGTGATTGCGCTTGTCAGTGAACTTCCGGATGTGGAATCCATAGGTGCCATGGTCGGCAGCGGAAATTCGCTGCTCGGAGGAAGCGGAAGCACAAATTCTGCAACAATTTATCTGATTCTGAGTGAGAAGAAGGAGCTGACAGGAGAAGAACTGGAGAAAAAGATTCTGGATATGACAGAGGATCTGAACTGTGAGGTATCTGTTTCTTCGTCGATGATGGATATGTCAGCACTTGGAAGCTCCGGTGTCGCTGTGCAGATCAAAGGAAAAGAGATGGATCAGCTTCAGAAGGCGGCAAAGGAAATTGCGGAAATCCTGGAAAAGGTGGAGGGAATCAAGGAAGTATCCGACGGTATGGACGAAACTACGGAGGAACTTCGTCTGGTTGTGAAAAAAGAGGAAGCTGCAAAACATAATCTGACGGTTGCGCAGGTGTACCAGCAAATTCGCCAGAAACTGGCAGAAAGCAGCAGCACAACAACGCTGTCTACAGATACAGAGGATTATCAAATCTATGTTGAGAATCAGGAGACAAAAAACTATACACGGGAAGATGTGAAGAAATTTACAATTACTTCCACCGGAACAGACGGATCCACAGAAGAAATCCCGCTGGAGGAACTGGCAGATTTTGAAGATGCGGAAGGTCTGGATTCCATTCGGAGAATCAATCAGAACAGATACATTACAGTGAGCGGTGAAGTAGATGCGGATCATAATGTCACGCTGGTATCCGACGAAGTAGAAGAGGCATTGAAAGATTACGAAATCCCCTCCGGATGTACCTGGGAAATGACCGGTGAGGATGCGACGATCCGGGATGCGATGAATGATGTTTTACTGATGCTGGTTCTGGCGCTGATCTTTATGTATTTGATTATGGTTGCACAGTTCCAGTCTCTGCTCTCTCCGTTTATTGTTATGTTTACGATTCCGCTGGCCTTTACAGGAGGTTTCCTGGGTCTTCTTGCAGTCGGAATGGATGTCAGCATCATCGCGATGCTTGGAATGGTAATGCTTTGCGGTGTGATTGTAAATAATGGTATCGTGCTTGTGGATTATATTAACCAGCTGCGCGGCGCCGGCATGGAAAAACACAAAGCGATTGTACTGGCAGGAAAAACGCGAATGCGGCCGATTCTCATGACTGCATTGACAACCATCCTTGGACTGTCAACGATGGCAGCAGGGCTTGGTATGGGAGCGGATATGACACAGCCCATGGCGGTAGTAGTGATCGGCGGTCTGCTGTACGGTACACTTCTTACTCTGTTTGTGGTACCCTGTATTTACGATCTGCTGAACCGAAGACAGTACGTGAAGATTCAGGACAGTGAACTGGATGCGGCAGATGAAGAACTGGATCTGATCAAAGAGACGAATCTGCTGGAGGAAACAGAGGATGACAAGTGATGAGGTCTGAAAATGAAACAGGATAAAAAAAGCGGAAAAATGTGGGGATGTTCCGAGGAATTGCCGCCCAAAGTGAAGCAGATTTATGAGGCGGTCCTATCTCTCTTGGAAGAGGGGGCGGATGTCAATGTGTTAAAGGTGTCCGACATTACCGTTCGTGCAGGAATCGGTAAGGGAACCGCTTATGAATATTTTGACAACAAAGAGGAGATTATCGCTCAGGCAATTCTGTATCATATGGAAGCGACCATTTCCGGAATTCGGAAAACGTCGGATGAGAAAAGTACTTTTACTGAAAAACTGATGTGCGTGTTGGATTGGATGGAAGAAAACTACAAGGCACATCAGGGCTGTGTACCGCTTGTCTATGTTTTCCGCCGGTGGGGAGAATTGCCTTCCGGTATCCGTGAGGAACTGGCTGCCGGAAAAGACGGTATTTGCCGGATTCGGGAGGATGCCTTAAGGCTGGCACAATGCGGAATGGAGGAAGGGGTTCTGAGAAAGGACTTGCCGGAAAGCCTGGTGACTTCTGTATTGCTGGCAAACATCGCTGCCTATGTTATTTTTCTTGGAAGTGATGACAGAAATGTGGATAAACAGTTTGTAAAAGAATTCCTCTGTGGAAAAACAGTAAAAGATCTTTCCTGAAAGGAATAAGAAAAAGCCTCGCATCAGCGGGGCTTTTTTTGTATGAATTTCAATGTTCCCGAAACCAGGCAATCAGTGAAAAGATGAGGAATGCCGCCAGATTGACGACCACAACGGTGGCACCTGCCGGAGAAGAAACCACAAAGGAGAGAGCCATTCCGATCAGGAAGCATACGACAGAGAGAATTGCCGAGCAGAGGACTACGCTTCGGAACGTGCGACACAGCCGCATGGAGGTCAGAGCAGGGAAAATCAGGAGGCTGGAAATTAAAAGCGCTCCCATCATGCGCATGCCCAGAACAGTTGTGACAGCGGTCAAAAATGCAAGAAGCATATTGTAGGTTTCTGCATGGACTCCGGTGGCACGGGCAAAGGTCTCATCAAAGGTAACTGCGAAGATGCGATTGTAATAGAGCACAAAGAGAACCAGGACTACCACGGAGAGGATCACACTTAACAGTACATCTTCATCGCTCATGGCAAGGATGCTGCCGAACATATAATTATTTACGTCAGTGTTCATGCCGCTGGACCAGGAAACAGTAATCACACCGATTGCCAGAGCACTGCTGGAAATCAGAGCGATTGCGGCATCTCCCTTGATCTTACTGGATTCGTTCATGCGGAGAAGCAAAAAAGCGGCAATTACGACTACGGGAATGGTAAACGCCAAAGGCGCAAAGCCAAGAGCCATTGAGATGGCAAGAGCGCCAAATCCCACATGGGAAAGCCCGTCTCCGATCATAGAGTAACGTTTCAGTACAAGGCTTACTCCCAGAAGTGCTGCGCAGAGGGAAACGAGAATTCCCACCAGAAGGGCGCGCTGCATGAAGGGATAAGACAGCATTTTAAAAATCGTGGAAATCATAAGCCGGCACCTCCCAGGAACTGTTTTCCATACTCTGTTTTCAGATAATCCTCTGTCAATCCAAAGAACAGCTGTTTCTGATCCAGATGCAGGATGTGGGTCGCATCAGCGAGAATGTTTCGGATATCATGGGAAACCATAATGATAGTTACTTTTTCCTCCTGATTGATGCGGCGTATCAGCTGATACATTTCCACAGTCATAACCGGATCCAGTCCGGTGACCGGCTCATCGAGCAGCAAAAGCTTGGTAGTGGCACAGAGTGCTCTGGCCAGAAGAACTCGTTGCTGCTGTCCGCCGGAGAGATCGCGGTAGCATCTTTTTTTCAGCGGAAGTAAATCCAGAAGTTCCATGTTGTGAAGTGCTTCTTTTTTGTCAGAAGCGGTGTAATAGGGGAGCAGACGGAAATGATTCTGACATCCGGAAAGGACTACTTCCCATACGCTGGCAGGGAAAT
This sequence comes from Lachnospiraceae bacterium, assembly GCA_028727605.1. GTDB lineage: Bacteria > Bacillota > Clostridia > Lachnospirales > Lachnospiraceae > Fusicatenibacter. Next base: position 16,022 of record JAQYOA010000018.1, read on the forward strand.
CCTTCTGAGCAGCAGTCTGCTGAGGAAGGTAACCGATCTCATTGTGACGAAGTCCGTCAGAAGTGACGATTGTTCCCTGAGAAGGGTTTTTCAGATGAAGGAGACCCTTGATCAGTGTACTTTTACCGGAACCATTTTCGCCTACAATGCAGAGATAGGATCCGGATTCTACGGAAAAATTTACATCCGTGAGTACCGGGACACCTTCATAGGCAAAGGTGACGTCTTTACAGGTAATCAGTGCCATTAATTCAAAGCCTCCTTTAATGCGGCAACATTTTGTTCCATCAGACTCAGGTAAGTTGCACCATTTTCAAAATCATCTTTTGAGAGATTGTGACAGGAATGAAGAAGAAGTTTTTTTGCTCCTGTAGCTTCACAGATACAGTCGGTCATTTTTTCATTGGAAAGTTCTGTGTGAAAGACGACAGGAATCTGCTCCTCATTCACTTTGTCAATCAGAAAAGAAATTGTTTTTGCACTGGCTTCCGATTCGGAAGAGCAGCCGGGAAAAGCAGCGTAATAATCGAGTCCGTAGGCATCCGCCAGATAGCGGAATGGAAAACGGTCTCCGCAGATGATGGTGTCTCTGTCTGCGTTGTCGACGACATTACGAAATTCACTGTCCAGTTCCATTAACTGTGAAATATAAGCTTCTGTGTTTTTTTCGTATTCTTCGGCGTGCTCAGGATCAATCCTGCAGAGAGCATCAAAAAGCTTTTGCACAATCCGGATGGCATTTGCGGGAGAAGTCCAGACATGTTCATCCTGTTCCTCCTCATGTTCGTGTTCGTGCTCATCTGCATCGTCAGAATCCAGCTCTTCCTGTTCGGAAGCTTCATGATCCGAATCCTCGTGATCATGGCTGTGACCGTGAGATTCCATGCCATCCACAGTTTCCTCTGCAACGGTATCCACACAGTCCATCAAAGTTACAATTTCCATAGAGGAAGCGTCGGTGGAATCCAGAATGGTTTCGACCCAGGCATCGGAATCCCCTCCTACGTATACGAAAAGATCACATTCGGATACGGTAATCATATCTCCCGGAGTGGGTTCAAAGGAATGGCTTTCCGCTCCGGGGGAGAGAAGCATGTGGACATCAATATAATCGCCGCCGATCTGACGAAGAAAATCATACTGTGGGAAAATCGTGGCTACAGCGGTAATCTTTTGGTCGGAAGTTTCGGGAGAAAGGTTGTTGTGACTGTTGCTGGTTCCGCAGCCGGTCACAAGAAAGGAAAAACAAAATACAATTAATATAGAAGAAAAATATTTTCTTTTTTTGAAAAACTTCATGGTAGTTTTCAGTCCTTATATCAGCGCTACATCATTAGTTTCCAAAACAATTCGCGGGTCAGAAAATGTGGGAACCCTAACGAAGTGTACATGTACCATCATATAGCAGGGCTGTTCTTTTTGTCAAGGAAAGAAAAGCAGTATTTATACAACCCTCCGAAACTGTGCCTGATAGAGCCGGTAGTATTCTCCCTGTTTTGCCATGAGTTCGTCATGGTTTCCGGCTTCACAGATTTTTCCATGGTCAATTACGAAAATACGGTCTGCATTTTTAATAGTAGAGAGACGATGGGCAATGATAAAGGAAGTTCTTCCTTTCAGAAGACTTTCGATTCCCTGCTGTACCAGAATCTCTGTCCGGGTATCGATGCTTGAGGTGGCTTCATCCAGGATTAAAATGCGCGGATCGGATACCATGGTGCGGGCAAATGCCAGCAGCTGACGCTGTCCGTTGGAGAGTCTGGTGCCGCGTTCGCTGATTTCCGTCTGGTATCCGTCCGGAAGTTCCATGATAAATTCATGGGCATGAACTGCTTTGGCGGCAGCAATGATTTCGTCATCGGAAGCATTCGGGCGTCCGTAAGCAATATTATCCCGGATGGTACCGGAAAACAGGAAATTATCCTGTGTCATAACCCCCATCTGTGCACGGAGGCTTTTGATGGAGACATCGGTCAGACTGTGATTATCCACCAGAACAGTACCGGAAGTAATGTTGTAGAATCGGCTGATCAGATTGACAATGGTGGTTTTTCCCGCACCGGTCGGACCGACAAGGGCAATGGTCTCACCTGGATTGACAGTAAAGCTGACATCGTTCAGTACCATTGTTTCCGGTTCGTCGGAGTAGGCGAAGCTGACGTGATCAAAGGTGACTTTGCCCTGAATGGGAGGAAGCTCGGAAACACCGGGAGCATCTGTAACTTCCGCGGGAGTATCCAGAATATCAAAAATACGTTCTGCCGCAGAGAGATTGGTAACCAGTTTGTTATAAAAACCTGCCAGATTCTGAATCGGGTCCCAAAACATGGACAGATACATGGCAAAAGCGGTAAAAGTACCGATGGGCACTGCGTCTACGCCGAGGAGGGAAATTCCGATGAAATAAAGCAGGAAGGTACCGATTCCCCAGGTGATTTCAATGACCGCAGAAAAGCCGTCTGCCAGGCGGACTGCGCTTGCAAAGGCATTCTCCTGTTCGTTCAGAAGCTGCTTGAATTCTTTCTGGGATTCCTCTTCCGCGGTGAAACTTTTGACAACGCGGATTCCGGAGAAATTCTCATGAATATAGGCGGTAATATTGGAAGTCTTCTGACGGAATGCCTGCCATCTCTTATGTGCAACGATCTGGATAAAGTACATGCCGATGATGATCAGCGGAAGCACCAGGATGGCGCTGAGCGCGAGATAAATGTTTTTGATCATCATGATGACCAGGATGGTAAGAATGGTCAGAATATTCGGAATCAGTTTGGTGACACCGTCATTCAGTACATCTTTCAGTGAATTGACATCGCCGATGATACGGGCAAGAACCTTTCCCACCGGTCGGCTGTCAAAAAAGCTGAAACTCAAAGTCTGAATATGACAGTACAGTTCATCCCGGATCTGCAGGAGAATTTTGTTGGTGATCCGCGACATCAAAATCATGCGGAGGCGGACACCGGCCGTATAGACCAGATTCAATACCAGCATAGCGGCGCAGAGAATCAGCAGGCCGTTCCAGTCTTTTCCGGCAATGTTGACGTCAATGGCGTGCTCCAGAAGCAGAGGGTTGACTGTGGAAATGGCAATTGTGCCGATCAGAACAAGCATGACCAGAGCAACCTGACGCTTATAATGTTTCAGGTAGGAGAAGAGCCGCAGAACGGTCGCGCTTTTTACGACTTCTTTTTGCTGCTCATCTGTCTTGGTTGAATTTATAGCCATTATATTTTCGTTCCTTTCTTAGTAATTGCAGCTGTTATTCCAAAGCTGCAGATTCGTTTAAAGCCGCGAGCGCCCTGTGATAATCGCCGTACTGAGCCTCCCAGGTGGAATAGTAAAGTCCTTTTTCGGCCAGCAGTTTTTCATGGGTGCCGCGTTCAGCGATCCGTCCGTGATCCAGATAAATAATTTCATCCGCATTCTGCACGGAGGAGATTCTGTGGGCAATGATAATTTTGGAAACATCTTTTTTTTGTGCCAGCTGAGTCTGAATCTCGTATTCGGTTTCCATGTCCAGGGCAGATGTGGAATCGTCCAGAACCAGAATCGGAGAGGGTTTTGCCAGTGCCCTTGCAATGGAAAGCCGTTGTTTCTGACCGCCGGAAAGACCGACACCGCGCTCGCCGATGACAGTGTCACCCTGTTCTGATAAATGGTCAACAAATTCGGAAGCACAGGCGGCTTTGATTGCCTGGCTTACTTCACCCGGTGTCATGGAATTTCTGCTTCCCAGGCGGATATTCTCCGAAATGGTATCTGAGAACAGGAAAACATCCTGCATGACTACAGAAGAAGCATCCCGGACAGTATGGATCGGAAGGCTGCGGATATCAATGCCGTCAAGAAGAATTGCACCGTCGGTAACATCATAGAACCGTTCCATAAGATTGACGATCGTGGTTTTTCCGGAACCGGTCATTCCCATAATGCCAAGCGTTTTGCCCGGCTCCAGATGGAAGCTGACATCGCGAAGGATCGGTGTGCCGTTCATGGAAAAATCTACATGGTCGAATTGCAGATCTCCGTTTATTTTGTCAGGAACAGCCAAAGAGTTGGCTTCTTTGATTTTGGGCTCTTCTGCCAAAATCCGGTTAATTTTTTTATTGGAAGCGATTGCGGAGGCAAAGCAGTTTCCGAGCCATCCGATGTTCTCGATAGGCCAGACAATTTTATAGGTGTATTCCATGAAGGCACTTAGGACACCCAGTGTGATTCTCCCGTTGATAACACTGTAACCGCCGACGAGAAGTACCAGGATCTGCATCAGTTTTGTGAGAAATGTGATGGCCGGATCATAGTTAACCAGGACTTTCACCTGTTCCATGTTCAAATCACAGTATTTTTCATTGTGTCTGCGGAATTTTTCGATTTCATAGGACTCTCTTGCGAAGGACTTAACAGTGCGGACACCGGAGAGATTTTCCTGTGCAACGGTATTTAAGGTTGCGTTCTCTTCGCTGATGGCATCATAAACTCGATCCAGCTCTTTTTCCAGGCGAATTGCGATAAAAGCGACTGCCGGAAGAATAACGATGGAAACGAGTGTCAGCGGAATATCCAGCCGGATCATATAAAACAGGGCCAGTACGATACTGATCAGTCCCTCAAGAATCAGCATTCCGGCAAAGCCGAGAATATCCCAGATCCGATCGATATCATCGCGGACACGTGCCAGAAGTTCACCGGTATTGTTGTTGTCAAAATAGTCAACGGAAAGCCGCTGGATCCGGTTAAACAGATTGCCTCTCATACGGCAGGCAACGCGGACGCTGCTCAGGTCAAAGAGATATTCCTTGACATACTGAAAGAGCGCCCGTCCGGCTCCGATGAGCAAAAATGCAAAGAGATATTTCCAGAGCAGCTCCATTTGCCGGCCGATCAGGATATCGTCCACAATATGCAGAGTCACAAGGGGCGCAAGCATATCGAGAATGACGCTGAAGCCAAGAGACAGCAATGCCAGAACATAATAGTGCCAATGACTTAGCAGATATTTGCCAATGGGATTTTTTTGCATGATAGTAAGACCTCCTCTTTGATGTGATGCCATGCAAAAGACATCGTGTACACTGCAGTAAAAATTTGTAAATCTATGTAAAAGAAGGAGTCTGTGCAGAATCTGAAAAAGTGCGGACATTCCCTGCCGGGAAAAGAAAGCAACAAAAAAAGCCGCAGCAATCAGATACTGCGCCTTCTATAAGCGTACCGGCAGGAAACAAAAGAAATAAAAAATCAAATGTCTCGATGCTTTCCGAAAGAAGGGCAGACTACGATTCCAAAATCTGAAATACCGGAAGAAAAAGCGGTATCAGACACACGTTTTTGATTATTAAAACGGATACGATAGATTGTATTGGTCATCTTAGTTGTCCTCCTTTCGTCAAATTTTATGTCGTGCCTGACCGGGCTCGACATGTGATGCTTTTACGTTACTCCAGCAGAAGAGATTTGTCAATCCCCAAAACAATAATTTTTATCGGCATTTTATTTTGCCATCTGATAGATTTCGTAAACCTCCTGAGCACCGAGTCCGCGGATTCTGGAAAGTTTTACAGTATCGTTCATGGTTGCGTCCATTGCAAGAGCTCTCAGGTCTTCGTCGGACGGCTCAATGCCAAGTCCGCGAAGATTGACCGGCATGCCAAGACTCTCAAAAAACGCAACGGTTTTTTCAATGCCTTCCACTGCCATCTTGTGCTGGTTGCTGTCTTCCACGTTCCATACTTTCTGTGCGAAACGGGCAAATCTCCAGATGACGTCTTCTTCCTCGTACTGGTATTTTGCCCAGGATCCCCAGACTGCTGCAAGGGATGCACCGTGGGCAACATCATATCTGGCGCTTAAAGCATGTCCGAGTTTATGTACGGAGAAATCTTTTCCTCTGCCGCATTCGGTCAGATTGTTGTGGGAGAGGCTTCCGCACCACATGACTTCCGCCATGGCATCGTAGTCGGATGGATTTTCCAATACCTTTTTCCCGTTCCGGATCACAGTGCGAAGAAGGCCTTCGGCAATTTCATCCGTCATTTCACAGCTGCTGTCCGGGATGAAATACCGTTCCATGGTGTGCATCATAATATCCGTAACACCGCATGCGATCTGATAGGGAGGAAGGGTCGAGGCCAGTTCCGGATTCATGATCGCAAACTTGCATCTGTTAAATGGGGTGTTGATTCCCGCTTTTTTGCCGATCGCTTCATTGGTCAGAACCGCGGAATCGCTCATTTCGCTTCCGGCCGCAGGAATGGTAAGTACAGCTCCTACGGGGAGGGATTTCGTGAGCGGTACTTTCTGAGTCCAGATATCCCAGAGAGCGCAGTTTGGATTTGCAGCGCCGTGTGCAATTGCTTTTGCGGTATCGATAGCGCTTCCGCCGCCTACAGCAAGAATCAGATCGGCGCCCATTTCCAGTGCTTTTTTCACTCCTTCTTCGGCAAAGGCCAGACGGGGATTCGGTTTTACACCGCCAAATTCCTGACAGGAGATTCCTTCCTGCTTGAGGGATTCTTCCACTCTTTTGATGAGGCCGCTGCGCAGGGCACTTCCGCCGCCGAAAACAAGCAGAACCTTTGAGCCTCCCCATTTTTTTGCTTCCGCTCCGGCTTGGTCTTCAGCGCCTCTTCCGAAAACAACCTCTGTCGGGGTATACTGTACAAAATTATTCATAATATCTCCTTTCTGATGCTATTCATATATTTTGAGGTGATCAGTGTATAATTCATAAATATCATCCCGCCTGTTCATAAGAGCAGGGATCTGATTTCTTGCCTGGGTCAGTACGTCCGGATCGAGTTCGCAAAGAAGCACTTCGGGACGTTCTCCGGAAACGGCAAGAATTTCGCCGAAAGGATCTATGATCATCGAATGACCATAAGCATCGAAACTGGCTTTTGTTCCGCACTGTCCTGCAGCCACTACATAGCAGGCATTTTCGATTGCCCTTGCCCGAAGAAGTGTTTCCCAGTGTTTCTCTCCTGTGGTATGGGTGAAATTTGCAGAAACCAGAAGGATTTCAGCGCCGGCAACCGCCATCAGACGATACAGTTCCGGGAAACGGAGATCATAGCAGATCGAGAAGCCGAACATGCCAAGTTCGGTATCTGCCATGACAATCTCATTTCCGGGTGCAATCTCATCCGATTCCCGGTAAACGGTTCCGCCTGGGATATCCACATCGAACATATGGAGTTTGCTGTAACAGGCGCGGGTCTCGCCGTCGGGTCCGAACAGAAACGAAGTATTGGAGGGCATTCCCGTACCGTTTCGAACGGTCATACTTCCGCAGTGAAGGTAGACACCATAACGCTTTGCCAGACTGGAAAATCTCCTGCTTACGTATCCAGGAACCCCACTGGCATGACCGGCCAGATCCTTTCCGATGTATTCGGAAGTTTCGGGATATAAAATGAAGCTTGCCCCTCCCCGGACTGCTTCTGCCACGGATTGTTCTGCCATTCTCATATTTTCGTTGACATCCTGTCCGGAATTCATCTGAACCAGACCGATGGTAAATTTTTTCATAATGTTATCCACTCACCTCTCTTTGTCATGCTTGACACCTATGTTTTATTATAGCTCAAATTCCGGAAAACAGCTACTGCTTTTTCGGGAAATCCGGCAGTACAACAGGCAAAAAGGAAGGAGCCTCTGCACAGGCAAAGGCTCCTTGTATATTTTGCTGCTTTTCTTATTTTTTCTTTTCGTTTTCCAGCATCTTCATTGCGCGAACTTTCAGAGGCAGTCCAAACAGTGTGATAAATCCGCTTGCATCGTGGTGATCATACAGATCTCCGGTGGTAAAGGAAGCCAGGGATTCATTGTAAAGGCTGTACGGAGAGGTTTCACCGGCCTTGATAATATTGCCCTTGTAAAGTTTAAATTTGACTTCACCGGTTACATATTTCTGGGTTACATCAACAAAAGCCTGAACAGCTTCCCTAAGCGGTGTAAACCATTTTCCCTCGTAAACGATCTGGGCAAACAGATTTCCCATATCTTTTTTGGTCTTTAAAGTTTCACGGTCGAGAACCAGCTCTTCGAGCTGTTCGTGAGCAGCCATCAAAATGGTGCCGCCCGGAGTTTCATAGACACCGCGGGATTTCATACCAACAACGCGGTTCTCCACGATATCTACAATACCGATGCCGTGCTTGCCGCCAAGGGTATTCAGCTCGGTGATAATCTCGGAAACTTTCATTTCCTTTCCGTTTAAGGTTTTGGGAATACCTTCTTCGAAAGTCATGGTCACATATTCACCTTCATCCGGGGCTTTCTCCGGGGTGACGCCAAGAACCAGAAGATCATCATAGTTTGGCTCATTTGCCGGATCCTCCAGCTCGAGACCTTCATGGCTGATATGCCACAGGTTGCGGTCACGGCTGTAACTGTGATTTGCGTCAAAAGGAAGATCAATGCCGTGCTGTTTGCAGTATTCAAGCTCATCATCACGGGACTGGAGTGTCCATACATCTGTCATTCTCCAGGGAGCGATAATTTTCAGATCCGGAGCAAGTGCTTTGATTGCAAGCTCAAAACGGATCTGGTCGTTTCCTTTTCCGGTGGCACCGTGGCAGATTGCGGTAGCACCCTCTTTGCGGGCAATTTCCACCAGTTTCTTTGCGATGACCGGACGTGCCATGGAAGTACCGAGCAGATATTTGTGCTCGTATACGGCACCTGCTTTTACACAGGGCATAATGTAGTCGTCGCAGAATTCGTCAATAATATTTTCAATGTATAATTTAGAAGCGCCGGAGAGCTTTGCTCTCTCATCCAGACCATCCAGTTCGTTTCCCTGACCGCAGTCTACACAGCAACAGACAACATCATAGTCAAAGTTTTCTTTCAGCCACGGAATAATTGTGGTGGTATCCAGACCGCCGGAATACGCAAGAATTACTTTTTCTCTCATCGTTTCGTCCTCCCAGAAATTATTTGCTTTGTTAAATATACATCATGTTTTCAAAATATGCAAGATCTTTTTCATAAAAACAAAAAATACTTGCATATTATACAGAAAAGATGTATACTTATGCAATCGTAGAGACAAAGTGACGGATTTTTTTACGGAATGGGATTTCCGTTGAAAATTGGAAGTATTTGTTATATGATGATTACGGTTCGGCAGGAGAGCCGACCGTGACAGAACGCAAAGGAGAAAGATAGGATATGATCAAAGCGGGAATTATCGGATCAACAGGATATGCCGGCGGTGAGCTGGTGCGAATTTTGCTGGCACATAAGGATGTGGAAATCAAATGGTATGGATCCCGAAGCTATATAGATAAGAAATATGCATCTGTATATCAGAATATGTTTCAGCTGGTGGATGATGTCTGCAAGGATGACAACATGGAGCAGCTGTCCAAAGAAGTGGATGTCATTTTTACAGCAACCCCACAGGGGCTCTGCGCATCTCTGGTAAACGAAGAAATTCTTTCCGGAACAAAAGTGATCGATCTGAGCGCAGATTTTCGGATTAAAGATGTTGCCACCTATGAGAAATGGTACAAACTGGAACATAAAGCTCCGCAGTATATTGAGGAAGCGGTTTACGGGCTTTGCGAGATTAACCGTGAACAGGTTCGGAAGGCACGTCTGGTGGCAAATCCGGGATGCTATCCCACCTGTTCCACACTTTCTATTTATCCGCTTTTAAAGGAAGATCTGATTGATGGAAATACAATTATTATTGATGCAAAATCAGGCACTTCCGGAGCCGGAAGAGGAGCAAAAGTAGATAATCTTTACTGTGAAGTGAACGAAAATATTAAGGCATATGGTGTGGCAAATCACCGTCACACACCGGAGATTGAGGAGCAGCTTTCCTATGCGGCGGGTTATCCTGTTACGCTGAATTTTACACCTCATCTGGTACCGATGAACCGGGGAATTCTGGTAACCGCCTATGCTTCCCTGAAGAAAGATGTGACAGAGGAAGAGGTACGTGCTGTATATCAGAAGTACTATGAGAACGAACGTTTTGTGCGTGTACTTGAGAAAGATGTCTGCCCGCAGACAAAATGGGTGGAGGGAAGCAATTATGTGGATGTGAATTTCAAGATTGATCCGAGAACCAATCGGGTGATTATGATGGGAGCTATGGATAATCTTGTGAAGGGAGCGGCCGGTCAGGCTGTTCAGAATATGAATCTGATGTTTGGTCTGGATGAGGCAGAGGGGCTTCTGATGCCTCCGATGTTCCCGTAAAAGATCCTACCATATAAGGTACAGACTGGATTTTATGAGAGGAAAGGGCAGGTAAAAGAGGATGAAGAAGATTGACGGAGGCGTGACAGCCGCGAAAGGATTTTTTGCAGCAGGCGGTGCTGCCGGAATTAAAAAAGAGGGAAAAAATGACATGGCACTGGTGTACTGTGAGGTCCCCTGTGTGGCAGCGGGAACTTTTACAACCAATGTGGTAAAAGCCGCGCCGGTGAAGTGGGATCAGGAAATTGTGTACCATCATCCGGCTGCACAGGCAATTGTCTGCAACAGCGGGATCGCGAATGCCTGCACCGGAGCGGAAGGATATGGCTACTGCAGCGAGACCGCAAAAGTGGCTTCCAGAGAGCTTAACATTCCGGAAGATTCCGTGCTGGTTGCGTCCACAGGCGTAATCGGAAAACAGCTTCCTATGGAGAAAATTGCCGCGGGCGTCAGAATGCTCTCCAAAGAGCTTGCTTCGGATCGGGAAGCTGCTGCAAAAGCGGCACAGGCTATCATGACGACTGACACAGAACCAAAGGAGGTTGCTGTGGAGGTGGAAATCGGCGGAAAGACGGTTACCATCGGAGGCATGTGTAAAGGATCCGGCATGATCCATCCCAATATGTGTACCATGTTAAGCTTTGTGACCACAGATCTTTGCATTTCCAAGGAATTGCTTCAGGAAGCGTTAAGTGAGGTGGTTCCGGATACCTATAATATGATTTCCGTGGACGGGGATACTTCCACCAATGATACGGTTCTGCTGCTTGCAAGCGGCCTTGCCGGCAACCCGGAAATCAAAGAAAAAAATGAAGATTACCGTACGTTTGTTGAGGCACTTTTTGAAGTAAACAAAACCCAGGCAATGCATATTGCAGGGGACGGAGAGGGAGCGACAGCACTCTTTGAAGTGACCGTCTGTGGAGCAAAGGACAAAGCACAGGCAGTGACACTTGCAAAATCGGTAGTGACCTCAAGCCTGACCAAAGCGGCGATTTTCGGACATGATGCCAACTGGGGAAGAATTCTCTGTGCGATGGGATATTCCGGAGCAGATTTTGATCCAGAGAAAGTGGATCTCTATTTTGAGAGCGCCAAAGGAAAAATACAGATTATTGCAGACGGTGTTGCAGTGGACTACAGTGAGGAAGAGGCTACAAAAATTCTCTCTGAGCCGAAGGTGACTGCAACGGCAGATATCCATATGGGTAATGCCAGCGCCACGGCATGGGGCTGTGATCTGACCTATGAATATGTCAAGATTAATGCAGATTATCGTTCCTGAAACAAAAAGAGTCGGTACGAAAGAAGGAGAGCATAAAATGGTAAATCAGATGTATCTGGACAAGGCGAACGTATTGATTGAAGCCCTGCCCTATATTCAGCGTTTTAACCGCAAAATTATTGTGGTGAAATATGGCGGAAGTGCCATGGTAGATCAGGAACTGAAAAAAAGTGTAATAGAGGACGTTGTTCTTCTGAAACTGGTTGGATTTAAGCCGATTATTGTCCACGGAGGCGGAAAGGAAATCAGCCGCTGGGTGGGGAAAGTCGGTATGGAACCGAAGTTTAAAAACGGCCTTCGTGTGACGGATGCGGACACAATGGAAGTTGCAGAGATGGTGCTGAACAAGGTGAACAAAGAACTGGTCAGTCTGGTTCAGTCTCTGGGTGTCAAGGCTGTTGGAATCAGCGGAAAAGACGGCGGTCTTCTGAATGTGACAAAAAAATATTCCGACGGTGAAGATATCGGATTTGTGGGAGATATCAAAAAAGTGACACCGAAGGTGCTGTATGATCTTCTGGATCAGGATTTTCTGCCGATTGTCTGTCCGGTGGGTATGGATGATGAGTTCAATACATACAACATCAATGCGGATGATGCAGCCTGTGCAATTGCAGAAGCTATGAATGCAGAAAAGCTGGCGTTTCTTACGGATATCGAAGGCGTTTATAAGGACCCGAAAGACCCCTCCAGCCTGATTTCGGAGCTGCGTGTCAGCCAGGCTCGCAGGCTGATTGCCGATGGAAACGTGGGCGGCGGCATGATTCCGAAACTTCAGGGATGTATTGATGCCATTGAAAACGGTGTATCCAGAGTTCATATATTGGACGGAAGAATTCCGCACTGTCTGCTGCTGGAGATCTTTACCAACAAAGGAATCGGTACCGCGATTCTCGATGAAAGCGAGGAAAAATATTACAATGAAAACGAGTGAAGCAATCCAAATGACGGAGCAGTATGTGCTTCATACTTACAATCGGTTCCAGCTTGTTCTGGATCATGGAAAAGGAGTTCATCTGTATGACACAGACGGGAAGGAATATCTTGATTTTGCCGCCGGAATCGCTGTGTACGCACTCGGATATGGAAATGAAACCTATAATCAGGCTTTGAAGGATCAGATTGACAAGGTAATCCATACTTCCAATCTGTTTTACCATGTTCCTCTTGGAACGGCTGCCAAAAAGCTTGCGGATGCCGCCGGGATGGATAAAGTTTTCTTTACCAACAGCGGAACAGAGGCAATTGAAGGAGCCATAAAAGCAGCGAAAAAGTATGCCTATCTGAGGGATAAGAGCAGTGATCATGAAATTATTGCAATGAACCAGTCTTTCCATGGCAGAAGCCTCGGAGCTCTGTCGGTAACCGGAAATGCTCATTATCAGGAACCGTTTCTTCCTTTGATCGGCGGAATTAAGTTTGCAGATTTTAATGATCTGGAAAGTGTTAAGGCGCAGATCAATGAAAAAACCTGTGCGATTATCATGGAAACCATTCAGGGTGAAGGCGGGATCTATCCGGCGACAGAGGAGTTTTTAAAGGGCGTTCGTGCACTGTGTGACGAGCATGATATTCTTCTGATTCTGGACGAAATTCAGTGCGGTATGGGAAGAAGCGGAAAAATGTTTGCATGGCAGGAATACGGGGTAAAACCGGATATTATGACCTGTGCAAAAGCATTGGGCTGCGGAGTGCCGGTAGGTGCCTTTGTCCTGAATAAAAAAACGGCAGAGAATTCTCTGGTGCCCGGTGATCACGGTACGACTTACGGAGGAAATCCGCTGGCCTGCGCGGCAATCAATGCTGTGTTTGATATTTTTGAAAGAGATCATGTGGCAGAACATGTGGCAGAGCTGACCCCATACCTTGAGCAGCGGCTGGATGAACTGGTGTCGGAATATGAGGTTCTGGAAGGACGCCGGGGAAAAGGCTTCATGCAGGGACTGATCGTGAAGGGTCGTCCGGTGGGAGAGATTATTCAGAAAGCGATTGAAAACGGATTGCTGGTAATTTCTGCCGGAAGCAATGTGCTGCGGCTGGTGCCTCCGCTGGTGATTACAAAAGAGGACATTGATGAGATGATTGAAAAGCTGAAAAAAGCGCTGGAATCCTGATTTTAATCAGAGATTGAACGGGCTGAAAAAAGGACGCACTTTCCATTTGGGAGGGATGCGTCCTTTTTTTGCATAAAAAAAAGGAAATCGGTCAATTCTTTATTGCAGATGAGAAAAACTGATGTCCTTTAAAAAAGGATAACATTCCGGAAAAGGAGGAGTTGCAGATGTCGGGAATGCTGACTGCATTGATTTCCGGTGCCCTGATGAGCATACAGGGAGTCTTTAATACAGATGTCACAAAACAAACCAGTACCTGGGTTGCTGCCGGGTGGGTTCAGTTGACAGCCTTTCTTGTGTGCACAGCCGCATGGCTTATAACCGGAAGAGCTCCCATCGGAGGAATCTGTCAGGTAAAACCCTGGTATACGCTGCTTGGCGGGGTAATCGGAGCATTTATTACAATCACGGTCATTGGAAGCATGAACGCATTGGGGCCGGCGAAGGCTGCCATGCTGATTGTGATTTCCCAGCTGATTGTCGCATGGGTGATAGAACTTTTTGGCTTGTTTGGCATGGAGAAAACGGAATTTTCTTTGAGAAAGCTGATCGGTATGGGAATTGCGATTGGTGGAATTGTACTGTTTAAATGGGAATAAACAACGAGATTTCTACTTGTATTTTCCGGGTACTTTCGTTACAATAGAAAATAAGTTATGCAGACACAAGGGACCTTGCGGCGGATCAGCCAAAAGGAGTGATGCACGATGAAAAATAGCTGCAAAAGAATCTTTATGCTGGCGTTCACGCTGGTTTTTTTGCTTTGCTCATGCAATGATACAGATACAGTTTATGAACTAAAAGATGACAGCGAGAGTGTAACTGCGGTATCCGGGAACCAACAGAATCCAACGGATGAAAAAACAGAGGAAATTACGGTTTCCGGATCATCGGAGGAGAAAAAACAGGGTACACAAACGGGTGAAAAAAGTGAACTGCAGGTGTATATTTGCGGCGCAGTTCAAAATCCGGGAGTGTATACTCTTACAGAGGGCAGCCGTGTAGTAGATGCGATCAGCGCGGCAGGAGGACTGAAAAGCGATGCCTGTGAGATCGCCCTCAATCAGGCCCGGGTGCTGTCTGACGGGGAACAGATTATCGTCTGGACACTGGAGGAAGCAAAGAACCTTGGACTTGACAAAGCCGGCGCACTGCAAAGTGCGGCGGACTCTGCCGACAGCGCGGACACATCCGGTGAGGAAAGCGGAAAAGTCAATCTGAACCGGGCATCAAAAGAACAGCTGATGACATTGCCGGGGATCGGAGAGACACGGGCGGAGGCAATTCTTTCCTACCGTGAGCAGAATGGACCGTTCCGGCAGATTGAAGATATCATGAACATTGATGGCATCAAAGAAAAAATGTTTGAAAAGATAAGGGGTTCTATTGAAGTTTAGGACAATAAGGAGATAACATGGCAAAAAAAGTTCTGGTAGTCGATGATGAAAAATTGATTGTGAAAGGCATT
Source organism: Lachnospiraceae bacterium (assembly GCA_028727605.1). Classification (GTDB taxonomy): domain Bacteria; phylum Bacillota; class Clostridia; order Lachnospirales; family Lachnospiraceae; genus Fusicatenibacter. The sequence goes on from JAQYOA010000018.1 coordinate 31,104, forward strand.
CGCTTCAGCCTGGAGCAGGATGGCATGGAAGTGGACTGTGCATATGACGGGGAGGAAGCACTGTCCATGGCAAGGGAGCATGAGTATGATATGATTCTGCTGGATCTGATGCTTCCAAAGCTGGACGGACTGTCCGTATGCCAGCAGATCCGGGAATTTTCCGATGTTCCTATTGTGATGCTGACCGCCAAAGGGGAGGACATGGATAAGATTCTGGGACTGGAATACGGAGCGGATGATTATATTACAAAACCTTTTAATATCCTTGAGGTAAAGGCACGAATCAAAGCGATTATGAGACGAACCGCGCGAACGGAGCAGAAAGAGGAAAAAGCGAAGGTCGTGCAGGTAAAGGATCTGAAGCTGGACTGCGAGGGACGCAGAGTCTTTATCGGGGACAAGGAGATCAATCTGACCGCCAAAGAGTTCGACGTACTGGAACTTTTAGTCTTTAATCCAAACAAGGTTTACAGCCGGGAGAATCTGCTGAACATTGTCTGGGGCTATGAGTATCCGGGGGATGTGCGTACGGTTGATGTACATATCCGCCGCCTGCGGGAAAAAATAGAAAAGAATCCAAGTGAGCCGAAGTACGTTCATACAAAGTGGGGAGTTGGTTATTATTTCCAGGCTTAAATTAAAGGGGAAATGGAAAGCTCTGAGAAGCCTGCGCTTTCGCATTACGGTGATTCTGGTCGTGATCGGAATTGTTCCCTGCGTGATTGTGGAAAACGGAATTGTGCGAAGCTATGAGAACCGGGCGGTGTCGGTCAGAGCAGTGACAGTGAAAAATCAGTGCGATATTATCTGTAATCAGCTGATTCAGCAGAACTATATGGAAAATCCCACTTCGGCCGTTATCAACGGGGAACTGAATATGCTGACCAATATTTACGGCGGGCGGATTTTAATTATCAATGAGGATTTTTGCGTAATTCAGGACACCTATGATCTGGACCGGGGGAAAACAATTGTCTCTCAGGAGGTAATCTGGAGTTATCAGGGGAAAGAGACCACTCAGTATGATAAGAAAAATAATTATCTGGAGATGACTGCCAGGATTCAGAATACGGAGACGAAGGAGATCCTGGGAGTTATGCTGATCAGTATTTCTACTGATGAGATCCGGACGAATATGCAGATTCTCGAGACAAAAGGAATTACGATCCTTACGATTATCGGTATACTGGTTTTGATCTTCGGTTATCTTCTTGCGGGAATTCTGATGAAACCGTTCCAGAAGGTGACAAGGGCAATTGAGGACATTACAGACGGATATCTGGATGAAAGCATTTCCGTTCCCGATTATCTGGAGACAGAACTGATTACGGATGCATTTAACAAAATGCTTGGAAAAGTCAGGGCACTGGATGAATCGCGCCAGGAGTTTGTTTCCAATGTCTCTCATGAACTGAAAACGCCGCTGGCGTCTATGAAAGTGCTGGCAGATTCTCTGAATGCGCAGCAGGATGTTCCGGTGGAAATTTATCAGGAATTCATGCAGGATATTACACAGGAAATTGACCGGGAAAATCAGATTATCACTGATTTGCTTTCTCTGGTTAAAATGGATAAGAAAGCAGCAGATTTGAATATTACGCAGGTCAATATCAATGATTTGCTGGAACTGCTGTTGAAGCGCCTGCGGCCGATTGCGGCAGAAAAACATGTGGAACTGATTCTGGACAGTTTTCGCCCGGTGAATGCGGAGGTAGATGAGACGAAGCTTTCCCTGGCTTTTTCGAATCTGATTGAAAACGGCATCAAATACAATGTCAGCGAAGGCTGGGTGAGAGTATCTCTGAATGCAGACCATAAGTATTTTTACGTGACGGTGGCGGATTCGGGCATTGGAATTCCGGAGGAATCGCTGGATCATATTTTTGAGCGGTTCTATCGGGTGGACAAATCTCATTCCAGGGAAATCGGAGGTACCGGTCTTGGTCTTGCGATTGCGCGGAATGCGATTGTCATGCACCGTGGGGCAATCAAAGTATACAGTAAGGTGGATGAGGGAACGACGTTCTCGGTTCGGATTCCGCTGAACTATATTGTATAGGAGGTGCCAATGAGACGGTTTTGGTACGTGTTTCTGGCAGTTCTTATCATGAGCTGCTGTATTGGCTGCGATAAGCAGGAAGCAGCATCGGCTTATCAATTGTTTTATCTGGACAGTACAGAGACGACGATTGTTTCTGAAGCATACAGCCCCGCAAACGATTCGGCGGAAAAGCTGGTAAAAGAACTGATCGATGCCATGCAGGAGGCACCCCGAAAGCAGGAGAATAAGAAACTGCTGACCGGGGATAGTGAGATTCAAAGTTATACACTGGAAAATGGACTTCTGACGATCAATGTCGGAGCGGGTTATCTTGAGATGGAACGACCGCGGGAAGTGTTGGTGAGAGCAGCTCTGGTCCGGACCTTTGTACAGATTCCCGAGGTGGAGAAGGTGAAGATTCTTGTGGAAGGACAGCCTTTGACGGACCAGTCTGGGAAAGAAATCAAAGCGATGACGGCGGACAGCTTTGTGGAAAATTCAGGAAAAGAGATTAATCAGTACCAATATGCGACGCTTACTTTGTATTTTACGAATGCCGAGGGAGATAAGCTGGTGCCGGAGACCCGAAGGGTTCCCTACAGCACAAACCTTCCTCTTGAGCGTGTGATCGTGGAACAGCTGATTAAGGGACCGAAGGAAGAAGGGCATTTTGCGGTACTGCCGGATACTGCCAATGTCCTCAGCGTTACGACTTCGGAGAAGATTACGTATGTGAATTTTGATAATACCGTGACAGATTCCATTTTGAATGTTGCGGAGGAAATATCGATTTATGCGGTGGTGGATTCCATCACGGCGAATTGTAAGGTGGATAAGGTGCAGTTTTCCATCAATGGGGAAAGTGATGTAACTTTCCGTGAGAAAATCAAATTGAATCAGTTTTTTGAGGAAGATTTTTCTTATTTGGAGGACGATGGAAATTGAGAAAAAGGCCCATGTGCCTGATTAGTCTCATCTTTGCACTTGGTATCTGTCTGATGCGGATGACAGGCGTGCCTCTCTGGGGCACGCCTGTTTTGTCTGATGATATGCAAAATTTCATACAGTCACAGAAACAGGTGCAGATTGTTGGGGAAATCAGAAATTATGAAAAGAAAAGTAATTCTGCCGGATATCTGCTTTGTGACTGTACGGTAAAGCGGGCAGAATCAGAGGCTGTCTGCGAAAGACTTTATATGCTCTTTGAAGCACAGGATTTGCCGATCGGATCGGTTGTACATATTTTGGGCACGTTGAAAGTTCCGGAAGCGCCAGGGAATCCCGGACAGTTTGATGCCAAAAGTTACTATGAAACAAAGGGAATCTGCTGTCTTGTATATGCGGATGAAGTCACAATTTTAAAAAAACAAAACCGGAATCTGCCGGAGGTGTTGAGAAAACTAAGGGAAGCTTGCGGGCGGCAGATGGAGGTCCTGCTTCCGGAAAAGGAAGCGGGTGTCATGCAGGCGATGCTGTTGGGAGATCGGTCGGCCCTTGACGACCAGGTAAATGCGTATTACCAGCAGGCGGGAATTGTACATGTTCTTTCCGTTTCGGGAATGCATCTTTCGCTGCTTGGGATGGGAATTTTTCATCTCTGCGGGATTTTAAGATTGGGAAGAAAAAAATCCGCAGCAATTTCCGGTACCATGATGATTCTTTACGGAATTCTTACCGGATGCCACACAGCGACAGTCAGGGCAATGATTATGTTTTGTGCGGCTATGGGTGCCCGGATCATCGGACGCACTTATGACGCGTTAAGCGCATTGGCGCTGGCGTCAACTCTGATGCTGGCAGAACAGCCCCGCCTGTTGTTTTCCGGGGGATTTCTGATGTCTGTGGGTGCGGTCCTTGGCGTTGTGCTTGTCTGTCCCATTCTGTTTCCGGAAGCTGGAACGGGCAAAACGGTTTGGGATAAGGTGCTGTCGGCAATCCGGGTTTATGCAGCGGTTACGGCAGTGATTCTGCCGCTGTGTGCCTGGTTTTACTATGAGATTCCGCTTCTTGGGGCTTTGCCCAATCTGCTTACGGGACCTACCCTGGCAGCGGTGCTGCTTCCGGGAGTGGGGGCATGTCTTATGGGATTTTTCAATCTGCAGGCGGCAGAGGTACTGATCTTTCCGGCTCGTATTCTTTTGAAATGTTATCTTGCCGCTGCGGAGACAATCAGCCGGGTTCCGGGCAGTGTATGGATCTGCGGCCAGCCGGAAATTTATCAGGTATGGGGATACTATTGCATTCTGATCCTTCTGCTTCTTGTTTTGCATGTGAAACAAAAACAGAGGAGGGAGGAAGAGGGGAAGAACCAGTTTGATACGATACAGAGAACCTGCAGCATGTTTGTACTATTTGTGGCGGCATTGTTTCTGTTTTGGCGGACGACGCCGGAATTTGAAGTGACGGTACTTGATGTGGGGCAGGGGGACTGCATTGAAGTGCGAAGCGGAGAATTTCATCTCCTGATTGATGGAGGAAGCAGCAGTGTCAGCAAGGTAGGAACTTATCGGATTCTGCCCTGGCTGCGTCAGCAGGGAATCAGCAGATTGGACGGGATTGTGATCACACATCCGGACGAGGATCATATCAACGGAATTCTGGAAATAATGAACGCGATAGCGGAGGGAAAGACGGCATTGCGTGTAAAGTATCTCTTTCTTCCGATCTGGATGAAAAACGGGGAAGCAGAGATTCCCCTGATTTCCTCCGCACAAAGTGCCGGAATCGTGGTACAATATCTTCAGGCGGGAGATCAGCTTCAAAATGGAAAGCTGAAACTCACAGTACTTCATCCAGAAGACAATGAATATTATCTGGAGCATACGAACGCAGGAAGTATCGTGCTGCAATCGGAGTATGAAGGCTTTCAGGCTCTTTTTACAGGAGATCTGGAAGGAGTGGGAGAGGACGCTTTAAAGAGAACGGCGCAGCATTGTGACTTTTTGAAAGTAGCTCATCACGGATCGGCAAATTCAACCGACCGGGAACTTCTTGCGCTGCTGGAACCGTCGATCAGTGTATTTTCCTGTGAATGGCCGGGCAAGTACGGTCATCCGCACAGAGAATTGCTGGAGCGTCTTTGGGAGAGCGGCAGCAGGGTTTACGGGACTCCATCCTGCGGTGCCGTCACTGTGTGGAGAAAGAGCGGCCATACGTATTTAAGAGGATTCCTTTCATCAGAGGAATTCACATTTTAAACAACAGGAGCAGACATGAAAAGTATATTAGAAGATATCAAAAATCAGGATTACAAAAGAGCTTACCTTTTTTACGGCGATGAGGAATATCTGAAAAATCAGTATAAGAACCGGTTGAAAAATGCGCTTGTTCCGGAGGACGATACAATGAATTTTTCGCGGTTTGAGGGAAAGGGAACAGACAGCCGCCAGGTGATTGACCTGGCGGAAACGATGCCTTTTTTTGCGGAACGCCGTGTGATTCTGATGGAAAATACAGGCTTTTTCAAAAATAAGGCAGATGAAATGGCAGATTACCTGGCAAATCTGCCGGATTATCTGGTGCTTTTGTTTGTGGAGGAAGAGGTTGATAAGCGGAGCCGCATGTATAAGGCATTGCAGAAATGCGGACGTGCGGTGGAGTTTGTGACGCAGGATGAGAAGACGTTGATGACCTGGATCCTTGGGATGCTGAAAAAAGAAGGCAAGAAAATCACGCGGCCGGATATGGAACTTTTTCTGGAGAAAACCGGAACGGATATGGGAAATATCGCCATGGAACTGGAGAAACTGCAGAGCTATACGATGGGAAGAGAGATTATTACCGCGAAGGATATTGAGGCTGTCTGTACGACACAGATTACAAACCGGATCTTTGATATGATCCGTGCGGTCACGGAGAAAAAACAGAGAAAAGCGCTGGAACTGTATTATGATCTTCTTTCTTTAAAAGAACCTCCGATGCGGATTTTGTTTCTTCTGGCCCGTCAGTTTAATCTGCTTCTTCAGGTCAAAGAGCTTTTGGCGGAACAGTGTGATCAGCAGACGATCGCAAAGCGGACAGGGCTTTCGCCCTTTGTGGTGAAAAATTATATTCCTCTTTCCCGGCAGTACGAAAGAGAAGAGCTGGAAAAGGCAGTGGGGGATTGTGTACAGATGGAAGAGGATGTGAAAACAGGAAAAATCGGGGATACCTTAAGTGTGGAACTGCTGATTATCCGCTACAGCGGAGATGGCAGCGCATCTTAAAAAAGGCTTCCGGGAGAGCAAAGTGATGCTCCCGGAAGCCTTTTTGTCTTCTGGTTGATCAAAGTTTTCCAAAGAACAGATAGGAACCTTTTTCCACGGTTCTTTCCTGACCGTCAATCACGATGACTGCAGGAGACGGAGTTACGATTTCATATTTCCAAAAGCCGTTTTCTTTTTTCCAGCAGGAACGCAGCATTCCGCGGCGTGTCTGAAGTTCCACATTCAGGCAGTCAAGACGGGAATCCGGCTTTGGCTCAATACGAACTCGCTCGTAGCCCGGGAATTCCTCTACTGTGTGAATTCCGGCAGCTTCTCCGAACACCCAGTCTGCAACGGATCCGTAAGCATAGTGGTTGAAGGAGTTCATATCGCTGCTCCAGAAATCGCCGTTTTCCATGATGCCGTCCCAGTGTTCCCAGATGGTTGTTGCACCCTTGGTTACCGGATAGAGCCAGGACGGATACTCTTTTCGGAGCAGAAGAGAGTATGCCAGCTCTGTATGACCGTAAGTGCTCAGGACATGGAGCAGATACGGAGTTCCCACAAAACCGGTTTCCAGACGGATACCGCATTGCCGGATACGGTCTGCGAGCTGATCGGCTGCGGCCTGGGGATCCGGTGCGAGACCAAAGTGAGCAGCAAGCACGCACTCTGTCTGGGTGGTGTATTCCGGATAGGTTTCCCGGAATGTGGTAAGAATATTCTGATAGAGTGTCTCGTAGGCAGAAACGTCTTCACCGAGAACTTTGCCCGCTTTGATGACCAGCTCTGTGGAATACGCATAAAAGGCGGATGCAATGAAATCCTCTCTTGAGGAGCCTTTGTAGCTGCCGGAAGGAGCATCCAGTCCAAGCCAGTCACCGTAATGTTCCCCTCCGGTCCAAAGATTCGGGGTAGTAGTGGTAGAAGTGATATAATCAATCCAGCCGGTCATACTTTTGAACTGATTTTTCAGGATCTGCGGATTGCCGTAAGCTAAATAAACCTCCCAGGGACAGATGACGGCTGCATCGCCCCAGGCAGCACTTCCGTTTGGTGCTTCCAAAACATCGGGGATCACATGGCCGACTCTTCCTTCTGGGGTCTGGCAGGCAGCGAGATCAGCAAGCCATTTGGTAAAGAAACGCTCTGCGTCATACTGGAAGCAGGCAGTGCGGCAGAAAACCTGTGCGTCTCCGGTCCAGCCAAGACGTTCATCTCTTTGCGGGCAGTCGGTGGGAACATCCAGAAAATTGCCTTTTTGGCCCCAGAGAATATTGTCGAAGAGACGATTCAGCATCGGATCCGAGCAGGAAATTCTGCCGGTGCGGCGCATATCCGAATGAACCGCAATGGCGATAAAATTCTCCGGTTTTGCATGATCCACACCGCCGGGGAAAGCATTTATCCGGATATAACGGAAACCGTAGAATGTCAGATGCGGCTTATAGGTCTGAAGACCATCCCGGCAGATATAACGGTAAATTGCCCTGGCGCTGCGGTAATTTTCCGTATAAAAATTTCCGTCCTTGTCCAGAACTTCCGCGAAAGAGAGAGAGACTTCCTCTCCGGCAGAAGCGCTGACGGTGGTTTCTACATAACCGGTAACCTCCTGACCGAAATCAATTACAAGTTCTCCTTTTGGAGTGTAAAAGATCTGTTCCGGAAACAGATGATCCTGTTCGTGAACTTCCTCGCCCTGCTGGGGAATCAGTGTGTGGTAAGGTCCGTCGAAAACAACGGCAGAAGTGCCCTCTTCCGGAACGACAGTCGCATCGTAGATTTCTCCGTCATAAATTTCGGAGAGCAGAATCGGACTTTTTGCGGTGGTCCAGGAGCTGTCGGTAACGACCTGCTCTGTGGAACCGTCAGAATAGAGAAGTGTCAGTTCTGCCAGCAGTCCGGCGGGATTTTTTTGCAGATTGCTCTGTACTTTGGAATCAGTCCAGCCTGCAAGGCGTCCGCGGTACCAGCCTTTTCCGACCGTCACCATAAGGGTGTTTGTATCGGTGATCAGTTCTGTGACATCATATTCCTGATACTGAAGCCGCTGATCATAGCAGGTCCAGCCGGGAGCAAGGATGAAGTCTCCGACTCTGTTTCCGTTCAGGGAAGCCTCATACACGCCGAGGGCTGTGATGCGAAGAGTCGCTTTTTCAAGAGGTTTGCAAAGCGCAAAAGATTTGGAAAATACCGGGCAGACGTCCAAAAGGTCTGCAGCCGGCCGTATCCAGGATGCATTCCATTCCATAAAATTAATACCTCCGTTTTCTTCTTACTTGACATTTAGCATAACAGATCGTACTCTATAAAAAAACCACCAAATTTGGCTGGTTATAGGGGTGAATTTAACTATATGGAAGAGAAATATACCTTAGATCTGGAGCAGGTCGAAAACAAAACCGAGGGAAATCTGGTGATTTTGCCTTACCGTCAGGGGGATATGGGAAGCCATGATCATCGGTTTTTTGAACTGGTGTACATCACGGGAGGCACTGCTGTGCAGACTCTGAATGAAGAGCGGATGGTGCTGTCTCCCGGAGACTACTTTATTATGGATTATGGAAGCGTTCACAGTTATTCCCAAAGCAATGAGCTGACACTGATCAATTGTCTGTTTTTGCCGGAGGTGATCGATGATACGCTGAAAGGATGCCGTACGGTGGAACAGCTGATGCAGGTATGCCTGATCCGGTATGATACGAGAGTGGTGGGGGAGACGCCGGCAAACCGGGTTTTTCACGATGAGGATGGCCGGGTTTTATGGCTTCTGAAAGGCCTGGAAAAGGAATATCAGGAGAAACAGACCGGATACCGGGAAATTTACAGGAGCCGTTTAAGGGAGATTCTGATTTTGACCCTGCGAAGTGTAAGAAAAGGGATTACGGAGCGCGCAAAGAATGAGGCCGTTATTCAGGTCATTCGCTATGCCAATGAGCAATTTGACCGGGGAGCGTGTCTGAGTGAATTCTGCAGAAGAGAACATTACAGCGTTCCCTACATCAGCCGGAAATTTCATGAAGAGACAGGGATGACCTTCCGGGAATATCTTCAGAGGCTCCGGATTGAGAAAAGCTGTGAACTTCTGCAGGGAACAAGTCTGTCGGTGGAAGAAATTGCAGAACGGGTAGGATATGAGGACGCGAAATTTTATCGTCAGATTTTCAGGCGCATGGTAAAAATGACACCAAAAGAATATCGGAAATACGGAAGTATATAAAAAACCCGGCCACATGACGGGATGGCCGGGAAATTTTTGTTTTTATGATATATTTATGCGATTGAGTTTACAGCTTTGCTCAGACGAGACACTTTTCTGGCAGCGTTGTTTTTGTGATAAACGCCTTTAGAAGCAGCCTTGTCGATGGTAGAGATCGCATTTGTTAATGCAGCAGCAGCAGCCTCTTTATCTTTTGCAGCTACAGCAGCATCTACTTTCTTCATGGAAGTCTTAACTGCAGAACGGATTGCTTTGTTGCGGTCAGCCTTCGTCTGATTTACCAGGATTCTTTTCTTTGCAGATTTAATGTTAGCCAAACTGTACACCTCCAAACTTTCTTTTAAAATAAATGATTGTTTTTGTGTCAGTGGAACAGACACGGACGTTCCACTTAAAACATGCTTTATTATTCTATGCTATTTTCTTTGGTTTGTCAATAAGAAAAATAAAAAATCTTTCAATACATAATATAGAAAAATCAGAAGAGAATAGCAAACGTAAAAGGAAAGCATCAGGAGGGCGTTATGATCGGGAAATATAGAATTCGGACAGATCTTGCAATGGAAAACGGTGAGAAGTACGAAAACGATGACGTGGAACTTTCCGGTGTGGTGATCCGGAAAGATTACAATCAGGAGAAAGATGTGCACACCACCTATGTCCAGATTCAGACAGAGCACGGTGCCAGGATGATGGAAAAGCCCATAGGGACTTATGTGACGATCGAAGCTCCGAATCTGACGGTATTGGATGAGGAATATCACAGGGAAATTGCCGGCGAACTGTCGGAACATCTGCGTGCTCTTTTGCCAGGGGGAGATGAAGCGGCAATTTTGGTGATCGGTCTTGGAAACCGTGACATCACACCGGATGCCCTGGGACCGCAGGTGGTGGAGAATCTGCAGATTACACGTCATCTCGTAAAGGAATATGGAGCTGCAGCGCTGGGAGAAAAATGTGCGCGAAAGATCAGCGCGCTTGTTCCGGGGGTGATGGCTCAGACCGGTATGGAGACGATGGAGATTGTGCGCGGTGTTGTAAAGGAGACAAATCCGGATGTGGTGGTCGTGATTGATGCTCTTGCAGCGCGAAGCATCCGACGGCTGAACTGTACAATTCAGCTGACGGATACCGGAATCAGTCCCGGTTCCGGAGTGGGAAATTATCGGAATGCACTGAATCAGGAGACGCTGAAGGTACCGGTGATCGGGATCGGAGTTCCGACTGTTGTGGATGCGGGTACCATTATTCATGATGCTGTAGCGGAACTTCTGGAATCACTGGAGGAATCAGAAATGGATGAGTTTTTGGGAGAGCTGATCAGTCCGTCGCTGCAAAGCATGTATGTGACGCCAAAAGAGATTGATGAGACGATAAAGAGACTGAGTATTACGATTTCCGAAGGGCTGAACAAGGCATTTTTGTATAGCGGCTGACATATCATAATAGCGGTGATGATATGGGGAAAAAAGAAAGAAAAGTGCGTTTTTTTCTGACAGTCTGTGCCCTTGCATCCGGAGGAATCCTGATGGGCAGAAGCATACAGATCATTCGTCGTGATCATTTTGCAGGAGGAAAGAAAATTCTGGAAAAAGCATATGAACAGGCAGGGGAGGCAGCGTTTTTGGTTCTTACGCCGTATCTGGGACTGGAAACGGAAGAGACAAAGGGAGGATGGATGCAGGAATTGCTTCTTGCTGTAAAGGAGCAGATCCCGTCTCTTGCACTGGAAGAGGAAGAAGAGGCAAAACGGCTGACGGAGGATGAGGAGACAAGTGCTGCTGTTTTAAGGGAAAACGAACAGGCTTTGCAGGAACGGACACAGAGGGAGAATCAGCTGCAGACGGATCTGGAACAGGATGTGGGTAAGACAGCGGAGAGCAGTTCAGATGCGGATACAAATACAGATACAAATACAGATACAAATACAGATACAAATACAGATATAAATTCGGATACCAATATAGATACCAATGCGGATATCAATGAAAATTCACAGGAAGAAGGGCAGGGGATGCAGACAGAGCCGGCAGTGGCAGTGATAAAAAAAGAAGAGATTTCCCTTGCGCAGCTTCAGGATTATCAGCAGCTGCTGAATCAGTTTTTCGTGGTAGATCCCAATACCAGCGCCAATCCTTCCCAGATTAATGCAGATCTGCTCCTTGGAGATGATATGACTCTGGAACAGGATCCGGATCAGCCCCAGATTCTGATTTACCACACCCATTCTCAGGAGGAATATGCGGATTCTGTGGAGGGGGATACTTCCACAACGGTGATTGGCGTCGGTGATTATCTGGAACAGATTCTCACAGAGCAGTATGGATATCAGGTCATTCATGTGAAGGACACTTTCGATATGGTCGACGGGAAACTGGAGCGCAGCAAAGCATACAATTACGCAGAACCGGTAATCTCCGCTATCCTTGCAGAAAATCCTTCCGTTCAGGTTGTGATCGATCTGCACAGGGACGGAGTGGATCCGGGAAAACATCTGGTGACGGAAATTAACGGGAAGCAGACTGCACGGATTATGTTTTTTAACGGATTGTGCAGAACCAACCAAAACGGTGAGATCGCTTCCCTGCCGAATCCTTACATTCAGGACAATCTGGCGTTTTCTTTTCAGCTGGAATATCTGGCAAAACAGTATTATCCGGAGTTTACACGCTGCATTTATCTGAAAGGGTACCGATATAATCTGCACCTGATGCCCCGGTCGCTGCTTCTGGAGGTCGGTGCACAGACCAACACGGTAGAGGAGGCCAAAAATGCGATGGAACCGTTTGCGGATCTGCTGAATAAAGTGCTGGAAGGAAAAGAGTGATCAATGCAGTCGGCAGGGATAAGCGGCACACGAAAAATAAGCTTGCATTTTTTTCAAGGATTTCGTATCATACAGAATGAACAGCCACGCTGCGTGGAGATGATTACATAAGCAAACCAAAGATACCAGGAGGAAAAGAATTGGCAGCGATTGATCAGAGCAAAATTCGAAATTTCTGTATAATTGCCCACATTGATCATGGAAAATCGACGCTGGCAGACCGGATTATTGAGAAAACAGGTCTGCTGACTGAGCGTGAGATGCAGGATCAGGTGCTGGACAACATGGATCTGGAACGGGAGAGAGGGATTACTATCAAGGCTCAGGCAGTCCGGACCATATATAAAGCAAATGACGGTGAGGAGTATATTTTCAATCTGATTGACACTCCCGGCCATGTGGATTTTAATTATGAGGTGTCCCGCAGTCTTGCAGCCTGTGACGGTGCATTGCTGGTGGTGGATGCTTCCCAGGGAATCGAGGCTCAGACTCTGGCAAATGTCTATCTGGCGCTGGATCATGATCTGGATGTATTCCCGGTGATCAATAAAATTGATCTGCCAAGCGCGGATCCCTCCAGAGTCATCGCAGAGATTGAGGATGTCATCGGAATTGAAGCGGAGGGTGCCCCGCAGATTTCCGCAAAAACCGGTCAGAATGTGGAGGAAGTGCTTGAGCAGATCGTGCACAAAATCCCGTCACCAAAGGGAGATGCAGATGCTCCGCTGAAAGCCTTGATTTTTGATTCGGTTTACGATGCTTATCGAGGAGTTATTGTATCCTGTCGTATCATGGAAGGCAGTGTGCGCAAAGGGACCAGAATCCGTATGATGGCTACAGGGGCTGTGGAAGAAGTTGTGGAGGTTGGTTATTTCGGAGCCGGACAGCTGATTCCCTGTGAGGAGCTTTCGGCCGGAATGGTTGGATATATTACAGCGAGTATAAAAAATGTGCGTGATACCCGGGTGGGTGATACGATTACCGATGCAGACAATCCCTGTAAAGAGGCGCTGCCCGGTTATAAGAAGGTGAACCCTATGGTTTACTGCGGCATGTATCCGGCAGATGGAGCACAGTATCAGGATCTGAGAGATGCGCTGGAAAAGCTGCAGCTCAATGATGCTTCTCTTTTTTATGAGCCGGAGACTTCGGCGGCTTTGGGCTTTGGATTCCGCTGCGGATTTTTAGGCCTGCTTCATCTGGAAATAATTCAGGAACGTCTGGAGAGAGAGTATAATCTGGATCTTGTGACAACTGCGCCCAGCGTTATCTACAAAGTGCACAAGACGGACGGAACGGTGATTGACCTGACAAATCCCTCGAATCTGCCGGATCCCTCTGAGATCGATTATATGGAAGAACCGATGGTAAAGGCGGAGATCATGGTTACAACGGAGTTTATCGGGCCGATTATGGAACTGTGCCAGCAGAGAAGAGGTCAGTACCAGGGAATGGAATATATGGAGACGACCCGTGCGATGCTGCATTACCATTTGCCGCTGAACGAGATCATCTATGACTTTTTTGATGCATTGAAATCCAGATCCAGAGGCTTTGCCTCCTTTGATTATGAACTTCTGGGATATGAACGAAGTGAGCTTGTGAAACTTGACATTCTGGTGAACAAGGAAGAAGTGGATGCGCTGTCCTTTATTGTTTTCGAAGGTTCTGCTTATGAGCGCGGACGGAAAATGTGCGAAAAGCTCAAAGAAGAGATTCCAAGGCAGTTGTTTGAAATTCCGATTCAGGCTGCCATAGGATCAAAAATCATAGCAAGGGAAACGGTCCGTGCACTTCGCAAGGATGTGCTTGCAAAGTGTTACGGCGGTGATATCTCTCGTAAAAAGAAACTTCTGGAGAAACAAAAGGAAGGTAAGAAACGGATGCGCCAGGTGGGAAACGTGGAGATTCCGCAGAAGGCATTTATGAGTGTGCTGAAACTGGACGATAAAATAAAAAAACGAACGATGACGAGGAACCTTTGTTTTCGGAAAATACCCATGTCAGGGTATACGAAAAGAAAAGTTCCTCGTTTGCATTGCCATGTAACATAGAAGATCAATGCGGGGGCTGATGCGGCGCCGCATTTGGGGAAGCCTTGAGAGGAAAAAGCAGATGGAAGAGAAAAAGAAACTGGAACTGTATGTGCATATCCCGTTCTGTGTGAGAAAATGTGCCTACTGTGATTTTGTATCCGGTCCGGGGAGCAGCAAAGAGCAGGAAAACTATGTGGAACGACTTCTCGAAGAGATCGAAAGAGCGGAGAGGGCGTTGGATTACCGGGTGGTTTCTGTTTTTTTCGGGGGAGGAACGCCCTCGATTCTGAACTGGGAACTTCTGGATCGTATTTTGAAAGAACTGAAAAGGCATTTTCTTTTTGCGCCGGAGGCGGAGATTACACTGGAGGCGAATCCGGGAACCGTGAATCCGGAAAAGCTTTCGGCATACCGCGGGGTCGGATTTAACCGGATCAGCTTCGGGTGTCAGTCCGTGCATGATGAGGAACTGAAAAGACTGGGAAGAATTCATACCTTTCAGGATTTTCGGGAGAGTTATTCTATGGCGCGCAAAGCCGGTTTTCAAAACATCAATGTGGATTTGATGTCCGGTCTTCCGGGACAGACCTGCGCTTCCTTTGCGGAAAGTCTGAATACAATTGCCCGGATGGAACCGGAACATATTTCCGTCTACAGCCTGATCATTGAACCGGGAACTCCTTTTGCGAATCAGAAGCTGGATCTTCCGGATGAGGATACTGAACGGGAAATGTATGAGATGACAGGACGGATTCTTGGAGACTATGGTTTTCTCCAGTATGAGATTTCCAATTATGCGAAACCCGGTTATGCCTGTATTCACAATAAGGGGTATTGGGAGCGGACGGACTATCTTGGTTTTGGTCCTTCGGCTGCTTCACTGTATCAAAACAGGAGATGGACAAATACGCGGGACCAAAAGAAATATATGGAAGAGGACAAAACAGGGGATCAGATCCGTACAGAACAGGAAATACTGTCAGAGAAAGACTGTATGGAAGAATTCATGTTTCTCGGTCTTCGCATGACAGAAGGGGTCAGCAGGAAGAAATTTTCCGATCTGTTCGGAAAAAGTATGGAGAGTGTCTATGGAAAAGTTCTGGAAAAATACGAGCGGCTTGGCATGCTTGCGGTTAACGGAGACAGAGTGGCCTTAAGCAGAGCCGGAATTTCCGTGAGCAATGTGATACTGTCGGAATTTCTTTTGTGATCGGTTAAAACAAGAACAAATGTTTGCATTTGCGCCTGCTCTGTGCTACAATCGAAAAAGGTTAGCAGATCAATGAGATACGAAGAGGGAAAATCATGGCAGATAAGAAAGAATTTATCAGAATCAGGGGAGCAAAAGAGAACAATCTGAAGAATTTAAGTGTTGACATCCCCAGAAATCAGTTTGTAGTCTTTACCGGTCTGAGCGGTTCCGGTAAGAGCTCGCTGGCTTTTGATACAATTTATGCGGAAGGACAGCGCCGGTATATGGAGAGTCTTTCTTCCTACGCGAGGCAGTTTCTCGGACAGATGGAAAAACCGAATGTCGAGAGCATTGAAGGACTTCCGCCGGCAATTTCCATTGACCAGAAATCGACGAATCGGAATCCGAGATCCACAGTTGGCACGGTGACGGAAATCTATGATTATTTTCGTCTTCTGTATGCCCGGATCGGAATCCCTCACTGTCCGAAATGCGGCAGAGAGATCAGCCGTCAGTCCGTGGATCAGATGGTGGATCAGATTATGGCCCTTCCGGAGAAAACCCGCATCCTTTTGCTGGCGCCGGTGGTTCGCGGCAGAAAAGGGCGTCATGAGAAGGTTCTGGAGCAGGCAAGACGAAGCGGGTATGTCAGAGTGATGATTGACGGCAGCCAGTATGAACTCTCGGAGGAAATCAGCCTGGATAAGAATCTGAAGCATACGATTCAGATTGTAGTGGACCGTTTGATGGTAAAACCGGGGATTGAAAAGCGGCTGACAGATTCTGTGGAGAGTGTGCTGGATATGGCGGAGGGCCTTTTGGTAGTTGATACGATGGATGGGAATCAAATGACCTTCAGTCAGAGCTTTTCCTGTCCGGACTGCGGAATCAGTATGGAGGAGATTGAACCGAGAAGCTTTTCCTTCAACAATCCTTTTGGTGCCTGCCCGAACTGTACCGGTCTTGGCTATAAAATGGAATTTGATGAAAAACTGATGATTCCGGATCCCTCTCTGTCTATAGCCCAGGGAGCAATCGCAGTACTGGGATGGCAGTCCTGCACGGATAAGAGCAGTTATACCAGAGCGGTACTGGATGCGCTGGCGGAGGAATATCATTTTTCTCTGGACACACCGTTTCAGGATTATCCCAGGCAGATTCACGACATTCTCATTTATGGCACAGGCGAAAAGAAGGTAAAGGTGCATTACCGGGGACAAAGAGGCGTCGGCGTGTATGATGTGGCTTTTGAGGGACTGATTAAAAATGTAGAGCGTCGTTACCGGGAGACCGGTGCGGAATCCACCAAACAGGAGTATGAGACTTTCATGCGGGTGACTCCCTGTAAGGTCTGTCACGGTCAGCGTCTGAAGGCAACCTCTCTGGCGGTTACCGTGGGAGGAAAAAATATATACGAAGTTACAGATATGTCCATTGAGCAGCTGCAGAAATTTATGGACGGATTATCATTAAGTGAGCAGCAGAAGCTGATCGGAAAACAGATTTTAAAGGAAATTCATGCAAGAGTCGGTTTCCTGATCGATGTGGGTCTGGAATATCTGACACTGGCAAGAGGAACAGCATCCCTCTCCGGAGGAGAAGCTCAGAGAATCCGTCTGGCTACGCAGATCGGATCAGGGCTTGTAGGTGTCGCTTACATACTGGATGAGCCCAGTATCGGTCTTCATCAGCGGGACAATGACAAACTGCTGGCCACACTCCGGAATTTACGGGATCTGGGAAATACGCTGATTGTCGTAGAACACGATGAAGATACCATGCGTGCCGCAGACTGCGTGGTGGATATTGGGCCCGGAGCAGGTGAGCACGGAGGAGAACTGGTTGCCATCGGCACGGCGGAGGATCTGATGAAAAATCCCGCCTCCATCACGGGAAAGTACTTAAGCGGCGAACTGAAGATACCGGTACCGGAAGTGAGAAATCAGCCGAAAGGCTGGCTCACAGTGGTCGGTGCCAAGGAACACAACCTGAAAAATATTGATGTTTCTTTCCCCCTTGGTGTGATGACCTGCGTTACCGGTGTTTCCGGATCGGGAAAGAGTTCTCTGGTTAATGAGATTCTTTATAAACGTCTGGCAAGGGATTTGAACCGGGCAAGAACCATTCCGGGACAACACAAAGAGATCATTGGAATGGAACAGCTGGATAAGGTAATCGACATTGACCAGTCACCCATCGGAAGAACACCGCGCTCCAATCCGGCTACCTATACAGGACTGTTTGATCAGATCCGGGATCTGTTTGCGGCAACGCAGGATGCGAGAGCGAGAGGCTATAAAAAAGGACGTTTCAGTTTCAATATTAAAGGCGGACGATGTGAGGCCTGCAGCGGAGACGGTATTATCAAGATTGAGATGCACTTTCTTCCGGATGTCTATGTACCCTGCGAGGTTTGCCATGGAAAAAGATATAACCGGGAGACGCTGGAAGTCAAATACAAGGGAAAAAGTATTTACGATGTACTGGATATGACAGTGGAAGAAGCGCTGGAGTTTTTCAGACCTGTGCCGTCTATTTACCGGAAACTGGAGACCTTGTATGACGTGGGTCTTTCCTATCTGCGCCTTGGACAGCCTTCCACCACACTGTCGGGAGGTGAGGCGCAGCGGATTAAGCTTGCCACAGAACTTAGCAGACGCGGAACAGGGAAGACGGTCTACATTCTGGACGAACCGACTACGGGACTTCATTTTGCAGATGTGCATAAACTGGTATCGATCCTGAAGCGGCTCACAGAGGGAGGAAATACCGTGATTGTCATCGAACATAATCTGGATGTGATTAAGACTGCAGATTATATTATTGACATCGGACCGGAGGGCGGAGACAAGGGAGGAACGGTGATCGCCTGCGGTACGCCGGAGGAGGTTGCGAAAAATCCGATTTCCTATACGGGAAAATATGTCGGAAAATATCTCTAAAAAACGCTTTCCATTTCCCGGCAGATTGATTATAATCTTTAGTGACAGCCCGTAGGGTGAAGAGGATTTTACGTTGGAAAGGGGAATACTATGGCTGCAACGACTGATATTGGAATTGACCTTGGGACGGCCAGTATCCTGGTATTTGCCAGGGGAAAGGGTATTGTGCTCAAGGAGCCGTCTGTAGTTGCATATGATAAAGACGCTGATAAGGTGAAGGCGATCGGAGAAGAAGCCAGACAGATGATCGGACGGACACCCGGAAACATTATGGCCATCCGCCCGCTGCGTCAGGGTGTAATTACGGACTTTCTGATTACAGAACGTATGCTGCGTTATTTTATACAGAAAGCGATGGGGAGAAAAGCTTTCCGGAAACCGAGAATCAGTATCTGTGTTCCGTCTCAGGTGACTGAGGTGGAGCGAAAAGCAGTGGAGGAAGCGACTTATCAGGCGGGTGCCAGAGAAGTTCTGATTGTTCCGGAGCCGGTGGCTGCGGCGATCGGGGCGGGAATTGACATTACCAAGCCCTGTGGAAATATGATTGTGGATATCGGAGGAGGAACAACCGATATTGCGGTAATTTCTCTTGCGGGAACAGTGGTATCGAATTCGGTTAAGCTGGCAGGAGAAAACTTTGATCAGGCGATTATCCGCTACATTCGGAAAAAGTATAATGTTTTTATCGGGGAGCAGACAGCGGAGGCTGTCAAAATACGCATTGGATCCGCATATCCGAGAGCGGAAGAGAAGACGATGGAGGTGCGGGGAAGAAATGTCATCACAGGTCTCCCAAAAACCATCACGGTCTCTTCGGGAGAAATCAGAGAGGCACTTTCTCCGATTACATCACAGATCGCGGATGCGGTTTGTGCAATCCTTGAAAAGACGCCTCCGGAGCTGGCTTCGGATGTGGCTGATCGGGGAATTGTCCTGACCGGCGGAGGAAGTTTGCTGGACGGCGTTGAGGAATTGATACAGGAGAGGACAGGAATTGACACTATGACGGCGGAAAACCCGGCCTGTGCCGTGGCTCTTGGAACAGGGCAGTACCGCGAAGTTATGGCGGAATTTGAGAGTCGGTTTTCATGATGGAGAAAGAGAGAGTTGAGGGTTATGTGGAACACATAATCTTTCGGAACGAAGAAAATGGCTATACAGTTTTGAACCTGGCGATGGGGACCTCCGAGCTTACCTGCGTCGGGAATCTTCCCATGATCGGAGAGGGAGAACTGATTGAAGCGGTCGGAGTATACACAGAACATGCAACATATGGTCAGCAGTTCCGCATAGAATCCTATGAGACGAAAGTCCCACAGGATTCTGTTGCTTTGGAGAGATACCTGGGATCGGGCGCAATCAAAGGTGTCGGAGCAGCGCTGGCGGCAAGAATTGTCCGTCGTTTTGGAGAGGATACCTTGAGGATTCTGCAGGAAGAGCCGGAACGGCTTTCCGAGGTGAAAGGCATCAGTGAGCGCAAGGCGCGGGAAATCGCGCAGCAGGTACAGGAAAAATCGGAAATGCAGAATGCATTGATTTTTCTGTCCGGATATGGAATTGCGCTGAATCTGGGGGTGAAGATTTATCAGCAGTATGGTGATAAGATGTACCGGATTCTGAAAGAGAACCCTTATAAAATGGCGGAGGATATTCCAGGGGTTGGATTCCGGACGGCGGATGAGATTGCAGGGCGGATCGGGATCACCGTCAACAGTGAATATCGGATTAAGAGCGGACTGTGTTACATACTGAATCAGGCGTCTGCGCAGGGTCATGTATATCTCCCGGAGCGGATTCTCTTTGCACGTGCAGCGGAACTTCTCGGAGTCGGGACAGACGATATGGAGATTTATCTGTCTGACCTGGCGATGGAGCGAAAAGTAATCCGGAAAGAAATTCCGGTGACAGAAGAGGAAACGGAGCGGATTGTATATACAAGAGAGTACTATTATCTGGAACTCAATACAGCGCGGATGCTTCATGAATTGAATATCAGATGTGAGGAAAACCGGGAAGAAATCGAAAAACGGGTTGCTGCCATAGAAAAAAACAAGAAGATTGAACTGGACGAGATGCAGAAAACTGCAGTGATCGAGGCTGCCGTCAACGGCCTTCTGATTCTGACCGGAGGACCGGGAACCGGAAAGACGACTACGATTAATACGATGATTCACTACTTTGAATCAGAAGGACTTGATATCTTTCTCGCAGCACCCACCGGAAGAGCAGCCAAGCGGATGACCGAGGCTACCGGATGCGAAGCCTGTACAATTCACCGGCTTTTGGAACTGTCCGGGATCATGGAAGAATCCTCTTCCAATGTTCATTTTGAGAGAAATGCAGAGAACCCTCTGGAGGCAGATGTAATCATCATAGATGAGATGTCCATGGTGGATATTCATCTGATGCATGCACTGCTTTTGGCGATTGTGCCGGGAACCAGGCTGATTCTTGTGGGAGATCAGAATCAGCTGCCAAGCGTCGGACCGGGCAGCGTACTGCGTGATCTGATCCGTTCGGACTGCTTCCCGGTTGTGAGACTGACCCACATTTTCCGTCAGGCATCTCAAAGTGACATTGTAGTCAATGCCCATAAAATTCACAATGGGGAAAAGGTACTTCTGGATAATAAAAGCAGAGATTTCTTTTTCCTGAAACGGTATGATGTCAATGTAATTCAAAAGGTTATTATCGCTCTGATTTCAAGCAAGCTGCCTTCCTATGTGGATGCAAGACCCCAGGATATTCAGATTCTGACTCCGATGAGAAAAGGAGCGCTTGGTGTGGAGAGCCTCAATCAGATTCTCCAGAAATATCTGAATCCGCCCTCGGATGATAAGGCGGAACGGGAATTTGGATCCGGCATTTTCCGTGAAGGGGATAAGGTCATGCAGATCCGTAATAATTATCAGCTGGAATGGGAAGTGCGCGGTATCAACCAGGTTTGTGCAGAGAAAGGGATGGGTGTCTTCAACGGAGATATTGGAGTGATTCGAAGCATTAACCCTTATACGGAAATCATTACGGTGGAGTATGACGAAGGAAAATTTGCGGACTATACATTTAAACAGGCAGATGAACTGGAACTTGCTTATGCGACAACGATTCATAAGGCGCAGGGAAGTGAGTATCCGGCAGTGATTCTGCCGATTCTGGGAGGCCCCCGTATGCTGATGACCAGAAACCTTTTGTATACCGCAGTTACAAGAGCAAGGAAATGTGTAACGATTGTCGGCAGTGATGTGACTTTTGAAGCAATGATAGAGAATCACATCGAAGAAAACCGTTATACCACATTGGCGCAGAGAATTCGGGAAATGAATACTCTGTCTGTGTAAGAAAGAAGCTTCCGGAAGAGAAGGAAAGGAAGCTTACATGAAAAAAGAAATTCTGAGAGTGGGAAGCAGGGCCGTAGATGCCCTTTATCCGAGAAGATGTCCGATCTGTGACGGTATTCTTCTTCCAAAGGAGAAATGGGTCTGCCGGGAGTGCACGGAAAAAGTGCGGATGATTTCCGGACCGAGATGCTGCAAATGCAGCAGCCCGATCCAGGATTCCTCCATGGAGTACTGTCGGGACTGTGCGCGAAATCTTCACAGTTATGAGGAAGGATTTGCAGCCTATCCCTACCGCGGTTTTATGGAAAAATCCCTGATGCGCTATAAATATCAGGGTCGTATGGAATATGCCGGATTTTATGCCAGATCAATCTGCATTGGAAGCGGACAGTTCCTCCGCCGTATGAAACCCGATGTGCTGATCCCGGTGCCGCTTCATCCGGCAAGAATGAGGAAAAGAGGATATAATCAGGCAGAAATTCTGGCGGTAAAAATCGGCAGGGAACTGCACCTTACGGTAGATTCAAAATCTGTGAAAAGAATCAAAAATACGAAGGCGCAAAAAGAACTGGGGAGAGCGGAACGGAGAAAAAACCTGGAACATGCTTTTTGCCTTGTCCCGGAGCGGATTTCGTACCGGAGAATTCTGCTGGTTGACGACATCTATACAACAGGAAGCACGATTGATGCGATCGCCTCACTTCTCCTGGAAAGGGGAGCAGAGTCGGTGGGGTTTCTTGCAGTGGCAGCGGGAAAGGGAGACGAGAGTTTTGCGTCTTCCCGGGATACGGCCTGAAATGTGGGAAAAACGGCGGGAAAGATTGTGTGAATCTTTTCAGAATTGCTTTCCATATTGGAAATCTTATGATAAAATGATACCAGGGTTCAAAGATCGGACTTTTATTGACAATGAGATATTGCAGTAAAGGAGAATAGATTCATGTTGAATGAAAAACGTGTACGGCAGATGACAAAGCTGGCACTTTACGAACAAAAGGAGGGAAAGAAAGCACAGAAGATCACCCGTTATTTTCGCAGTGACTATATCGGAGTGGCACTTTTGAAGAATTTCTTTTCTGCAACTTTTGCATATTTTCTGGTGCTTGGTTTTCTTGTCTTGTACCATATTCAATGGATTATGGACGAGATGGATTCGATCAATTATGTTTTCCTGCTCGGATGTATTGCGTTGTCGTATCTTTGTTTTCTGACCTTGTATTCCGCGATTGTTTATGGAATTGCGTCAGCACGGTATGCAGCTGCGCAAAAAAGTGTGAAGGAATATTGTCAGGAGCTGGATGCCCTGCAGAAGATCTATGATACAGAAGAGAAAAAAAGGCGCAGGGGCAGAAACAGGAGGGCTGACTTATGACAATCTTGATCGAGTGTAAAGAAAAATTAAAGGAACTATACGGTTCCTACAGCAGTTTCGTGCTTCCGGTCTGCAAGTTTTTGCTGGCCTTTGTTGTTTTCAATGAGATTAATCGTTCCATGGGCTTTATGAAGCTTCTGACGAGCACCTATGTCGTATTGATCCTTTCTTTGATCTGTGCGATTATTCCTATGGGAGGCATGGCCGCTCTTGCGATGCTGGTAATCATCGGACATTGTTTTGCACTGAATCTGATTGTTGCAGGGATCGCTGTGCTGATTATGCTGATTTTCTGGTTTTTGTATCTGCGTTTTGCACCGAAAGAAGGGACGGCATTGATTCTGACACCGCTCGCATTCTGGTTTCATATTCCGGCTGCAGCACCGATCGGATTCGGACTTGTGGGAACTCCGATGTCGGCACTGGCAGTATCCTGCGGTGTGGTGATTTACTCCTTTATAGAACTGATCCGGGATAAGATTTCCGTGATGCTTGGCAGCGGTGACGTGGAAATGCTGACGCTCGTGCAGGAATTGCTGAACGGGCTGCTTCGGGATGAAAAGATGCTTGTGACGATTGTTGCATGTGCGGCTGCGGTAGTGATTGTGAACTGTATCCGGAGAATCAGTGCGGATTATGCATGGCAGATTTCCGTTGTGTCCGGAGCTGTCATCTATGCGCTGATCATGATCGCGGGAAGACTGGTGCTGGATGTGGAGATTTCTCTTCCCGGAGTTCTGATTCAGGCGGCTGTTTCTGCAGTGATTGGTTTTATCCTTCAGTTTTTCCTGTTCGGAGCGGATTACTCGAGAAGCGAACATCTGGAATTCGAGGATGATGAATATTATTATTATGTAAAGGCGATTCCAAAATTTTCTGTTTCCAGAGCGGATCATCGGGTAAAATATATTCAGGACGAGAATGAGGAATCCGCATTACAGACAGAAAAATATCATTCCGGCAGTTCCCCGGAAGAGTACCAGGAAGAGGTACCGCCGGTGGATGGGGAAAACTGTGAGGATGTGGATTACGAGTCAATGTTGGAGGATACCTTGAAAAATCTTTAAAAAACAAATGATGGAATAGAAAGGGAGTGGCAGTGTGCATGGAATATGGACCTGGATTGTCTCGCGTGCAGCAGACTTCGGGCCGCCAAAAACAATAGAAGTGATCGATGTGGTACAGATTCTGCTGATTGCATATTTTGTATATCATCTGATCCGATGGCTTCAGAATACAAAAGCATATACGCTGCTGAAAGGAATCCTTCTGATTGTAGCTTTTGTGATCGTGGCAAATATCTTTGAGATGCAGGCGATTCTCTGGCTGTTTGAAAATCTGGGCGGTGTGGCGATTACAGCGGTTGTCATTATTTTTCAGCCGGAACTGCGCCGTGTCGTGGAACAGTTGGGAGAGAAGAATCCACTCTCGGCACTTCCGTTCCCTTCCGGTCAGGAGGAGGCGGAGCGGTTCAGCGATGAGACAATCGGTGAACTTGTCAGAGCCAGCTTTGAGATGGGGGAAGTTAAGACCGGTGCATTGATTGTTATTGAGAAGACAATTACTCTGGAAGATTATGAGAAGACCGGTATCCCGATTGACGGAATTCTGACAAGCCAGCTTTTGATCAATATTTTTGAACATAACACACCGCTGCACGACGGCGCAGTGATTGTCAGAGGAAACCGGGTAACGGCTGCAACCTGTTATCTTCCGCTTTCGGACAATATGGCATTGAATAAGAACCTCGGAACAAGACACCGGGCCGGTGTCGGTATCAGTGAGATGACGGATTCTCTGACCATCATTGTTTCGGAGGAAACCGGAAATGTTTCCTATGCGCAGGGAGGCGAGCTGCATACAGCAGTGACACCGGGAGTGCTGAGAGAACAGCTCCACCAGCTGCAGAAATTTTCCGCAAAGTCTGACGAGAAAAAGAGCCGGTATCATGTGCGCAGACTGAGAAAGGAAGGGGCGAAGAAAAATGAAACAAAAACTTCTAAATAACCTTTCTCTGAAAATTGTCTCTGTGCTGATTGCGGTAGTCATCTGGTATGTGGTGGTCAGTGCAAACGATCCGATAAAACAGAAATATATCGAAGTGCCGGTGAAGGTTACGAATGAGGCATACATTGCTGCGGGAAAGAAAACGTATCAGATCGATGAAGAATATCAGAGCGTACTGGTATATATTACGGGAAACCGCTCCGTTGTGGATGGACTGAAAGCATCCGATATTACTGTGACGGCAGATCTTACACAGATTGTAACAATGGATACCAATCCGGTATATGTCCCGCTGACGGTTTCCTGTCCGGGAATCAAGCCTGAGAATATCCGGACAGAGACGGCTACGATTCCGATTGAGATTGAAGATGTGGACAGTGCCAAATTCCCGATTACAATTGATACGGGAAACACAAAACCATCCAAGGATTATGAAATCGGCAGGATGCAGACGGATCCGGAAAATATTACGGTGTCAGGTCCGGCTTCTCTGATCAAAAAGATCAGCAGTGTAGTGGCGAGTGTGGATGTGACAGATATGAGCAGTTCCGGAACTCTCAAAGCTGAACTGAAAATTATCGACAAGAATCAGGATGAGATGTCAGAGTCCCAGATGAGCTTTTTGAGTTTTGACGGCGGAAGCGCCGAGGTGGATGTGGATATCACGCTCTGGAGACGCCAGGCTGGTATCAAACTGAAAGCAGAGTATCAGGGAACACCGTACAGAGGCTATCAGGTGACCAATATTTACACAACACCGGAAGAGATTACGGTGGCAGGTTCTGAGGAGGCATTGGCCGCGCTTGCAGCAAGCGGAAATACGATTGTTATTCCGTCAGACAAAGTATCTGTGGATGGTGCCAGGGAAGATTTTGAAACTACGGTTGATATCAGCGATGTTTTGCCGGATACAGAGAATATGAAAATTTCAACCAGTTCTTCCAGCTCTGTAACAGTTCACGTGACGGTTCTTCCAAATGGAAGCAGAGAGTTTGCATTGGATGTGGATCAGATCGAGACAGAAAATCTGTCCCCCTATTTAACGGTACTGTATGATCAGACACAGATTTCGGTACGGATTAAGGCATCCAATACAAATCTTGACAATCTGGATCTTTCCAGCATTAAGGCTTCCATAAATCTTGGGGGAATGAGTGCAGGGGATTATGAGGTGTCTGTGGAAGTGGAACTTCCTGATAATTATGAACTGGTGGATGAGGTAAAAACAACGATTCATCTGAAAGAGAAAGCTGTTCCAACAAAGGCAGCGGATACAGATTAGGAGGAATAAAAAATGGTATGCAGGAAAGTTGTGGTAAAAAATCCTACGGGTCTTCACCTGCGTCCGGCGGGTACACTGTGTAAAATGGCAATGCAGTATAAAGCGATGATTACTTTTCGCTATGGTGATGGGAATACTGCAAATGCCAAAAGCGTATTGAGCGTTTTGGGTGCCTGCGTAAAGAGCGGTGATGAGATTGAACTGATTTGTGAGGGTGAGGACGAAGAGACTGCGCTGAAAGAACTGGTGGAAACCATAGAATCAGGACTGGGAGAAGAACTGTAAAAAAACAGGGACAGGGATATTGCACATCATATTTTTGCAATATCCCTGTTTTGAATTGAAGTTGCGAAATGGCAGGTTGAATGTTATAATCATCGTATCATGAGTAATACGGGGAGCTAAGTGAAAAGAAATGTATGAACGAAAGCAAAAGCTGCAAAATATGATTCTTCTGGTCATAGATGCTGTCTGCCTTGTGGTAAGCTATCTTCTGGCCAGCTGTTTGTCACTCTGGCTGAGGCCTGATAGTCTGCAGATCACGATGCATGATATCGTAGGAAGTTTGTGGATTGTATTTCTCGCCTATTTTTGTGTGTTCGTTTTTTTTAATATGAATCAGTATCTGCTGAAGAGAGATATATACGAGGAAATGGTATATGTGGTTAAAGTGAATGTGTTTGTTGCTGCGGTACTGGCGGTTGTCTTTTATGCGGCAAAACACATCTGGCTTTTACCAAGAGGAGTCTGGGTTAATACAGTGCTGCTGAATCTTGTCTTCATGTGTATAGGACATCTTGCAGCAAAAAAAATTTTGAAGGCGCATCTTGTCAGCGGACCGAAACAGCACATTTATCTTGTGACGACTTCGGACCGGGCTGAAAAAGTGCTTCGTCAGCTTTCTATGTCGGAAGACTATGCAAGTTATGCGATCAGTATCGGAATTCTCGACGAAAATTGGAAAGGGAAAAAGATTCAGAATTGTCTGGTGGTAGCAGATAAAGAAACCCTCTTCGAATTTGCCAGGACACAGATTGTCGATGAGGTCTATATCAACGTTCCGGGTGAGAATCTGAAGTTTGTTGAGAATTGTATTCGCGGATTTGAGGAGATGGGGATCACAGTACACCTCAATATCAGCGTGCTGGAGGGACATGACGGATTCTGCAAACAGATTGATATGATCGGACAGTATCCGGTTGTCAGCTTTGCTCCGCGTTTTTATGATTATAACAAACTGGTGCTGAAAAGGCTGATTGACATTGCAGGTGCGATTGTCGGACTTTTGTTTACCGGGATCGTCACAATTGTTCTGGCGCCGGCGATTAAGCTGGAGTCTCCGGGGCCTTTGTTTTTCAAACAGAAGCGGGTTGGAAGAAATGGACGTTATTTTTATATCTATAAATTTCGCTCTATGTACGAGGACGCGGAAGAGAGAAAAGCCGCTTTGATGGAGAAAAACGAAATGAAGGGCGCCATGTTCAAGATGAAAGACGATCCGAGAGTAACCAGAGTGGGAAAATTTATTCGTGCCACCAGTTTGGATGAATTGCCGCAGTTCTGGAATATTCTGAAAGGGGATATGAGTCTTGTTGGAACACGACCGCCTACAGTGGATGAATTTCAGGCTTATGAGGCGCATCACAAACGGCGTCTTTGCATGAAACCGGGGCTTACCGGTATGTGGCAGGTGAGCGGAAGAAGCAATATCGAAGATTTCGAGGAAGTTGTCCGGCTGGACTGTTATTATCTTGATCACTGGTCACTGCAGCTGGATGCGAAGATTCTGCTGAAAACTTTTGTTGTGGTATTCAAAAAAGTGGGATCCAGGTGAAAAAACAAGGAGAAAGAGTTATGAAAAAATATGATTACGTTTTAGTTGGAAGCGGTTTATTTGCCGGAACCATTGCATATATGGCGGCGCAGGCAGGAAAAAGCTGTCTGGTACTGGAAAAGCGCAGCCATATCGGCGGCAATGTGTACTGTGAGGAGATAGAGGGCATTCATGTACATAAATACGGAGCACATATTTTCCATACCAGTGATAAGAAAGTATGGGATTTTGTAAATTCGCTTGTGGAGTTCAACCGTTATACAAATTCTCCGGTCGCAAACTACAAGGGGGAAATTTACAATCTTCCTTTTAATATGAATACATTTAATAAAATGTGGGGTGTGGTAACACCGGAAGAGGCAAGAGCGAAAATTGAAGAACAGAGAAAAACGGTGACCGGTGAACCGCACAATCTGGAAGAACAGGCGATCAGTCTGGTTGGCACAGATATTTATCAGAAACTGGTGAAGGGATATACGGAAAAACAATGGGGAAGAGACTGCAAAGAGCTTCCGAGTTTCATTATCCGCCGCTTGCCGGTGCGTTTTACCTACGATAATAATTACTTTAATGACCGCTATCAGGGAATTCCGGTGGGCGGATACAATGTCCTGGTGGAGAAACTGTTTGAAGGTGCGGACATTCGGACCAACGTTGATTTTCTGGAACAGAAAGAAGCCTATGAGGCGATGGGAGAAAAAGTGATCTATACAGGTCCGATCGATGCCTACTATGCATTTTCACTGGGAAAACTGGAATACCGGACAGTTCGTTTTGAGACGGAAGTATTGGACACGGAGAATTATCAGGGTGTTGCGGTGGTAAACTATACAGATCGCGAGACTCCATATACCCGTATCATTGAACACAAACATTTTGAGTTCGGCACACAGGAAAAGACAGTCATTTCCAGAGAGTATTCTACAGACTGGACGGAAGGAATGGAACCCTATTATCCTCTGAACGACGAAAAGAATCAGGCGTTGTATCAGAAATATGCGGAACTGGCAGCAAAAGAAGAAAAGGTGATCTTTGGAGGAAGACTCGGAGAATATAAGTATTATGACATGGACAAGGTAATTGGATCTGCTTTGAGTCTGTGGGAAAAGATGTCCGGGGAAAAGTAAAAAAGGAGAAATAAAAATGATGCGAAAAGATTACGAAGAAGAAGAACGCAGAGAAAAGAAACGAAAATCTTCGGAAAGCAAAAGTGTGTCTGCAGAGAAAAAGAGAAAAAAGGGAAACTGGTCAAATATTCTGACCATCGTTCTCATGATTATCTTTATTTTGCTGGTAGGTGTTTATGCCGTTTTGAATCATTATTACGGCAAGAGCAATTTTGTCAAAGACAGTGAGATTTCAATCAATCAGGATGCGGAGGCTGAGAGTACGGGACTGAGTGACGATGAAGCAGAGGCATTGCAGTCGGAAGCTTATGAGGCAACAAAAGATTTCACGCTGCCAAATAACAGCAATGTTTATAATATCCTGCTGATCGGCGTGGACAGAAGAGACAAAACCTGGTATGGAAATTCAGATTCCATGATTCTGGTTTCCATCAATAAGGAAACCGGAAAGTTTATTATGACATCTTTCATGCGTGATTTGTATGCCATGATACCGGATGTGGGTGTAAAGAAACTGAATGCGGCCTGTGCATACGGCGGAGGACCGCTGCTGGTGCGTACCATTGAGGAAAACTATAAGATACCGATTGACAATTATGCCAGTGTTGACTTTGATGCTATGATCGATATTGTAGATCTGGTGGGCGGAGTTGATGTGGAAATCAGTGAAGAGGAAGCCAGAGTAGCCAATGGATACATTGATGAAATGTGCAGACTTCGCAATGTGGATTCTTCGGGACATCACTACAGCGGCTCTGGATTATGTCATATGGACGGATACCAGGCGGTTGCCTATGCAAGAATCCGTTATGTCGGAAATGCGGATTATCAGAGAACAGAGCGTCAGAGAATTGTATTGAGCAAAATTTTGGAGAAGGCAACCACACTCAGCGTAGCGGAGCTGAATACCATGGTTGAGAGCATTCTTCCGAAAGTGACGCATAATCTCGATCAGTCGACACTTCTCAACCTGATCGGAGAATTGCCCACAATTCTGTCCTATGAGCGTGAGACAAGCCGCGTTCCGTATGACGGAATGTTTACCACGAAAGGGGAGATGCTGGTACCGGATTTTGCGGCTACCATTGAAAAGCTCCAGTCCGATATTTATGGTACAGGCCAGGAGTAAAAAGCAGGAAATTGCTTAAGAAAGTATGATTCCTGATAAGAAAATTGTAAACTATTTTATTGTCAGGATTCTTGAAATGATTTTGAAAATGTAGTAAGGTATAAAGAGTAAAAGAATAGAAGAGTATCATTATGGGAGGATGAGTAAGCATGAAGAGAAAATTTCTGGCTGCTGTAATACTCGGTCTTTCGATCTGCATAGCTCCGGTAGGAGTTCTGGCGTCCCAGATGCCTCAGGTTCAGACGGGCACTTCCACAAGCAGTGAGTCCGAGGAGGATCCTGTCATTTCTGCGACTCCGACACCTGCGGAAGAAGAGGCAGAGTGGGAAGCGGTTGAGCAGGATGGGACAACATATTATCGGTATGTTGTGATGAAAGATGGTCTTTCGACTGCAGCCAAGGGGTTACAGACAATTGACGGAAAAATTTATTATTTTGACGAAAACGGCTTTATGGTAACCGGTGAAACATCGGTTACGGATGAAGAAGGCCGGACGGTAATCTATTATTTTGAAACCCGGGGAGAAGATCCATCCAAAGATGATCTTGGGGCACAGGTTACCGGATTAGCGGAAAACGGAAAACTTTACAAACCGGAGCGTGCCGGTGAAGAACTGGTAACGTTTGGAGAAGATCAGTATTATGCCGATTCGGAAGGCAATTGTGTAAAGAATGCAGTGCTCGAAGTTGACGGTAAACTGCTTCTGTTCGGCGAGGATGGAAAGCGTCAGGTAAAGACCGGATTTGTTACTTTAAAGAAAGAAGACGGTTCCAGAATCTATTATGTTGAGGATGGCGTTGTTTCCCGCGGAAATAATTCACAGTATCAGCGAGAAGAAGATGAAGTCCGTTGGCTGAAGCTTTCCGGTGTGTGGTATCTGGTGGATGTCAGTGACGGTCATCTGCTTACCGGATGGCAGAAGGTGGACGGTTCCCTCTATTATCTTTCTTTGGATGACGGAAAGATGCAGACCGGTGATCAGAAGAAGGGCGGCTGGCTGGAAATTGACGGCAGCTGGTATACTTTTGAGAGCTGGGGCGGTGCAAGATGCAATTGCTGGTATAAATATGACGGCGAGTGGTATTGGCTGCATGAGGACGGCAGAATGGAAACCGAAACCGTCGATTATGACGGATGTCGTTACTTTTTTGAGAGCTGGGGCGGCATGCTTCATGACACCTGGTATACTTACCAGAACCAGAAGTATTATCTGCACAGCTGGGGCGGTGCCTACAGAAATGAATGGCTGACCGTAAATAATGTCCGCTACCGTGTGAAGGATGATTATTCATTCTATGCAAACGAATGGTTCAAAGAAGATGGAAAGTATTATTATTTCAAAGCGGACGGCGTGATGTATGCCAATGAGTGGCTGCAGCTGGACGGCAATTATTATTATCTGAAGTCTTCCGGTGAGAGATGTGCCAATGAGTGGGCGCAGGTGAATTCCAGCTGGTACTATTTCCGCGAGGATGGTACCCGTATTGAAAATGAATGGCTCAAATATGATAATGTCTGGTATTATCTGGGAGAAAACGGCAAAATGCTTTCCAGAGAATGGCTCAAATATGACGGAGAGTGGTACTTCTTTAAGAGCTGGGGCGGCATGTACGCTTCCGAATGGGCTCAGCATGACAATGAATGGTACTACTTCAAGAGCTGGGGCGGCATGTATCATGATCAGTGGCTGACCATTGATGGATATGATTATTATTTCCAGAGCTGGGGCGGAAGATATCACGATATCACCGTTACCATTGACGGAAAGAAGTATCATTTTGACGCCAACGGACGCAAGACAGTAGTTGGATGGGTCTATATCGACGGATATCGTCGTTATCGGAATGAGGATGGCACGCTGTCCAACGATGTGACAGCAATTTTCAATCCGAGTTCGAAATACATAACAGTAGACCGGAAACGGGGAATTACCACGATTTACGGATATAACAGTGAGACCAAGAAATATGACACACCGATCAAATCTATGCTGTGTTCTGTTGGAAATCCCATTGAGAATACAGAGGCAGGTACCTACACCGTGGGATGGCAGGTAACGAAAAAGAAGATGGTCGGCGAGAATAACTCTTATGTATGCTGGGCATCTTATGTATCTCAGATTTACGGAGCTGTTTATTTCCATGGTGTGGCAAGTGATACAGAGGATCTGAATCATGTGTCCAGAAGTGCTTTTAATGCACTTGGAACGCCGCAGTCTCATGGCTGTGTGCGTCTTGCCGCATGTGATGCAAAGTGGATTTATCAGAATGTCAGCCGTGGCACCACCGTAAAAGTCGGTGACAACCTCGACTGCCCGATGAGCAGTCCTACCAGATATCAATGGAAAGGCGGAGAGTACGGACCGGATCCTACCTGGACAGATCTGTAATCAGTAATTATCAGTGTTTCGTGAAATCCATCGGCAGTACGTGAAATCACATTCTGCCGATGGATTTTTTAGACTATTGGAGGAAAGACAATCGAGATGGATGCAGAAAATAAAAAAGAGAAGCTTTGTCAATATATGGAACAGCTGGCTTCTGAAGATCTGGTTCTGGCGTTTTCCGGAGGGGTGGACAGCAGCCTTTTGCTTTACCTTGCGGTGAATGCGGCAAAACGCCATGGCAAAAAAGTATATGCAGTGACATTTCAGACCAGACTTCATCCGCCCTGTGATCTGGATACAGCCAGAAGAGTGGCAGAGGAAATGCAGGCAATTCATCAGGTGCTTCAGGTGGATGAACTGGAGATGGAGGCAATCCGGACAAATCCGGTCAACCGCTGCTATCTTTGTAAGCATCATTTGTTTGAAAAACTGATTGAGTTTGCAAAGAACCATCATGTGGACCGGATTCTTGACGGAACCAATGAAGATGACCTTCATGTTTACCGGCCGGGAATTCGTGCGCTGGAAGAGCTGGGAATCAAAAGCCCTCTTGCAGACTGCCATGTGACAAAAAAAGAAGTGAAACAGTTTGCAGAGGATTTCGGTATCTCCGTGGCACATCGCCCATCTGCTCCCTGTATGGCTACCAGACTTCCTTATGGCAGTCCTCTGGATTATGAGCTTCTGGAACGGATCGCAGCAGGAGAAGAGTGGCTGCATGAACAGCTGGGAGCGGAGAAAAATATTCGATTGAGAGTCCATAGAGATCTGGTACGGCTGGAAGTGGAAAAAGAAAGTATGAGTCTGGTACTGGAACGGAAAGAGGAAATCACAAAAAGACTGCATGAACTTGGTTTTGTTTACGTTACGTTGGATCTGGAGGGCTTCCGATCGGGAAGCATGGATACTCATCTGAAAGGAGAGAATAACAGATGAAAGCGATTTTGAGTGCAGACAGAAACTGGGGGATCGGCCATCAGGGAAGACTGCTGGTGACGATTCCGTCGGATATGCGTTTCTTTCGGGAGACAACAATGGGAAAAGTCGTGGTTATGGGAAGGAAAACTTTGGAGACACTTCCGGGTGGTCAGCCCATGAAGGGAAGAACGACGATTCTGTTAAGCCGTGATCCGAAGTTTTGTGTTCGGGGAGCTACGACCGTGCACAGTAAAGAAGAGCTGTTGAAAATACTCGAATCTTATCCGGACGAGGATATTTATGTGGCGGGAGGAGGAGAAATCTATTCCATGCTTCTTCCCTACTGCGATACAGCCCTGGTAACCAGAATTGATATGGAATATCAGGCAGATACATTCTTTCCGAATCTGGATCAGTCGCCGGAATGGGAACTGGTGGAAGAAGGAGAGGAACAGACCTGTTTTGACATTGAATTTTATTTTACAACTTACAGGAGAAAATAAAAAAGGGACTTTGCATATTTTCGTGCAAAGTCTCTTTTTTCTATCGGTATTTTTGAAAAGCGTCAGTCAGTAAAAAATCATGCACCTGCCTGACGGTTTCCGCCGCTGGCCATTTCCAGCATCTTATTTTTGATTTCATTTTCGAGCTGTACCAGTTCTGCCTCAGCCGCCCGCCGTTTTTCACGGCCGTCCTGCTGGATTTTCATCACTTCATCCAATGTAGAGATCAAGGTCTGATTAGTGGATTTGAGGGTTTCAAGATCCACAATACCGCGTTCGGATTCTTTTGCGGTTTCGATGGTTGCAGTTTTCAGATTTGCTGCATTTTTCTTCAAAAGTTCATTGGTCATATCGGTGACCTGGCGCTGTGCTTTTGCAGCTTCTGTGGAATGATGAATGCCAAGTGCGATAACCATCTGATTCTTCCAGAGAGGAATCGTATTGACGAGGGTGGACTGAATTTTTTCTGCCATCACAGCGTCACTGTTCTGAATCATACGGATCTGCGGTGCGGTCTGGATGGAAACCATACGGGTCAGTTCCAGGTCATACAGTTTTTTCTCAAAACGAGTGCAAAGGTCTTCCAGATCCTTTGCCGCCTGAGCGTCCTCTGCCAGTCCCGACAGCTGAGCTTTGCGCTGGAGCTCGCAAAGATCTGTAGAACGCACCAGATCCAGTTTCTTTTTTCCGGCCAGAATGTACATTGTGAGTTCTTTGAAGTAATTGAGATTCTGAGCGTACATCTGATCCAGAAGTGCGATATCTTTGAGCAGCTGACGCTGATGATCCTCCAGAACATCACAGATTTTATTGACGTTTACTTCCGCTTTATCGTATTTCGATTTCATTGCATTGAGTTTGCTGGAACTCTTCCGGAAGAAGGAAAACGGTCCTTTTTCTTCTTCGGCATCAAAGGATTTCAGCTCTGTCACAACGGAAGAGAGCAGATCGCCTACTTCCCCGAGATCCTTTGTCCTGACATTCTCCAGTGTTTTTTCAGAAAAATCCGCCATTTTTTTCTGGGCGCCGGATCCGTATTGAAGAATTCCGTTGGTATTGGTTAAATCGATCTGAGAAACAAAATTGTCAACCATTTGTTTCTGCTCTGCTGAGAGGACGGAATCATCCAGTACCTCTGCTTTTGGTTGAGCGACAGGACGGGCCGGTTCAGGCTCCGGGATTCCAAAGCTTAAAGTTGGTGTTTCGTTTAATACCTTCAAATCTTCACTCATGATAGTTCTCCTTTTCACTGTGTAGAGTTGGTTATTGCAAATGAAGTCCGTTCATTCCCTTGCCCGTCAGTCCTTCCTGCGCGAGCATAGCTTCCAGAACGGAAATATCGGATGAGATATCCCATGCGGTTGTCTGGAACAGATCATTCAGAAGTTTTTCAAAAGCCTCATTAATCGTGTCAAGGGTCTGTTCAATTTCTTTCTTGGTTTTCCGGATATTTTCACTTTGGATGGGTTCCCGATCGAAATTCCGGTAGGAATCAAGAAGCTTCCAGGTTGTCGGCATATAGTAATCCATGAATTTTCGAAGCTGCGCAATTTCTTTCGGGCGTTTTTTTGCTTCACTTAAAATTCGTGTCACCACCAACTCCAGACGGCTCAGTTTGGAAGAAATGACTTCTCCCGGAAGATCTTCATTGCACTGATGAATTTTGTGAATATAGTCTTCGCATTCGGCAAGCATCTCCTGATATTCGAGTGTCAGTCCGGAAGCTTCCAGCTCTTTTTTTCGTTTCTCCTGCTCCAGCTGCTGCTGGTATTGATGCTCCAGAAGCTCCTGATACTGATGGTAGCAGTTGTTGGTCACCATCAGACAGGTGTTGTCTTTATCCAAATGTCCCTGACGGAACATGGATTTCTCAATCATACGGGAGAGTTCAGGCAGAAGCTCTTCCCGGGTAAGATTCATGCGGTCTGAGAGTTCCCCAAGAGAAATATATTCTCTCGAGCCCAGGATACTGCAGATCTGTCGGAAATGGCGCACCAGATTCCGATTCTTCTTTCCCTTCCGAATAAAAATACTTCCGGTTCCGGTGAGACCGAGAAAGACAGCAAGGAGAATCAGAAGGACAGTGTGAAAACCGCCGCCGATCAAAGCGATGAGAATGCCAAGGCTGGCAAGACCGAAAATTCCGGAAAGAAGTCCCCCTACGGTAAGCTGAAAACCTCCGGTGAAGGTAAGATCCGATGGAGCCATGAAACGTTCTTTGTTTTGCATGCGCAAAGTCATCCACTGGTTTAGACCGGGCTTTTGTACTGTATTTTTTTCCGGGGCGGAAGAACTGCCGTCTGCACGGTAAGGTCCCTGACGGCTGGGATATACAAACTGGTTAATTGTCTCTGATATTTTCTGATTTAATTCCTGAAAATTCTGGGAATTGACTGCATTATCTACCAGTCGGCCGATGCTGTCGCCGACATCTTTCAAATCATCTTCAAAACTCATTCTGCATCCTTTCTGTCGAAAACTTATTTTTATGAATCAGTCGTCGCTCTTTGTATGTTTCTACTCCGGAATCGACGAAAACAGGAATATCCGTTCATTTCATTATACAATGACAAAACTGTGCTGACAAGTTTACAAATGTCAGATTTATACAATTTTGCACAGCGTTGTAAACGGGTCGCAAAATGAGAAGAATTGTGTTATGATATGAATAATGGGTGGCTTTACCCGTATGGAAACGGAGGTATCAAAAAATGTACAGAGATCACACAAAAACAGTAAAAATCGGAGATCGGGTGATTGGCGGAGGAAATCCCGTATTGATTCAGTCTATGACAAATACGAAGACGGAGGATGTAAAGGCAACGGTAGCACAGATTCATGCGCTGGAAGCGGCAGGTTGTGAGATTATCCGCTGTGCAGTTCCGACCAGTGAGGCAGCCAGTGCACTCTCCGAGATCAAAAAACAGATTTCGATTCCTTTGGTTGCCGATATTCATTTTGATTATAAACTGGCAATCGCGGCGATGGAGAATGGTGCCGATAAAATCCGGATCAATCCCGGCAACATCGGAAGCATTGATCGGATCCGTGCAGTGACAGATACGGCCCGCGCGCTCAATGTTCCGATTCGGGTGGGCGTAAACAGCGGTTCACTGGAAAAAGAACTGGTGGAAAAGTATCATGGAGTGACAGCCGAAGGTCTGGTAGAGAGTGCACTGGACAAAGTAAAGATCATCGAGGATCTGGGCTATGATAATCTGGTGATCAGCATCAAATCTTCGGATGTCATGATGTGCGCCAAAGCACACGAACTGATTGCAGCACAGACAGATCATCCGCTGCATGTGGGAATTACCGAGGCGGGCACACTTTACTCCGGAAACATTAAATCGGCGGTAGGTCTTGGCATTATTCTTTATCAGGGAATCGGTGATACGATTCGTGTGTCACTTACCGGGGATCCGCTGGAGGAAGTGAAGTCTGCCAAACGAATTTTGAAAACACTTGGTCTTCGCAAAGGAGGAATCGAGGTTGTCTCCTGCCCGACCTGCGGACGAACCCAGATCGATCTGATCGGTCTTGCAAACAAAGTGGAAACATTGGTTCAGCAGTATCCGCTGGATATCAAAGTAGCCGTTATGGGCTGTGTGGTTAACGGACCGGGCGAAGCGAAGGAAGCGGATCTTGGAATTGCCGGGGGCAAAGGTGTCGGACTGCTGATCAAAAAAGGTGAGATTGTGAAAAAAGTTCCGGAGGATGTGCTTCTTGATACTCTGAAGGAAGAACTGGATCACTGGGGAGAATGAGAAGATCAATGCGATATTCTGCAGAGAGGTGAACAAAAGGATGGAGAAAAGTTTTCAGGAAGTTTTCCCGAAGTTAAAAACGGAGGGTGCCCTGTCAGAACTGCTGGAGAGTGTGGAAATTTCCCGGATTGCAATTAACAAAAAGAAGGATTTACTGCGCGTGTATCTGGTCAGTCATCAGTGGATTCATAAAAAGTATATCTATCAGCTGGAGCGGGAAATCAAGGGACAGCTGTTTGGTGAAGTACCATTGATGGTCAGAATCATCGAGCGATTTTATCTGTCCAGGCAGTATACACCGGAGAATTTTCTGGAGGTGTATCATGACAGCATTCTGCTGGAACTGAAAAACTACAGCATTTTCTTATATAATCTCTTTTCGAATGCCAGAATCACATTCCCGGAGACGGATACTATGCATCTGGTTCTGGTCGACTCTGTCATTGCCAGGGAGAAAGAAAGCGAACTGGTACGAATTCTGGAGAAAATTTTCTGTGAGCGCTGCGGCTTTGATTTGAAGATTCAGACAGAACTCCTGAAGATGGAAGGCGAGAGCAAAGCCATGAAAAATTCTGAATTAAAGATTCAGGAAGAAGTGAGGCATGTTCTGGCGAGAACACATCTTGGGGAGCAGCTGGAGGAGAAAAAGCGGAAGGAAAAACAGGAAGCAGCGAAACATCCGGATGGACACACAGCGGAAAAAGCGGAGCAGGAAAAGTGGAAAAACAAAAGAGGAGCGAAAGGCGGATTTGGAAAACGAATGGAGGATCAGCCGAGAAAATCTTCCAATCCGGATGTGGTTTACGGGCGTGATTTCGACGATGAGTGTGTGGAAATCCTCTCAATCGGCGATGAGATCGGAGATGTGGTTATTCGGGGCCGGATTCAGAGTGTAGATACCAGAGAAATCCGGAATGAACGAACCATTTTTATGTTTACGATCACTGATTTTACAGATACCATCTCCGTAAAGCTGTTTGTGTCGAACGGGGAAGTGCCGGACATGAAAGCAGCTATCAAACCGGGCGCATTTCTCAAGGTGAAAGGAAAAACAACAGTGGATTCCTTTGACCATGATTTGACCGTAATGTCAGTCTGGGGCATCAAGAAAATTACAGATTTCCGTACAGGGCGCAGGGATACCAGCCCGATGAAGCGGGTGGAACTGCACTGCCATACCAAGATGAGTGATATGGATGGAGTCACAGATGCTGCAAAACTGGTAAAGCGCGCCTATGAATGGGGACATCCGGCAATTGCGATCACGGATCACGGCGTTGTTCAGTCATTTCCGGAGGCAAATCACGCCATGGAAGATATTGACGGTGCTTACAGGAAGAAATATCAGCAGGAGCATCCGGAGGCGACCAAGGAAGAGCTGAAGAAAGTATCTGCTCCGTTTAAAGTGATTTACGGGATGGAAGCTTATCTGGTGGATGACCTGAAAGATGTGGTGGTAAACAGCAAAGGGCAGAGTATCCACGGGGATTATGTCGTATTTGATATTGAGACGACAGGTTTTTCTCCTGTAGTCAACAAAATCATCGAGATTGGTGCTGTCCGTGTGGAGAACGGGGCAATTGTGAAGAAATTTTCGACCTTTGTAAATCCCAAAGTTCCGATTCCGTTCCGTATTGAAAACCTGACGGGAATCAATGACAATATGGTGCTCGATGCGCCGGAGATTGAGACGGTGCTGCCGCAGTTTATGGAGTTCTGCGAGGGAGCTGTGATGGTAGCTCATAATGCCTCTTTCGATATGAGTTTTATTGAGC
Organism: Lachnospiraceae bacterium; assembly: GCA_028727605.1. Lineage (GTDB taxonomy): Bacteria > Bacillota > Clostridia > Lachnospirales > Lachnospiraceae > Fusicatenibacter. The sequence goes on from JAQYOA010000018.1 coordinate 70,985, forward strand.
ATAACTGCGCGCTTCTGGGTATTGAGCGGGAATTCACGACCGCAGACACTGTGGCGATGGCACGGTTTCTGCTTCCGGGATTGAACCGGTTTAAGCTGGATACTGTGGCAAAGGCGGTGGGAGTGCCTTTGGAGAACCATCACAGAGCCGTGGATGATGCAGGATGCACAGCGGAAATTTTTATCAGGTTTGTAAAGATGCTGGAAGAGAGAGGAATTTCCACACTGGACCAGCTGAACGCAGAGGGCAAGGTTTCTGAGGAGGCAATCCGAAAACTTCCGACTTATCATGCAATTATTCTGGCGAGAAATGAGACCGGAAGGGTGAATTTATACCGTCTGGTGTCTGAGTCACACCTGAAATATTATAATCGGCGGCCGAGGCTGCCCAAAAGTGTATATCTGAAATACCAGGAAGGACTGATGATCGGATCTGCCTGTGAAGCAGGAGAACTGTATCAGGCCATCCTTCGGGGAGAATCGGATCCGGAAATTGCCCGTTTGGTTGACTTTTATGATTATCTGGAAATTCAGCCCCTGGGGAACAATGCATTTATGATCAACAGCGAAGATGTTTCGGCTGTCAACAGCGAGGAAGATCTGATTGAAATAAATAAAAAGATTGTGAAACTGGGAAATCAGTTCAAAAAACCGGTAGTTGCCACCTGTGATGTGCATTTTATGGATCCCGAGGATGAGATTTACAGGCGGATTATCATGGCCGGAAAGGGGTTTGATGATGCCGATCAGCAGGCTCCGCTTTATCTGCGCACGACGGAGGAGATGCTGGAGGAATTTTCCTATCTGGGGAGTGAAACAGCGGAACAGGTTGTGATTACCAATCCGCAGAAAATTGCAGATATGGTAGAAAAAATTTCCCCCATCCGTGCCGGAAAGTTTCCGCCGGTCATTGAGGATTCGGACAAAACACTCAGGCGAATCTGCTACGACAGAGCACATGAAATCTACGGAGAAGATCTGCCGGAAATTGTTTCAAGCCGGCTGGAACGAGAGCTGAATTCGATCATTTCCAATGGATATGCGGTGATGTATATCATCGCTCAGAAGCTGGTTTGGAAGTCCAATGAAGACGGTTATCTGGTGGGATCCCGCGGATCGGTTGGTTCTTCTTTTGTGGCGACGATGGCCGGTATTACGGAAGTCAATCCGTTAAGTCCTCACTATTACTGTGAAAAATGTCATTACAGTGAATTTGATTCCCCGCGTGTCAAAGAATACGTGGGAAGAGCGGGCTGCGATATGCCGGATGCCGTTTGCCCGAATTGCGGCGCTCCGTTAAAGAAAGCCGGATTTGATATTCCTTTTGAGACCTTCCTGGGATTTAAGGGAAACAAGGAGCCGGATATCGACCTGAATTTTTCCGGAGATTACCAGAGTAAGGCACACAAGTATACAGAGGTTATTTTTGGAGCCGGCCAGACCTTTCGTGCCGGTACAATCGGTACGCTGGCAGATAAAACGGCATTTGGCTATGTGAAGAATTATTATGAAGAGCGGGGTCAGCATAAACGGAACTGTGAGATTGACCGGATTGTGGAAGGATGTACCGGAATACGGAGGACGACAGGCCAGCATCCCGGAGGAATTATTGTGCTTCCTTTCGGAGAGGACATCAACTCTTTTACACCGGTTCAGCACCCGGCGAACGATATGACAACCGATATTATTACGACACATTTTGACTATCACTCGATCGATTCCAATTTGCTGAAACTGGATATTCTCGGGCACGATGATCCTACTATGATTCGAATGCTGGAAGATATCACAGGTCTGGACGCACAGACAATCCCTCTGGATAATCCGGAGGTGATGTCGCTGTTCAAGAGCACAGAAGCGCTGGGGATTAAACCGGAAGATATCGGAGGCTGTCCCCTTGGATGTCTGGGTGTTCCGGAATTCGGAACGGATTTTGTTATTCAGATGCTTCTGGATACTAAACCGCAGTCCTTCTCGGATCTGATTCGAATTTCCGGTCTGTCTCATGGAACAGACGTGTGGCTTGGAAATGCGCAGACACTGATTGAGGAAGGAAAGGCAACGATTTCCACTGCGATCTGTACCCGTGACGATATTATGATTTACCTGATTGATAAGGGGCTTGAGAGTGAGCTGTCCTTTACCATTATGGAAAGTGTCCGTAAGGGAAAAGGACTAAAACCGGAATGGGAAGAGGAGATGAAAGCGCACAATGTCCCGGACTGGTATATCTGGTCCTGCAAAAAGATTAAATATATGTTCCCGAAAGCACATGCAGCTGCTTATGTTATGATGGCTTACCGTATTGCTTATTACAAAATTTTCGAGCCGCTGGCTTATTATGCAGCCTATTTTTCCATCCGTGCATCTGCATTTTCCTACGAATTGATGTGCATGGGACGGGAACGCCTCGAATACTACATGAAAGATTATGAGAAACGCAAGGATACTCTCTCCAAAAAAGAGCAGGATACGATGAAGGATATGAAAATTGTTCAGGAAATGTATGCCCGGGGATTTGATTTTGTTCCGGTAGACTTGTATACGGCCAAGGCGCATCTGTTTCAGGTGGTGGATGAGAAACATCTGATGCCGGCACTGGATTCTATCGAAGGTCTGGGAGATAAAGCAGCCGACGCAGTTGTGCTGGCTGCCAGAGATGGAAAATTCCTTTCCAAAGATGATTTTCGGGATCGCACGAAAGTGAGTAAATCCGTGATTGATTTTATGGATGATCTGGGCGTGTTTGGAGACATTCCGGAGAGCAATCAGTTTTCACTGTTCGACTATTGATGAGGCTGTCTGCCATGAAGTTGCATTCTTTGACGGCATGGTTTATAATCGTACCGTATAGTTATGAGGAAACAGATACGAAGATGGATAAATTTCCTGAAAAGGCAATAAGGTGAATACATTGAAGAGAAGATTGGAACAACTGGTAAACGGAAGATTTGAATATGAGGTTCCGCATCTGCTCCTCTCGGTTACAGAAATCTCGCTTACTCTTGTTGAGGGCCATAATTACCGTGGAGAACTGGGGATCGGAGCAGAGGACGGAAGAAAAATACAGGGTTTTGTGACAACGGATCATCAGAGAATCATTCTGGCAAAGGACCGTTTCCTGGGCACTGTCAGTACAATCGAATACGGAGTGGACATTACCGGACTTGAGGCCGGAGATGTGATATCGGGAACCATTACTGTCAGCAGCAGCATTGAGGAACGTCAGATTCCGGTGACAGTCCGGGTAATGGAGGCACAGCTAAACAGTTCGGTGGGAGAAGTCGGAACTCTGGAAGAATTTGCACGTCTGGCATCAAAGAATTTCCGGGAGGCGTTCGGCCTTTTTACAAAACCGGAGTTTGTGAAACTGCTGGGAGGCAGCAACCGGCAGTATCTGTCACTGTATAAAGGTATGGCTCATAATCCGGTAACTTATCAGCATCTGGAAGAATTCCTGGTGTCTTCCGGGAAAAAGGAACCTGTTAAGCTGACTCTGGATCAACAGAAAAAACAGATTTACAGCATAGAAGATACGCAGAAGGATACGCTGTATCTGTATAAAAATACGTGGGGCTATGTCCGAATGGAAATCGAAGTGATCGGTGATTTCCTGGAAGTTGACAAGACGGTTGTGACTTCGGAAGATTTCATCGGGAGCGTATACGGACTGGAATATATTATCCGGAAAGAGAAGCTTTCCTCCGGCCGCCATTACGGAAAAATCATCATCCACAATGTGCATCAGCAGCTGGTCTTTGAGATAGAGGCTTCTCCTGGCGGTGTAAAAGGCAGACCGATGGAGCTGGAGGAAGAACGGATTCTGGCGGAACTGACCAGAGGTTATCTGGATCTTGCAGTGCACAGAACAGATTACCGCAGCTGGTATGAGAATTCCTGGGAAAAGGTACAGGCTCTAAGAAAGATATCCGGAAGTACGCAAAAGGTGTTATTCTGGGAAGCTTATCTGTATGAGACAAATGAGGAAGAGGAAAAGGCGGCGGAAGTGCTGCAGAGAATGCGTGATCTGCAGATTCCGCTCACCAATGGTGTGGAACAGGGAATCTATGTGTATCTGGCGAAAAAAGCAGGTGTGCGGAAAATCAGCCATGCAGAAATGCTGCGTGAGATTCAGGGATTTTACCGGCAGGAACCAAACAGTCCGATTCTGCTGAAAATCCTGACCGAAATTGATGACACCGGGAAAGAGTCACTGACCAGATGGCTGTATGCGATGGAGCAGTGTTATGAGATGGGATGTACCAGTCCGCTGCTCTACCTTATGGCAGCGAATCTGCTCTTGCGCCAGGAGGGTCAGCTTCGGCGAATGTCTGACTTTATGATCCAGGTTCTCAGATTCACGCAGAGAGAACATTTGCTGACAGAGGAGCTGCTGAAAAGAGCTGCTTATCTGACGGATCATGGGAAAACGTTCAATGAAGCGATTTATCGGTTCCTCTGTAAAGGGTATGAGCAGTTTCCGTCAGATGAAGTGCTTGAGGCGATCTGTAAACTGATTATGAAGGGCCATCCGACACAGGAGAAATATTTCCGATGGTATGCGCTGGCTGTGGAGCATAATATCAGAATTACCCGTCTGTATGAATACTACATTGAAACGATGAGCCGTGATTTTGAAGGGCTTCTTCCTCAGGCTATTCGCATGTATTTTTCCTACAGTAATACCCTTTCCAGCAGAAAAAAGGCATTTGTATATGCAAACGTCATCCGAAATAAAGAAGCGGATGAAGCCACCTATGAAAGCTACCGGGATGCAATGATACGGTTTGCCAATGAGCAGATTTTGAAAGGGCGTATGAACGATGATTACGCGTTAATTTACCGGGAATTTCTGGAAGAACCGGGAGATCCCAAAACTGCAAAAGCCATCGCGGAAGCGCTTTTTACACGGAAAATTATCTGCCGTGACAAGAACATCCGCCAGGTAGTTGTCTGCCATAATGCCATGGAAAAAGAGACCTCTTATCCGGTGACGGACCGGATTGCTTATGTCCGGATTTACAGTCCGGATGCCCGGATTCTGCTGGAGGATGAAAAGCGAAGGCGGTTTGCAACAACGGTTGAGTATACAGAAGAACCTTTAATGGAATGTCATGAGATGGCAAAATCCTGCGGAAAATATCAGGTGGAGAATCCGGGGCTTCTCTTGCATCTGTGTCATGAAAGCTCCTCACAGATGGAGCTTTCCGAATCCAATCTGTCCTGGTACCAACAGGCTGCTTCCTGCAAAGAATTTACAAAAGAATACCGCTGCCTGATTGAGAAAAAACTTCTGGAATACTATCTGGCACATGAACGGGACATGGCAGTGGAAGCAGCGGTTTTTGCACTGGATGATCAGGAATATGCCAGAGTGGATAAGGCAGCTGTTATGAAACTGCTGGTAGACCAGGGACTGTATACGCGTGCTTTTGATCTTGCAGAAAAGTTTGGATACGAGAAGGTTCCTGCAGACTGTCTCTTACGTCTGGCAAGTCATATGATTTTAATCAGGGAACTGGCCGAGGAGGAAGAACTCTTGTATCTGGCTTCCTATGTGTTTGATCAGGGATTGTATGACGAAATTCTGCTCTGTTATCTTCGGGATTATTATGTTGGTCCTGTCGAAAAAATGTGCAGGGTCTGGGAGAAAGTGAAAGGCTTTCAGATGGAAAGCGATAAACTGGAAGAACGGATTCTGACCTGGTCCATGTTTGTCAGAAAGTATCCAAAGCAGGACCAGAAGATACTGGAAAGCTACATTATGCAGACCGGTCGCGAAACGGTGATACTGGCTTATATTACCTATATTTCAATCGGTTACTTTATGGATGACTACGATGTCTCGGATCAGATGTTTGAGTATCTGGAGAGAATCTATGAAAGAAAGTGGAAGCTGGATGAGATCTGCCGACTGGCACTTCTGAAGTATTATGCCGGAAAAACGGAACTCACTGATCGCCAGATTCAATATGCGGCGGCCTTCCTTCATGAATTTAATCAAAAGGGCCTGCGGTTCTCATTTTATCAGAAACTTCCGGCTTTTCTGACAGAAGCCTACCAGGTGGATGACAGAATCTTTGTGGAAGAGCGGTTTTCTGCAGAGGATAAAGTCATGATTCATTACCGTATCGGAGCCGAAGGCAAATGGAAAGACGAACCGATGTTGAATATGTATCAGGGACTTTTTGTGAAAGAATTTCTGTTATTTTACGGGGAAAAACTGGACTACTATCTGACTGTGGAGAGTAGAAACGACAGCAGGGAATACCCGAAAAAGACGATCTGTATGACAACGAACCGGGAAGACGGAATGACCAGGTATCAGCTGCTGAATAAGATACTGGCTGCGAAAACCATAGGAAACAAGGAAAAAACAGCCGATGCTGCCAGAGTATATCTGCAGCAGGAGGCACTGGTGCACAGCTGTTTTAAAATGCTGTAGCAGGAGGGAAAATACGATGGAACTGAAGAACTTAATACTTGGTTTCGATTTTGGGGAGAATTATTCGCAGCTCTGCTGCTACGACAGAAATGTCAGGGATGCGGTGTCTCTTCCTGAAAAAGCCGGATCGGATGTTATGCTGATTCCGACCAAATTGGGAAAGGCGCTCGATCATGAAGAATGGCAGGCCGGTTCTGATGCACGGAAATTTGCCGGAGATCAGAACGGGGTTCTGCTGGATAGGATCTATGAGATTTGCATCGGAGCAAACCCCTGCATGGTGGAGCAAAGGGAATATACCCCCGGGGAACTGCTTGGCATTTTTCTGCGGGAAGTACTGAAAAAGGCAGGCATTGACCATCCGGAACTGCAGATTGCCGGGATTATGATCACAACAAAACGTCTGACACGGCCCTTTGTGGAAAATGTACGTTATGCTTATAGTCTTCTCGGAATTCCGAGAGGAAGGGCATACCTGCAGGAATACGACGAAAGCTTTTACTATCACACCATGTATCAGAAACCGGAGCTTTGGAGCAGAAAGGTAGCACTGTTTCATTTTGAGGGAGATGAAGTTGCCTTTTCAAGCCTTTCCATCAGCCGAAAAACGAAACCGGCTTCTGTGACGGTAAAACGGGGAGCAAGAGTACATCTGGGGAGAAAACCGATGGATCGGGACCGGGATTTCGGACATCTGATTTCGGAAGTGACAGGTGCGGAAATCTATTCCAGTGCCTATCTGGTTGGAGATGGTTTTGATCAGTCCTGGGCAGGAAATTCTCTGAAACTTCTCGCAAAGAATCAGCGCCATATTTTCGGAGGAAACAATCTGTTTGCAAAGGGTGCCTGCTATGGAGCGAGAGAGAAAGTGGAAGAGCGTATGCTGAAAGGATACCTGTTCCTTGGAAATGACCTTGTGCGATCCAATATCGGCATGGATATGATTATCAATGGATCACCTGCTTATTATCCGCTGATTACCTCGGGAGTAAACTGGTATGAGGCAGAGAAAGAATGTGAACTGATTCTTGACGAAACGGATGAGCTGGTGTTTGTGGTGAGTTCTATGGAGGAAGGAAAGAGAAATCGTTATACGATGAAGCTATCCGGACTGCCGAAACGGCCGAGAAAAACGACAAGAATTCACCTGAAACTGGAATATGATTCGCCGGTGACCTGCCAGATTACGGCAGAAGATCTCGGATTCGGAGAGATGTTTCCGGCTACCCACAAGGTGTGGCATGAAACCATGGGGGAGGCGTAAAGCATGAGCGGTTACATATTATGTCAGGTAAAGCGTGCCAGACATCCGTATTATATCACAAATATCAGCACGAACATTTACTCGATTGAAGAGCTTTGCTACTATCTGTATAACAATATTTATCTGCTGGATGAAACGATCATCAACAAGGAGCTGCTGGTATGGCTGAAGGAGGAACTTCATTTAAGGAGGCTGTATCAGAAATTATCGGTTATTCTGGAGGAGAAAAAAGGGATCGGAGAGTTTATACTTCCGATCTTTAAAGAGATTAATTACCTTTCTCACGATCAGTTTCGGGAAATGAGCGAACGACTGAAACGTTTTGAAGAGCAGCCGGAGATTGTGAGAAAGAAATTAAAAGGCGATTATCTGGTGGAGCATGAAAAATACACCAATGCAATTCGTGTTTACCAGCAGACACTGAAAGAGACGAGCGGCACCTCCATGGGGCATCAGTTTGTAGGATGCATTTATAATAATATGGGATGTGCCTATGCCAGCCTTTTCCAGATGAACGAGGCACTGGAGTGCTTCCGGAAAGCATACGAAGAACTGCATACCCGCGCATCGCTGAAAAGCTATTTATTTGCTTTTTATATGAGTCAGGGAAAAGATGCATATGAAAAGAAAGCGGAAGAGCTGAAGGTGGATGGAGAGACCAAGAAAGAGATGGACTCCAAAATTGTGGAAGCGATGCAGGTGGAATTGCCCAGAGATCTGGATGGAGCCCTTGCCGCCTGGACGAGAGAATACCATAAAAGCACGGGAATGTAAAAAAGGGTTGACAAAAAAGCGCAATTGATTGTATAATAAGTAACGTGCTAATAAATTAATTGTTTAAACCGATGAAGTGGAGATAACGTTACAAGCGCACTCTCAGAGAGTCCGGGCAGGTGTGAGCCGGGCAGGAAGCGGGGTAGCAAATGGACCACGGAGGGCACAGGGAAAGGGAATAAAAGCCGGATGGCCTGATCCCGAGTATTCTGTGACGTAGGGCATACGTTAGTTGCCGGGAATATGATGGTATTCCGATGAGCGTGTGAGCATTCACAAAACAAGGTGGCACCACGGATAGTATATAATATCCGCCCTTGGCAGAGAGTTTAGATAAAATCTCTGCCAGGGGCGTTTTTTTGTCGCCGGATAAAAGAGGAATATCGAAACGTCATTAAGAAAGGAGCAGCATGAGTTATGAAACAGACAACGTATGAAGAAATCCAGACAATCGCTGCATCCGGGAGATACCGGAAAGTGCCGGTGAGCCGGGAGATGTATTCGGATATCCGAACACCGATTGAGGTTCTGCGTATCCTGCAGGAAAACAGCGGTCACTGTTTTATGCTGGAGAGCGCAGAGGATCGGAAACAGTGGGGAAGATATACCTTCCTCGGTTATGATCCGGCGCTGGAAGTGACTTGTACGGATGGGGAATTGATTTTGACTGCCAGAGAGGAAATTCTGGCAAACATCCTTGGAGAGAAAATGGTGAATCCGGAGAATCTGCCATCCGGACAGATGCGGGTGAAAATGAGGGATGTCCCTCCGGGAGAAATGATTGAACAGATTCTGGAAGCGAACCGGAGCCCGAGAATTGACACATTGCCGACTTTTACCGGAGGTCTTGTGGGATATTTTTCCTATGACTACATCAAATACAGTGAACCGTCTCTGAAGCTTGATGCAGCGGATGAGGAACAGTTCAAGGATGTAGATTTGATGCTCTTTGATAAAGTAATCGCCTATGATAATTTCCGACAGAAGATTATTCTGATGGTTAATATGGAAACGAAAAATCTGGAAGCGGGTTACCAGGAGGCTGTCACCGTACTGGATACCATGGAAAAACTGATTCGCAGCGGAAAGGCGGAAAAGAGAGCAGAAGGGCATTTGCGTTCCGAGTTTCGGCCTTTGTTTTCCGAAAAGGAATATTGTGAAAAGGTGGAACAGGTAAAACATTATATCCATGAGGGGGATTTGTTTCAGCTGGTTCTCTCAAATCGGCTGGAAGCAGATTTTGAGGGAAGTCTTCTGGATACGTATCGTGTACTGAGAACGACGAATCCGTCCCCCTACATGTTTTATTTCTGCAGCGAAGATGTGGAAATTGCAGGCGCATCGCCGGAAACGCTGGTAAAAGTGGAGAATGACGAAATCCGTACATTTCCGTTGGCAGGAACCAGACCGAGAGGAAAGAACAGTGAGCAGGATGCAGCTTTGGAAAGAGAGCTTCTGTCAGATGAGAAAGAGTGTGCAGAACATAATATGCTGGTGGATCTTGGGAGAAATGATCTCGGAAAACTTTGCAGGTTCGGAAGTGTCGAAGTGGAAAAATATATGTTTGTGGAGCGTTATTCCCATGTTATGCATATTGGCTCCACAGTAAAAGGACAATTGCGGGAGGATGCAAAAAGTGTAGATGCAATTGCATCGGTACTTCCTGCGGGCACCCTTTCCGGAGCTCCCAAAATCCGTGCCTGCCAGATTATCCAGGAACTGGAAGGAAACAAGAGAGGGATTTACGGAGGAGCGATCGGCTATCTGGACTTTACCGGGAATCTCGATACCTGTATTGCAATTCGTCTTGCTTTCAAGAAAAACGGGAAACTGTATGTGCGGTCCGGCGCCGGAATTGTTGCAGACAGCGTTCCGGAAAAAGAATATCAGGAGTGCATTAATAAGGCAAAAGCGGTACTGCAGGCTCTGAAAGAAGCGGAAGGGGGAATGGATTTATGATTCTGTTAGTCGATAACTATGACAGCTTTTCCTATAACCTTTATCAGCTTGTGGGAGCGATTTGTCCGGATATTCGGGTAATACGAAACGATGAACTGACAGTCGGGGAGATTCTTGAACTGTCACCGGAATCGATTATCCTTTCCCCGGGACCTGGAAGACCGGAAAATGCGGGCCGGTGCGTTGAAATTGTACAAAAGCTTGGGAAGACGATCCCGATCCTCGGTGTATGCCTCGGTCATCAGGCGATCTGTCAGGCCTATGGCGGAGAAATTACCTATGCAAAAGAACTGATGCATGGGAAACAGTCGCAGACGAAACTGGATTGCTCTTCTTCCCTGTTTGCGGGACTTCCGGAGGAGATTTTGGTGGCTCGTTATCATTCTCTGGCTGCCAGCGAAGCATCCCTTCCGATGGAGCTAAAAGTTACGGCCCGTACACTGGACGGAGAGGTTATGGCGGTGGAACACCGGGAATATCCGGTGTATGGTGTTCAGTTTCATCCGGAATCTATTATGACTCCGAAAGGAGAAGAGATACTGAGAAACTTTGTTGCGATCGGAAAAGAAATTTCAAAAGAGAAAGGCAGGTAAAAGAAATGATTAAAGAAGCGATTATGAAACTGGCAAAGGGAGAAAATCTGACATATGAGACGGCAGAAGCTGCCATGGATGAGATTATGGGAGGAGAGGCAAGCCAGGTTCAGATGAGTGCCTTTCTTACCGCAATGAGTTTAAAAGGGGAAACGATTGAGGAGATTACAGCATGTGCAGCCGGTATGAGAAAGCATTGTGTCCGCCTTTTGCATGATCAGGAAGTGCTGGAAATTGTAGGAACCGGAGGAGATCATTCAAACTCCTTTAATATTTCCACAACGGCATCCCTGGTTGTATCGGCAGGCGGTGTTCCGGTGGCAAAACATGGCAATCGTGCTGCATCAAGTAAATCCGGCGCAGCAGACTGTCTGGAAGCGCTGGGAGTAAAGATTGCACTTGAACCCGAGAAAAGCACGGAAGTGCTGAAGAAGATCGGAATTTGTTTCCTGTTTGCACAGAATTATCATCTTTCCATGAAGTATGTTGCTCCGGTGAGAAAAGAGCTTGGAATCCGAACTATTTTTAACATACTTGGTCCATTGACAAACCCTGCGGGTGCTACCATGCATCTGATGGGTGTCTACGATGAAAGTCTGGTACAGCCGCTGGCTGAGGTGCTTTCAAACCTGGGAGTAAGCAGAGGAATGGTTGTATATGGTCAGGACGGATTGGATGAAATTTCCATGAGCGCACCTACTTCTGTCTGCGAGATCCGTGACGGGAAATTTACTTCCTATGTGATCACACCGGAAGAACTGGGACTGCAAAGATGCAGCAAAGAAGAACTGGTAGGCGGTACTCCCAAAGAGAATGCTGAAATCACCAGAAGAATTCTTTCCGGGGAAAAGGGTCCGAAACGTGATGCGGTTGTGATCAATGCAGCGGCAGCACTCCATATTGCAAAAGAGGATCTCTCGTTAAAAGAAGCGGTTGCAGTTGCAAAGGAACTGATCGACAGCGGAAAAGCACTGCGGCAGCTGGAGGAATTTGTTCGTCTGACAAATACGTTATAGTTCCGGAAATCTCCGAAAACAGGTAACTTCGAAATGGGGAAAGGATGGATAGGTTATGATACTGGAAACAATTGCGAATGCGGCAAAGAAAAGAGTCATCGAACGGGAAAAGATACACCCGGCAAGTGAGGTAGAACGTCTGGCAAGAGAGCGGAATCCGGACACCGGTTTTCCTTTTGAAAAAGCGCTGGCAGCTCCGGGGATATCCTTCATCTGCGAAGTGAAGAAAGCATCTCCGTCCAAAGGTGTGATTGCTCACGACTTTCCCTATCTGGAGATTGCAAAAGAATACGAGGAGGCGGGAGCAGCAGCAGTTTCCTGCCTGACAGAGCCGGAATTTTTTCTGGGATCGGATCAGTACCTTCTGGAGATCGCTTCTCAGATATCAATTCCTGTACTGCGGAAAGATTTTACCGTTGATTCTTATATGATTTATGAGGCGAAGCTGCTGGGAGCATCGGCAGTCCTTCTGATTTGCTCTCTGCTGTCCGACGGACAGCTGAAGGAGTATCTGGAAATCGCACATTCCCTGGGGCTCTCCGCGCTTGTGGAGGCACATACGGCGAAAGAGATTGACCGGGCCGTGATGGCCGGAGCAAGAATGATCGGAGTCAACAACCGAAATCTGAAAGATTTCACGGTGGATATCAACAACAGTGAACGTCTCCGTAGCAGGATTCCGGAAGGAATTCTTGCAGTTTCCGAGAGCGGAATCCGGACACCTGCGGACGTGGAACGACTGTACCGGAACGGTACCGATGCGGTGCTGATTGGAGAAACACTGATGCGCAGCCAAAACAAAAAAGAAGAATTGAAAAGACTGTCTTCGCTGTGCGGGAAGGATCCGGGAGGGGAATATCACAAATGAAGGAAAAAACAAAGATTAAGATCTGCGGTCTTTCCAGACTGTGTGACATAGATTATGTGAATGAGATAAAACCGGATTACGTTGGATTCGTATTCGCAAAAAGCCGCCGCAGGATTTCAAAAGAGCATGCGTTAACGCTGAGGCAGAAACTGGATCCGGATATTCAGGCAGTGGGTGTTTTCGTCAATGAACTGGCACCGGTAGTTGCAGGATATCTGGAATCGGGAATCATTGATGTGGCACAGCTGCACGGCAGTGAGGACGAAATTTATCTGCATAATCTGCGGCTTCAGACCGGACAGCCGATTATCAAGGCATTTTCGGTCAGAAACGCGGACGATGTAAAAAGGGCCTGCGAAAGTACGGCAGATTACATCCTCCTGGATCATGGGAAAGGGGGAACGGGAACCGCATTTGACTGGACACTTGTACAGAATATGAAGCGGCCGTTTTTTCTTGCAGGAGGTCTGGGCCCGGAAAATATAGAAAAAGCAATTGCCGATGTCCATCCGTTCGGCGTGGATATCAGCAGCGGTGTGGAAACCGATGGATATAAAGATTATCACAAAATACAGGATTGCGTAAGGAGGATCAGAAATGTCTGACGGAAGATTTGGGATTCATGGAGGGCAGTATGTGCCGGAAACTCTGATGAATGAAGTGATCAATCTGGAAAAACAATATAATTATTATAAAAATGACCCGGAATTTTGTCGGGAACTGGATGAACTGATGAGAAATTATGCAGGGCGTCCGTCACTTCTTTACTATGCGGAGAAAATGACAAAAGATCTGGGAGGAGCCAGGATTTATTTGAAACGGGAGGATCTGAATCATACAGGATCCCATAAAATCAACAATGTACTGGGCCAGTGTCTGCTTGCAAAGAAGATGGGTAAAACCCGGATTATTGCAGAAACCGGAGCAGGACAGCACGGCGTTGCAACAGCGACAGCGGCTGCACTTATGGGTATGGAATGCGAGATTTTCATGGGAAAAGAGGACACAGAGCGGCAGGCTTTGAATGTGTACCGTATGGAACTTCTGGGAGCAAAAGTCCATGCTGTAACCACGGGAACCATGACCTTGAAAGATGCAGTAAATGAAGCAATGAGAGAGTGGGCTTCCCGTGTGGAAGACACCCATTATGTGCTGGGATCTGTGATGGGACCGCACCCGTTTCCGACGATTGTCCGGGATTTTCAGTCTGTGATCAGCCGTGAGGCAAGGGAGCAGATCCTGGAAAAGGAAGGAAAACTTCCCAAAGCTGTTATGGCCTGTGTGGGCGGAGGCAGCAATGCGATGGGCATGTTTTATAATTTTATCAATGATCCGGAGGTGCGCCTGATTGGCTGTGAAGCAGCCGGCCGTGGAGTACACACGGCAGAAACCGCTGCCACGATTGCCACGGGAACACTGGGAGTATTTCATGGAATGAAGTCTTATTTCTGTCAGGATGAATACGGACAGATTGCACCGGTTTATTCGATCTCTGCGGGTCTGGACTATCCGGGAATCGGTCCCGAACATGCTTATCTGCATGACATCGGAAGAGCGGAATACGTTCCGGTGACGGATGATGAGGCTGTAGCTGCGTTTGAATATCTGGCAAAAACAGAAGGAATCATCTGCGCCATTGAAAGTGCACATGCAGTGGCTCATGCCATTAAAATTGCGAAGGAATTTAGCCCGGAGGATTCAATTATCATCTGTCTTTCCGGACGAGGCGATAAGGATGTAGCGGCAATCGCAAGATATAGAGGGAGGGATCTTCATGAGTAAAGTAACAGACGCATTTGCAAATGGAAAAGCATTTATTCCGTTTCTGACAGCCGGTGACCCGAGTCTGGAGAAAACAGAGGACTATATTCTGGAGCTGGAAAAGGCAGGAGCGGACCTGATTGAGATCGGAATTCCCTTCTCTGATCCGATCGCAGAAGGAGTCGTAATCCAGGAAGCGGATCTGCGCGCTCTGAAAGGTGGAACAACGACAGACGGGATCTTCGAAATGGTAACATCTGTGAGAAGCAAAACGCAGATTCCGCTGGTGTTTATGACTTACCTGAATCCGGTATTTCACTATGGATATGAGCGTTTTTTTGCCCGCTGTGAGGAAGTCGGAATCAACGGAATTATCATTCCGGATCTGCCGTATGAGGAAAAGGGAGAACTCCTGGAAATTGCGAGAGCGCATGGAGTTGATGTTATTTCTCTGATTGCTCCCACCTCAGAACAGAGAATCCAGAAGATTGCTTCCGATGCCGAAGGATTTATTTATCTTGTATCATCCATGGGCGTTACGGGAATGAGAAGTGAGATTAAAACGGATCTCAAATCGATGATTGATGCAATCCGCAGCGTGACGGATGTGCCGATTGCCGTTGGATTTGGAATTAATACCACAGAACAGGCAGGAAAAATCGCCGGTATGGCGGATGGTGTCATTGTGGGGAGCGCAATTGTCAAAATGATTGCCAAGTACGGAGCACATGCCGAACAGCATATCTATGCGTATGTGCGAATGATGAAAGAGGCTGTACGTCAGAGTGAGAAATGATGCGGCTGATCGCCGATGGCGAATGGTAAAAGCGTTGCGTGTTTGAAAATTCTGTGATAAGATCCCATCTTTGACACTTGGAAAACTGTAAAACTGTAAAACAGCCATAACGCCAGTATTTATCAGCGTTGTGGCTGTTCTTTGTTTTGTATCGATATGTGCTATTTTTGAGTTTGGAACAACTCCATATGGAGACTCGACCGTTTACGATTCTATGTGGTCGGTATCGCCTTTATCAAAGATTATTAGAAATTCGCAGCCTTCATGCAGAGATTGTATAGAGTGGGGAATATTAGCCGGAAAAATCCATTCTTGCACCACCATTGAGCACACATCTCCACTCGGATTGCAGGTGACTATGCATTTCTCTGACACCTGGAGAGAGATTCATATTTATAATGGCCAAGGTTTTATCAACCGGTATTTCTCTGATGGTTATTTCGCGGGACCATCCCCCGATTTTAAAGTCATGTGCGCATCTGCGAATGAAAATTTTAAATTTGGAAGTAATCCAAAATCAGTAGCCGGGGGCACTAAAGTATCCGGAAGTTGTCCTGCATGCATTGGATTTCTGGGTCCCAAATCTAATGCATCGACTCCATCATTTCTGATCGGCTGTGGCTCATTTGAGCTTTTTAATTGACTTAATTTCTCTTGCATTCGTTTTGAAAAATTTCTGTTCATGCTATTTTACCCCTTTTCTTATATATTTTAACTTGAAACTTCCAAAATATACTCTGAATAGGAATGATATTTCCCGTTGGATTTTAAAGTCTTTTTGCGTGTAATAAATATAGAAATTATCCGGAAATGTTGAAGAAATTTAGAAAACTGTTATATGTACATTAGCAAGGAGAAAAATGAATGGCAAATATGATTGAGATTACAGAATTTGAAGAACCGGAGCTGGATATCTATGCAAGAATTCGAATAATCGTGGAATCGCGAGCAAGATATGTAAAATTATTGTTTATAACAGGCAAAAATTGTATAGCGGTTGCGGTCTCTCTTTTGATAGCATAAGAATGGAAACAAGAGAAGAAGAACAAAATCAATATTATTTATTATAGAAGGAGAAACGTATATGGCATTAATGGAAACTCATTACTACAGCTTTTCTATGAAAAGCAATGTAACCCTGAATGTATTTGTTCCCACGCCGGGTAGCAGTGAACAGATTGTTCAGATGAATCACGGTGAGAAATATGATTATGAGGCAGGACTTCCGGTGTTATATCTGCTTCATGGTGCTTATGGAGATGCTTTTTCATGGATTCGTTACAGTAATATTGATCGATATGCACAGGAAAAGGGTATTGTAGTAGTTATGGCTTCGGCAGAAAATTCATTCTACCAGAATATGAAAAGTGGTAAGAAATATGAGTCCTTTTTCGCGGAGGAACTGCCCACTTTCATCCGGAATGTATTTCCGGTGTCAAAGGATCGAGAAAAAACTTATATCGCAGGTTTCTCCATGGGAGGATATGGTGCCTGGTATCTGGCACTGAAATATCCGAAGTTATACAGCAAGGCTGCCAGCTTGTCCGGTGCGCTGGATATTGTAAATCTGATTCGTAGTACGGCAGAAAGTTCCGCCGAAGATAATCCGTTCCCGGTATGGGATTCCTTCGATGATCCGATGCATTTGGAAGGGACTTCTAATGATCTGCTGGCGTTATATGACCGAGATGCTGCCAATGGACTTGTACCGGTGTTGTACCAGGCCTGTGGTACTTCTGATTTTTTATATCAAGCAAACTGCATGATTCGGGATGAAATGAAAAAAAGAGGTGCAGATTTGACCTTTGAAGAAGGAGAAGGCGGTCATGATTGGAATTTTTGGGATACTTATGTTCAACATATCTTGAACTGGTTGTAGGGAGAGAAAAACAATGCCTAAAAAAATAGCAAAAGAGGTTCTTAATCCATATTCAAAAAAAATGATTGAAATAACTCCGGATTTAACGGTTGGCGATATCATCCGTTCTGGTCAGTATGGTGAGTTTGCGGATTATATTTTTACGGATATGACGCCGGATCATTGGAACAATCAATTATCCGTTTATGGATATGAGACAACAGGTATTGAAAAAGCACTTCATCGTATGCAGGAGCTGGCATCAGACGGAGAGGAATACATTCATTATATTTACGGAGATGAGGAGCGAATGGCCAATTGGGACAAGAAAAATGTCTGTTTGCTCCATTTTCCCGGACCGGTTGAAAATCGGCCTTACTTTCTGATTATTCCGGGTGGGGCTTTAAATCGACAATGGGGACTGATTGAAGGACAGGCCATTGCAGCAAAAATCAACGAGCTTGGTTATTCAGCTTTTGTATTATTTTATCGTACTAAGCAAGAACCGGTTATGAATAAGGCGTTGGAGGATATGTATGAAGCAATCCGATACATAGAAGCAAGGGCGACGGATTTTCATGTTCTTTCGGGGCGTTACATTCTGGGTGGATTTTCCGCAGGTGCCATTCTGGCGCAGGAAATTGGTATCCGGAACCTGGGATGGCAGCAACAGGGCGTTCCGAAACCAGAGATGGTATTTCTGGGCTATACTGCCTGTCTATTTAAGGAATGGTACCAGACGTGGAAGACTCTAAAGAATTCCAATCCAGCAAAGGAAGACAGTGCGGTCTTTCTGCGAAAGATGGGAGGACCACAGTTCACTCTTGAGAGTTTGGAGCCATACCAGATCCAGGAATATATTGATGAAAGCTATCCACCGGTTTATCTGGTCTGCAATCGTGATGACAAAATCGTAGGTGTGGAAAGTACCTTGTGTCTTGATCACTGCTTTACGGAAATGCAGGTTCCACACATTACCCGAATTGGCCGTGCGGGAGGCCACAGCTTTGGATTGGAAAATGGGTTAGAGGTGGAAGGTTGGCTGGAAGAAGCGGTTCGTTTCTGGAACGATATGACTTCCTCAAAAGGATAGTTGAATACAATTATGAATCTTAAGCAAACATGTTGTTTCAGCCTCTTTTTTGCATGTTTTATCGATGAAGTTCCTGGCACTGCTTGTGGTAATGGGAGGGAGTGACACCCAGAATATCCCGGAAGACACGGTTGAAGTGAGTCAGATTAGAGAAGCCAGTTTCGCGAGCCACTTCAGTGACGTTTTTATCTGTTTCCATAAAGAGACGCTGGGCGTTCATAATGCGGGTGCGCCGGATGTATTCTACGATGGTGCGGTTGGTGTTTTTTTTGAATTCCCGACACAAATAATATTCACTGACGTAGAATTGTCTGGACAGATCAGCCAGTGTGATATCCTCGGCATAGTGATTGTGGATGTACTGGATGACGCGAGTGATACGGGTCTCGCGGATGATGCCGGTATTTTCCTGATTCATGCGCAGAATAGTAACCATAATTAAATTCACCAGAGCCTGCATGTATTCTGCGTGACAGTCATAATGGGAGTCCTGTTCCCTCAGCATACTATAGATCAGTCGGCGGAGCTGGTGTAGTCCTTGAGAGTCCGGACGATAAACCGATTTGCTGTGGAGCAGTCTGTTAAGCAGTTCCTCGGAAGTGATGATTTCAGGACGAAAATATAATACAACTCTTGAAAAGGAGACATCTGTATTCCCATAAGATCGATGCATGGTCTGAGGAGGGAAGATAATGCAGTCTCCAGTCTGAATCTTAAATAACTTATCATCCATCAGATGAAAGCGTTCTCCACTGTCTAAAAAATACATTTCAAAATAATCATGGAAATGTGACTGGGACATATTGTCATTCACCCCTGATACCTGGGCAACGGCAACGGACGAGCCTTCAGCCATGATGTTCTGTGCTGTATCAATCATAACTTTTCCTTTCTATTATTCAAATTGATATTCTAAATGAAAATTATGATTAAATTATATAACTAATCATATTAGATTGTCTACCAGATAGGTGCAGGATATGTAAAAAAAATGAAGAAAATGGACATAAATTGTATAGTGATTGCACTTGTGGGGGGTTATGATATAAGCATAAAGAAATTAAATATAAAAAAGGAGAAGGCACATGAGAGTATGTTATAAGGCGAGTACAGTAATTGATCGGGATAATTATTATTCAATAACTACTGATGCAGTTGAGATTCGGTTATGGTTCCTCACTGACGATATTATCCGTATCCGGGCTGGTTTTGATGGGGATTGGGATGAGGCCTCTTACAGTCTGGTAATGACTGCATGGGAGTCTCGTACCGATGCGCTGATGAAAAATTACCGCAGGCGGATTAACGTGGCAGCTTCTTCACTGGAGGACGGTGAAAAGAAAGCCGTTATCACAGGAAATAAGTTGCGCGTAGAAGTGGAAAAAGATCCTTTTCGTATCTGTGTATATGATGCAGAGGGAACAATGATCCATGCCGATATTGTAGACTTGGCTTATCGGGAGGATTCCAACAAGCGCAGAATTCACACAAGCCAAATCGAAAACGATGATTATTTCTATGGTTTTGGTGAAAAGGGCGGGGAAATTAATAAAGCAGAAAAATACATGAATATGGCTCCTGGAGATGCCATGGGATATAATCCGAGAGAAACGGATTCTCTTTACAAGCACATCCCATTCTATATCAAACTGCAGGGCAGCACGAAAAAAGCAGTTGGTTATTTCTATCACAGTACAGCAGAATGTGATTTTAACATGGGGCGTGAGAAAAGAAACTACTGGCACCGTTATTCTTCTTTTCGTGCAGATGCGGGAGATGTGGATCTCTTTCTGATAGCAGGTCCTTCTATCGGAGAAGTCATAGAGCGATATACGGATCTGACCGGCAAGTCTGCATTGCTTCCGAAATCTGCATTCGGATACCTGGGAAGTTCTATGTATTACCCGGAACTGCCGGAAAATTGTGATGATGCTATTTTGGAATTCGTTGATACTAACAAGGAGGAGGGGATTCCGATAGATGGTTTTCAGCTCTCCTCGGGCTATTGTGCCATTGAGACCGAGCAGGGGATCAAGAGATGTTGTTTTACATGGAACAATAAGCGTTTCAAGAATCCAACCGAATGGTTTGAAAAGATGAAGAATCAGGGAATTATAGTTTCCCCGAATGTAAAGCCGGGGATGTTGCTGGTACATCCATTGTTGGAAGAAATGAAGCAGAAGGATATGTTTGTTCTGGATAGCACAAAAGATGAGCCGGGCATCGGAACTTGGTGGGGAGGTGATGGAATCTTTGTGGATTTCACCAAGGAAGAAAATCGGAGATACTGGAAAGAGTATTTGAAAGAGGGATTAATCCAATACGGCTGTCAGTCTGTATGGAACGATAACTGTGAATATGATTCCATGGTAGACAAAGATGCCAGAGTTTGCTTTGAGGGAAAAGGAAGTACTATCGGTACCATGAAATCGGTCATGAGTAACTTGATGTGTCAGCTCTCTAATGAAGCAGTTATGGAATATGATCCGACTGTTCGTCCTTTCTCTGTATGTCGTTCTGGTCATGCCGGTATCCAGCGCTATGCACAGGTATGGGCAGGAGACAACCTGACTTGTTGGGAAGCACTAAAATACAATATTGCAACTATTTTAGGAATGGGCTTATCCGGTGTGGCAAACCACGGCTGTGATGTAGGAGGTTTCTTTGGAGTGTCTCCGGAGCCGGAATTATTCGTTCGCTGGGTGCAGAATGGCATCTTTATGCCGCGGTTTTCTATCCATTCTACCAATACAGACAACACCGTTACCGAACCATGGATGTATACCGACAAAAAGCAGTATATCTGTGATGCTATCCGATTCCGTTACCGCATGATTCCTTACCTGTACTCCTTAGGTTACAGAGCGAATCAGACAGGCCTGCCAATCATGGAGCCTATGTTCATGGCATTTCAGAACGATCCGAAGACCTACAACGAAGGTGTGAACTTTATGTGGGGTGATTCTCTGCTGGTGGCTAATGTTGTGGAAAAAGGTGCAAAGACTCGAAGTATCTACCTTCCGGAAACTGGGGACAAGAATATCTGCTTCTATGATTTTTACACGAGAGATGAATATGCAGCAGGGCAGACGATCGAGGTGCCGGTAGATATCAGCTCCATTCCACTGTATGTCAAGAGTGGTGCGATCATTCCAATGGCAGAGAATCAACTTCATAATCTGATGCATGAGTCCGTGACAGGTCTGCAGTTGTTGCTTGCGCCAGATGTGGATTCTTCCTTTACAATGTATGACGATGATGGAAAGACGAACAATTACAAAGATGGTGAATACTTGAAAACCGAAATTCAGGTAAAGGCCGGAATAAAGACTTATATTGATTTCCACTATGAAGGAAACTATACCAATACGATTGATACAATGTATCTTGATGTGATCCATAGAGAAAAAGCACCTTTTTATGTACAGATTGACGGCGTAGAGGTACCGCATTATCTACATAGAAAGAAATTTGAAAAAGCAACAAACGGATGGTACTACAGCCAGAGTAAGAAGTCCGTACAGGTGAAGTATCCGAATCCGAAGGAGGATCATCAGGTGATGATTTCGTTCGAGGTTTTTGATATGCTTGGAATGTAATGGAGGAATTAATTATGAGAAAAATAACAGCATTAATGTTTTCCTTTGTACTGCTTCTTTCTTTAATGCTTACCGGCTGCAAGTCAACTTCAGGTTCGACAAACTATGCTGAGTCAAGCGCTGAATATACGGCAGAGAATCCGCTGGTGCTGACTTTGGCACATAGTCTTTCTGAAGCCCATACCGTAAGTGTTGCCATTCAACAGTTTGCGGATGAAGTTACTGAAAAGACGGATGGACGTATCGTCATCAAGATTTATCCGAACGGACAGCTCGGTTCCGAGAACGAATTCTTAGAGCAGATACAGGCGGGCGTCATTGGCATGACTAAGGTTGCGGCGCCGGGGCTTGCAACTTATAATGAAGCTTATAATACGTTTGGGCTTCCCTATGTATTTGATGATGAAGAGGATTTCTATAATGTTATGGATTCCGATGAGATAAGAGATTTCTTCCTGTCCACAGAGGAGGACGGGTTCGTTGCTTTAACCTATTTCACTTCTGGATCCCGCTCTTTTTATACAAAAGATAAAGCTATCCGTACTCCGGATGATCTGAAAGGGCTGAAGATTCGTGTACAGGATATGAAGTCTCAGACGGATATGTTGACTGCTCTTGGTGGAACACCGGTAGCTATGTCCATTTCGGATGTATATACTGCCTTGACTACTGGTATCATTGACGGCTCTGAGAACAATGAAACCGCACTTTCCATTGGTAAACATG
Source organism: Lachnospiraceae bacterium (assembly GCA_028727605.1). Lineage (GTDB taxonomy): Bacteria > Bacillota > Clostridia > Lachnospirales > Lachnospiraceae > Fusicatenibacter. Next base: position 93,736 of record JAQYOA010000018.1, read on the forward strand.
GAGAAGTCTGTAAGGTATATTCGGTAGACCAACATGCAATGATTCCCGATATCATGGTAATGTCTGCAAAGGTATGGAAGAATATTTCCGAAGAAGATAGGGAAATCATTCTGGAATGTGCACAGAATGCAACGGAAGCACACAAGGTAATGTGGGAAGAATCCATCAGCCAGGCAGTCATTGATGCACAGGCTATGGGGGTAGAATTTGTATATGATGTAGATAAGGAGGCCTTCCGTGAAGCAACTGCAGATTTGGTAGAAGAATATCGGGAGGAGTATTCGGGCGTTTCTGATATGCTTGATATGATCGATCAGGTTAGAGAGGAGAAATAAAGATATGGAAAAGGCATTAGGAACTATAAAAAAATATATGAATAAAGTGCTGGCTATCTGTTGTTCAGCTCTTCTGATCTTTATGACCTGTCTGGTACTGTGGCAGGTATTTACCCGGTACATTTTGGGATCTCCGGCAGCATTTACTGAAGAATTAGTAAAATATGCTCTGATGTGGAATGGATTTATCGGAGCTGCCTACGCATTTTCCACCAGAGACCATATGGCATTGACTCTGATTAAGAGTAAGTTAAAGGGGACTCCTTACAAAGTATTTAGCATTATCATTGATGTTCTGATTCTGGCATTGGCTTTTTTGGTTATTACCATCGGTGGGTTCAAGCTTGCAGTTTCCGCAAAAGCGGAATTCTCTGCGCTCCTTGGAATTTCAAGAGCGCTGGTTTACTCTATAGCACCGATTTCAGGCATCTTTATCATCATAGCTCAGGTCATCAATATTTATGAAGATATTACAGGCATTAAAGTCGAATAAGGAGGATAAGAAATGAATATCGTACTTATAACTATTATTTTGTTTGTCGTTTTCGGTATTCTTCTTTTTATGGGTGTTCCGATTTCTGTCAGCATTATTATTTCATCTATCATTACTGCAATGAGTAGCCTTTCCTGGGATCAGATTACTTTTATCACGATGCAGAAGATGAACTCCGGCATTGAAAGTTTTTCCCTGCTAGCTGTTCCGCTTTTTATTCTTGCCGGAAACATCATGAATACTGGAGGTATTGCGAAGCGTCTGATTAATTTTGCTCAGTTGTTTGTTGGAAGGCTTCCTGGAAACTTAGCTCAAGCAAACATTCTTGGCAATATGCTCTTCGGAGCGCTTTCTGGATCCTCTGTAGCAGCAGCTTCCGCAATGGGTGGATGTATCAGTCCGATTGAAGAGGAGCAGGGGTATGATCAATGTCATTTAGATAATGACTAAAAAAAGAAAATTGAAAAGAACTGACTAGCGTGAAAAAAGTGGTCAGTTCTTTCTTTTTCTCAAAAAACATTTTTTTGCATAACAATAAAACAGATACTCCCATCTGTTTCAAAAATG